>DPJP01000062.1 GCA_003542955.1 Armatimonadota bacterium
AGACATGACTGCCATCCCGATCCCACTGACATCCACACACGAGCTGTTCCTTGATGAGTACCTGATAGCGACCTCAGAGAGGCTGCGTCTGCGCGTCAACCCGGTCCGCAAGCATCCGCGCAACCCGGTGATTCGCCCAACTGAAGACTGGGAGCCCCGCGGCTACATCGCCTTCGGCTCGGTGCTTCAGGACCCGCGCGATGGGCTCTACAAGGCCTGGTGCATGGCGCTGGGAGGGCTCGACGCAGCTCCTGCCGGAGCCGAGCCCGGGGCGCCCGCATTGTGCTACTTCACCAGCGAGGACGGCGTCGAGTGGGAAGGGCCGGAACTGGGTCTCGTCCGCATCGGCAGTGCCGACACCAACATCGTCGCCTTCGGCGGGGAAGGCGAGCAACCGGCAGCCTTCGAGGACCTCTACGAGTTCTTCGGCGTCAGCATTGATGACTCCGATCCCGACCCGGACAGGCGCTTCAAGATGGGCTTTCTGCACTTCATCCGCGAGTACGAGGGCGCGGACGGGCACCCGACATATCCTGGCCAGCAGCGCGGGCTGGGGGTGGCCTTCAGCCCCGACGGCATCCACTGGCAGCGGCAGCCGGGGTGGGTCACCCACGCCACCGGCGACGGCTACACCTCCTGGATGCGCGATCCGCGCAGCGGCAGATGGGTGCTCTACGGCCGGGGGCGGCACATCGCGCCGGAGGTCAGGCAGAAGTGGAGCGAGGAGGAACTCAAGCATCACTGGGGGCGGGCCGTCACCCGCGCGGAGAGCGATGACTTCATCCACTGGGAGCCCGAGTTCGGTGATATCATCCTCAGCAGTGACACCGAGGACGGGCCGATGCACGAGATCTATGGGATGAGCGTGTTCCCCTACGAGGACATCTACATAGGCCTTGTGCAGATGTTCTACAACTACCCGGAGCACCTCGACCTCGACCTGCAACTCGCCGTCAGCCGGGATGGCATTCATTTCCAGCGGCTGTCAGACCGCAGCGCTTTCATCCCCGTGGGCGGCGTGGGCGAGTGGGACCGGATGAACAACTCCCCCGCCAACAGCGAGCCACTGCGAGTGGGCGACGAACTGCGGTTCTACTACGGAGGACGCAACGAGCGGCATAACAGCATTCACAGACTCGCCGATGACGGCATACTTGCGGCCCTTCCCTTCACCGGCGGTGTCGGGATGGGCTCCGTGCCGGTGGACCGCTTTGCGGGGCTGGAGGCGAGCTTCGACACCGGGTGGCTGGTCACCAGGCCGCTCTTGATCGACGCTGAGACCATCCACGTGAACGCCGATGTGCGCTTCGGCATATTGGAGGTCTGTGTGCTCGCGGAGAGCGGCGAGCCGATCGATGGCTGCAGCACCGAGATCCTGAACGAGGACGGCGTTGACATCCCGCTGCTCGCGGACCTCCCCGCGCTGCCGGCCGACAGGCCCGTGCGTCTGGAGCTGCGACTGACCAATGGGCGGCTGTACTCGATCTGGGCAAACTGAGCAGCAACATGGGCCACAGCGCGGGAGATCACGTCGATTCCGTCACCGTGACCGCGAAGCGCGACGAACGAGGAGCCGCCAATGCAACCCAAGTGGCATATCGCCTTCTGCAACGTCACCTATACCGAGTATGCCGGGGTCACGTACAAGCAGTACTATGGCTCCCCGGCGGTGATGCTCGAGGCGCAACTGGCCGCGAAGGAGTACGCGGAGCGGCGCTGGGGCGTCGGGCGCTTCATGCATCCCGGCGTTGACATGCCCGGCTGCAGTTTCGTCTCCTTCCTGGGGATGGAGGTCATCGAGCCTGACGCTGATGAGATCCCCTACGTGGATACGAGCAAGCCGCTCATCACCAATGTCGCGGACGCGGACCAGATACGCATCGGTGACCCGCGCACGGAGGGCCTCATGGCTCGGCGGTACGAGGCATGGCAGTACTACCGTGACCAGGGCTACACGGTGGGCATGGGCGGCTACAGCGGGGCTGTAATCAGCTCCGCGATGGAGATCACCAACAGTGTGGTGCTCATCGGCTTCGTCGAGAATCCGGATGGCGCGCGGCGTGTGCTCGACCGGATCGTGGACGCCCAACAGGCACTCGGGCAGTTCGATGCCTCGCTGCGCGGGGCGACATACTCGGGCACCACGTATGTGGGTGATGACTACGCCGGCCTGCTCTCCCCGGCGATGTTTCGCGAGTTCGCCCTCCCGGTCTATGAGCGCCTCTATGCGGGCAACCAGAGCCGCTTCATGCATAGTGAGCTGCTGAGAGCCGAGCACCTGCGCATCGCGCGTGAAGAGCTGGGTATCACGGTGTTCCACGGCGCGGGCTGCGAGCTGCTGACGCTCGAGGAGATGTACGAGATCATGGGCGAGAACTTCTGGACGCAGCTCACTCCCCAGGAGATGCTCGAGTTCACGCCGGCGCAGATCGACGAGCGGATAGCGGAGTTCGCGCAATGCGGGTGTTCGCATGTGCAGCTCTATCCGGGGCGCGGCACGCCGGATGGCAACATGGATGCTGCCATCGAGTCCGCGCAGCGTCACTGCCCCGGCGGCCCCGCGTGGTGAGGCGCAGGGGTGGAGGCCGAGGAAGGCCTACGAGGCCCGTGGGCTGCGCCGACCATTGGCGACTGTCCCTTGCGGCTGCCGGCCAGGATGCTGAGACCCAGAAATANNTGACGATGACACATCCATCATATTATGAACTCATCAGGATACTGGCTCTCTGTGGCTTGCTTGCCGCGGCCTTTGCGGCACATGCACAGACGAAGGACCTCGGCAACGGTTTCCGCGATCACGGCTGCTTCGCCCAGGCGACAACCAGCCGCGGCACCGTGTGCACTGTTGACGGCGAGGGCAACAACGTCGTGCTGGTGTGGCTCTTCGATCATCGCTATGCCTACGCGTTAGCCGTCATCGACGCGCAGACGGGCGAGATAGAACAGATTCCCCGGCCGATCGCCAGTGATTGCCCGTTCGCCTCGATTCTCTCGAATAAGGGCCGTTACTACACTTACATGGGCGGGCACTTCATAGAGTTCGATCCGCTCAAGCGGGAGTTCAGCTTCGTGCAGGCGGGCCCTGCGCGTTCCGCCATGAGCATGACCGAGGACGATGGCGGGGTCATCTGGGCAGCCGTCTACCCCAACGCCGACGTGGTCAGCTACGATCCCGCAACGGGTCAGATGCGCGACTGGGGACCGGTGAGCACACATCCATCCGCGCAGTACCCGCGCGCGATGGCAGCCGACGACCAGGGCTGGGTGTACATCGGCATCGGCCTGGCGGTGGGGCAGATATTCATGCTGAATCCGCAGACGGGCGTGGTTACGACCGTGGTGCCGGAGGAGAAGGTGGTCGGCGCGGGCGGGCTGGGCGTCATCCGCGACAACAACGGCAAGGTCTACGGATACGCGCCTGTCGGCGATGAGGCGCGGCGCTGGTTCGAACTGCACGGCGGACAGGCAACCATGCTCGATGCCGAGCCGAAGCTCAGCCGCAAGCCGATCATCGCCGGCAGCCAGGGCCTGGCACACTATAACCTGCCCAACGGTGAACGCGTGAGGAATCTCGACCTGATCGAGGGGAGACTCGTGGTCGAGAGCCCGGAGACCGGCCAGACTCGTGAGCTTCAGTTCCACATTGACGGCGAGGGAGGGTCGGCGATGGGCGTCGCGGCCGCCCCCAACGGCACCATCGCCGGCGGCACGTACATCCCCTCATGGTTCTTCAGCTACGACCCGCGCACGGACGAGTGGGTCCGCCGAGACTGCTACGGCCAGTGGAACGTTGTGACGACGCAGGGCGAGCGGTTCTATGCCGCCAGCTACACCGAGGGCGTGCTGCTCGAGTGGGACCCGGCGAAGGAGTGGGTGGGTACTGACAAGAACAAGCCCGAAAGCAACCCCCGCTACCTGCAGCAGACCTACGCACACCCGGGCGTCGGCCGCCCGTACACGATTCTAGCACACCCTGACGGCAGGCATGTCATCTACGGCGGCACACCCGGCTACGGCAGCACCGGCGGCGGACTGGTCTTCTACGATACCGAGACGCAAACGGCCGAGATCATCTCGCACGAGACGCTGGCGCCCTGGCACTCGACTGCATGCCTGGCGCCGCTGCCGGACGGCAAGTTACTCGTCGGGACCAGCAGGGAGCCGGCAATGGGGGGNNCGTAGCTGAACTGCTCATCATGGACATGGAGACGAAGCAGGTCGAGTGGCGGGAGGCAGCCATTGATGGGGTGCAACGCTACTCAGACCTGATTTGCACCGCGGAGGGCATGGTCTTCGGCATCGCCGACCGGACGCTGCTGTTCGCATTCGATGCGCAACGGCGGCAGATCGTCCACCAGGAGAACCTGGAGGGGCGCCTCGGCCTTGCGGTACACCAGCAGGGGCCGCGCATTTTCGTGCCCTCGCCGGATGGTCGCATCTTCATGCTGTTCCAGAAGGGCATCGCCGAGGTTGACCCGAAGACGTGTGCGGTGACTCTGCGGGCGGAGCCTCCCCGCGCGCCGGCCAATGGTGGGGCGTACCTGGATGGTCGCATCTACTACTCGACGGGCGTGAACCTGCACTCGTGGGAGGTGCCGCCGGCCAAGTGAGAGGCAAACGCCTGCCGGGCGAATTGCACCGTCCGCCGTCGGTCAACTCGTTGTCTGTGTTTCGCCCGTGAGCAGGTCGGCTGCTATTGGAGTGCCCGGGGTGGTCGTTGGGCGGTCCGCCCGTCCTGACCCTCCGCCGAGCAGGTCATGGCGCCTCCGCCGCGAATAGTGTGTCTCTCGTTGCCATGTCTGCACTACTCGGAGATATAGCCCATGCGGACCAGTCTGGCCGTTCTCGCGCTCATCTGCTGCTGCTCCCTCGCACTCGCCCAGCCCTACTGCATCGAGACATTCGACGACCTCGAGGCGGTCAAGGCGCGCAAGGGGTTCACGGCGGTGCCCCCGGAGACCAGTGTGGTTGCCGCCGATACCGCCGCAGTCGGCGAGGGCGCCGTTACGGTCACTCTCGCTCCCAGGGCAAAGGTGACCGTACCGTCGGAGACTGAGGTCTTCAGCGATGTCGAGGCGCTCGACCAGTGTAACGGTATCCGCCTGTGGCTGAAGGGGGACGGCTCCGACGGATACGGCTGTGTGGCATTCGGCTCGGACGGGGGATTCATCTACGAGATGTGGTTCCCTCTGAAAGATACCCAGTGGCGCCAGGTGACGTGCAGGCTCGATGAGCTTGTGCCGATGAACCAGGCGATGCCGATCGGGAGCCCCGGCGGGGCGCCTCCCTCCGCGCTGGGGACGATTACCCTCGGCACACGCTGGTATCTCCTGTGGAACAACGAGCCGATGCCTGAGTACACCTTCTCGATCGACAATGTCGAGCTGATTACCGATGCGCCGGAGGCGGCTCCGGCTCCGCCGTCAGCCCCATTGTCCGAGGCGCTCGGGAGGATGAAGAACAAGCAGCCGGTCGTGTGGTACTGCATGGGCGACTCGATCACCGCCGGCACCGGGCTTCCGGACAAGTACAACCAGCAGTATGCCGTGGTGCTGCAGCGGCTGTTGCGGGAGCGGCTGGGCTATGATGGCATTCGGGTTGAGAGTCGCGCCGTCGGTGGAGCGCGCATCTGGGATGCCCGCGTGTGGGCGCCCCGTGACCTGGCGGGGCAGCCGCCGGACATCGTGTCGATCTGCTACGGGTACAACGACAAGTCCGGCGTGCAGACGAAGGAGTTCTTCAAGTACTCGCTCACCGACTACACCGTGCGGATTCGGAGACTGACCGGCGGGCACTCGGCGATTGTGCCGATCACGACACTCCCCGGCGCCCACGCACGCTTTGTGATGATGGATGATTACGCGGAGGGTGTACGGGAGGTCTGCGCGGAGCAGGGCCTCGAGTGCCTGGACCTTGCCGGGTCGATCAAGCCGATGGGGCGAGTTGCGTGGGAGCAGTACATGGGTGATCGCGCGCACCCGAATGCGCAGGGCCATGAGTGGCTTGCCACGCAGATGGCGGACTGGGTGATGGCGAAGATCGGCGAACTGTAGGGCGCGACGGCAACGGCCGGCATCACGCTCCGGAAAAGGCGCGAGCCACCGGACTTGCCGGTGGCCGCTGGTTGGTGTGGCGCCGGTCGCTCAGGTTCGGTTGTAGGTCAACAGCCAGCAGACGTCCGGGTGGTTGTTGAAGCGCGCGTACTCGAAGGGAGTCTGGCCGTAACGGTCCTCGATGTGCTTGTCCGCGAGGTACCACAGCAGCATCGAGACGATCTCGCGGTTGCCGTCGAAAGCGGCATGGTGCAGCGGTGTCGCGCCGTTTTCATCTCGTGCGTTGACGTCCGCGCCATGCTCGAGCAGTACCTCGACCGCGCGGGTCTGCCCCCAGCAGACGGCTCGCTCGAGCGGCGTCCATCCCTGCCTGAACTCCCTGTTCGGGTCGATGCCGAGTGCGAGCAGCTTGCGGAGCGTGGTGCAGTCGCCGCTCTCCGCGGCGGCGAGCAAGTTGCCCCGCTTGAGGCGGCACTTGATCGCGCGGGCAATGGTTGCTGTCATCGGGCGTCAGCCTCGCTGTTGAGCAGTTCGGCCTGCTCGCGCGAGAGTTCGAAGATGCCGGCCTCGAGCCCTGCCTCCTCGATGGCGAGGTCGGCCAGACGCGCCTCCATCTCCTCGATGCGGTAGAGCAGCTCTATTGCGACTTCGGTTCGGTGTTGCAGGTCGAGTTCCTCGTGTAGCGCCAGGTACATTGGGCTCACCTCCGAGTGCAATATTGGCACCGCAACCACACCGGGCGGCAAACGTTCTGCCAACTGCCGGTAACACTCGGCGCGTGCACGCGGTGGCGGCAAAACGGCCCGCCTCATAGAGGACGCCGGGTGTGCGGCGTCGTGGGACGGGCCGTTGTGAACCGACCTGTGCCTGGGGTACGCCGGCCGCTCAGAAGGCCAGCGCGGCTGCGGCGATCGAGAGCAGGGAGCGGAGGGTTTCGGTCCATCCGCCGCCCACTCTTTTGGCCCGGAACATGTGCTCGGAGGGCACGACGATGACGTCGCCGGGCTGGATGTCCTTCGCCCGGTCCGCGGGCAGCGTCGCGCCGTTGGCGCGCATGACGATGATGCGGTCCATGGCTGCGTCATCAGTCGGGCCGCCGGCCATCTGGACGTAGNNCCCTACGCTGGCCGACATATGGCACCGCGTGAGGCGAGTTGACGCTCCCGATCACGGTGACAAAGTCGACGGTCTTCGGGACCCGGAGGATATCACCGGGGTGGAGCGCGAGGTTGCCCTGTCTGCCCTCGGTCGCAAGCAGCCGCTCGCCGTCGAGGGGCACTGCCTTGATCCACTGAGCGATGCCCAGGCGGCGGGGCGGCACCACCAGTAGCGCTCCCTGCGAGGTGCCGAGGAGTTGTGCCACTTCCTCGGATGCGCTGCTGGAGAGCAACTGCGTCTGGTCGGCGTCGCTCAACGCGGCGTCGACCTGGGCGCTCTCCCGGTTCAGAATCGACA
This sequence comes from Armatimonadota bacterium, assembly GCA_003542955.1. GTDB lineage: Bacteria > Armatimonadota > Zipacnadia > Zipacnadales > UBA11051 > UBA11051. The sequence continues at coordinate 7,509 of DPJP01000062.1, forward strand.
GCACGTAGTTGAGTTCAGCCTGATTCGCCTCCGGGAGCACCTCATCGCGGAGCCTGTAGAGCACGATACCGCGGGGGTTGGCGTCGGGCAGCAGGCCGCCGGCCCGTTGTAGCAGATCATACACTGTGTCCGCGTCTGGGGCGTCGCTGCCCGCGCGCAGCGCGTAGGTCCCGGGCGACTGGACGCGCCCCTGCACCTGGGCGATCTCGGGGACGATGGTGAAGTCCGGCCGGCTCATCACGCCGACATGGTCATCGTCGGAGAGCACCAGGTCGGGCTCGATGGTGAAGGCATCTCCCGTGCCCGCGATGCTGAGATCACGGGTTGTACTGGGGCCGGCAAAACGCCCGGGTGTGAAGCGGACGCTGCCACTGAACTCCGGCCGCAGGCCACCGGCGGCTATGATCAGGTCTGATACCCTCATCCCCTCATACCGCGGGTAGCTGCCCTCCTTCTGGACGCATCCGGCGATGTGCGCGAGGCTCTGGCCCGTCACCTGGCTGCGGTAGTAAACCTTCACTATGTCGCCGGATTGCAGCGGGATGTTGTCCGCATCCGAATCTGTGATGGCGCGCGCGAGGTTGACCGGAGCGATGAGCGTCTTTCGGTCTGGTGTCACGCGCAGCACCTCTGCACGCTCGGTGTAGGCGCCGGGCAACAGGTCACCGGCCGCGAGGATGATGTCGCGCACGCGCATGCCCCGGATGAAGGCAACCACGCCGGGGCGCAGCACAGCGCCCTCGATCTGCACGGTGGCCGGAGCCTGCACATCGCTTTCCAGATACAGGTGCACGATGTCGCGCGCCTGCAGGGCGGGGTCGGCGGCGCCGGCGAGAGCATCACGGACGGAAAAGCGCACGATCTCATAGTCGAGGTCATCGTTGAGCCGCCAGATGACACCCTCCTCCATGTACGCCTCGGGCGTGGGGCCCTGAGCCTGCTTGAGCAGTGCGGAGACCGTCAGGCCGGAGGTCGCCTGGTACATGCCGGGGCGGTGGACCGGGCCGCGGACCTCGACGGCGTCGAACGCCTCACTTACGAGCGCGTCGACCTTCACAAGGTCGCCGTCATGGAGCTGCATCCGGGCTCCGAACTCGTCGGGCCTGGTGGCATCCGCCCTCACCAGCGCCCACGCGGTGCGACCGTCGGGGCGCCAGACCTCGATTCCCCCGGCATAGCCGTCGGGGCGCAGTCCGGATGCCATTTCGAGCGCCTCCGCGACGGTGATCGCGTCATAGATCTCGTAACGGGCCGGCCGCCGGACGGAGCCTGCTATCCCGATCTCGGAACGGACGGAGGGAACGAAGAGCCGATCGCCTGTCGCGAGCGGCTCGTCGGCGCCGCGTCGCCCGTACATCAGGAAGTCATAAAGATCAATCTCCGTGTCCTTGCCGTTGGCCCGCAGCAGCCTGATGTGACGGTAGGAGCCCGTGTCCGACGGTCCGCCGGCGGCATACAGCGCCGTCAGCACCGTGGCGTTGGGCGGCAGGCTGAGGCGCCCGGGGCGAACGACGCTGCCACTGACGAAGACCTCGACGGTGCGTTGCCTGAGCAGCTCGATGACGACTGTGGGCTGATCGTAGTACGTTGCCAGCCGGGCCCCGAGTTCCGTACCCAGCTGTCCGCGCGTCTTCCCGGAGACCACTACCTGGCCGATGATGGGCACGCTGATCCCGCCATCGGCACTGACCACCGCCCTGGTCTGGCTGCGCATGCTGTTGCGGCTCCAGACCTGCACATCGAGTTCGTCGCCGGGGCCGATCTCATAGGTGGCGGGAACGGGCACGTTCGCGAGCGGACTCCACGCGGGTTCAGTCCCCGTCCCCGGCACCTCGGTCGATGATGTCGCCGTGGGTCTGGTGGCGGCAGGGGGCGCGGCCGATTCCGCCTGGGGGTTCAGGAACGCATCGGCGCCGAACCGGGGCAGCATCGCGAAGGCCTCGGCCGGGTTCACCGGCGTCGAGCGCGGCGTCGGCGGGATGACGGGCTCGATGGGGGCGGTACCGGGCGGGGCCGTGGTCGGCAGTGAAGGGGCAGGCTGAACGATGCCTGCGGGTCTGGTCGGGCCGTCAGCGGGCGCTGGAGTGCCGCCGGGGCGGGCCGGTTGTGTGCCGAACAGCGGTTGCTCGGGCGCCACCAGCAGAGTTGGTACGGCATCGACCGAGCACTCCGGGTAGACTGTGCGGTAGGCTTCGAGGATGATCGTCAACGCCTCGGCGAGGCTCTTGCCGCCGATACTGAGTGGTGCGAGCCTGGGCAGGGTCAGCGTCGAATCCGCGGCAATGCGCGCCCGCGTGAAGACGTGCACCGCCCTCCCGGTCCACACCGTGATCGTCAACTCGCTGCCCGGGGTCAGCACCGTGAGCGACGGCGCGGCCGGCGGAGACGCGCTCTCCGTCGCGGACGCGAACGTCGTGGCCGCGGGCGGCTGCTGCGCAACGGCGGCGCCCAGGCACACGGTCAGTACCAGCGATGCAACTATGCTCGCCCATAACGCGGTGCGACATCGAACCATGGGAGGGACTCCTGTCACTGCGTGGTGCAATGGTAGCACGCTACTCGCGCGGAGCATTCGACACAGGTCACTCGGCGACCTGCATCCGGACGAGGCATTGCTCAGCGTGCCCGGGATGGTCTGCAGCGGGGTCTGACGCACGCGGGGAGCGACTCCGGGTCGCCCCCGCGGCGGACACAAACGGTTGAAACCACTCACGTGTGATGGTAGTATATGGGGCGACTGACGGGATGTCAATTTCCCGCGTGTCTCCTCCCGGTGCGGCGCCTGAGCAGTGTGTTCGCATGTACGAGTCGGGCCGCCCGAGACGGTCACGATACTGAGCGAGGTGAACGACAATTCTCATTTCCGCCAAAGCACCTGTTCGCATCGATTTCGCCGGCGCCTGGACCGATGTGTCCTACTTCGCAGAGCCGTTCGGCGGGGCCACCCTCAATGCCGCCATCAATGTGTACGTCGAGGGCCAACTGCAGACCGCCGAGGGAGAGGAGGAGGGGCTGTTCAATGGCCCACAGCGGGTCTCCGGGCCCGCCGGCAAGTACATCATCGGTGACCGCGACCCACTGGTGGTGAAGTATGGCACCTCGATTCCGACCGGCTCGGGGCTCGGCACCTCCGCCACGCTCAACGTTGTCTGGCTCGCATTGGTCCGGCGCGAGGAAGTCACTACGCGCGAGGACAAGATGCACCTGGCCGAACTGGCCTACGAGACCGAGAAGACGCTCGGCATCATCGGCGGCAAGCAGGACCAGTACGCATCCGCCGTCGGCGGGATCAACCTGTTCGAGTTCACCTCCGAGGGCGTAACCGGTGAGCCCGTCAATATCGCCCCCGACAGGCTCGCCGAGCTCGAGTCGCTGATGCTGCTGTGCTATACAGGCAAGGCCCGCCTGTCATCGAACATCCACCGCAACGTGTGGGGCAACTTCCGCGCCGGCAACCAGACTACGCTCAACGCGCTCTTCTCGCTCCGGCAGTCCGCCTATGAGGCCAGAGACGCCATGGAGCAGTGGGACCTGCAGAGGCTCGCCGATATCATCAGCGCGCAGCGGCACTACATGCGAGACCTGGATGCCTCCACCAGCAACGAGCAGATCGAGCAGCTCTTCGACCTCACGGCTCCTGACGTGCTGGGCGGCAAGCCCACGGGCGCCGGCGGCGGCGGGTGCATCCTCTTCATCGCCAGAGACCAACAGGCCAAGGAGAACTGCCGCGACAGGCTCGAGGCCCAGCACCTGCATGTGCTCAACGTAGCGTTCGACTTCGAGGGCGTAGTCGTGACCAGGCAGTAGATTGCCGCCACACCGGATCGCCGCCCCGGATACGTCACAGGGACCCCGTTCCAGGAGTCCCTGTTTCATCTTCGCTCTGCGCTCTCCGGCCGTTCGGTGCTATCTCCTGCCACTGCGGGTGAGGTACTCGAAGAGGGCCTCGGCGGCCTGTCGCGGCCCTTCGCGCTCCATACCCTCGATGCCCAGACGCGTCCGCAACTGCCCGACCGTGATGCCCAGATCGTGCGCGGCGGTGAAGTAGCGCTCCGCGAGCGGCTCGTGGAGGTCGCGTCGCTGGTCGGGGCCGAACGGGTTGGCGAAGTAGGTGCGCACCAGACCCTTCTCATCGGTGGTGCCCTTCGCCGCCCGGATGCCCTCACCGAACACCCTCAGCGAGTCGGCGGGCCTGCGGAGGAACTCGAGCACCGGTGTCTCGTCGGTCACCGGCTCGTAGTTGTTGGCGTAGAGGATCATCGAGACAGGCGACCCTGCCACCACATGCGCGTACGGAGTGATGGGCAGCACCACGCGCGCATTGTGCGCCTGGGGATTCATGAAGATGCTCCGGTCGAAGCGGCCGAGCGCATACCCGGGCGCAAGATCGTCGAGGCGAAGGAATGCGCCGATCTCGGTCCCGTAGCCGAGTATCCTGTCTCCGTCAATGAGCAGTGATCCCATGTCATCGAAGATGACCGTCATGTCGGATATCCACTCGTCGGCAAGCTCCCGGAATGCCTCGAGCGTCTCCGACTTGCCCGCGCCCGAATCACCGACGACGATGATGCCCTCCTCGGGGCCGTTCTTGAGTTTCAGTCGCACCATGGCGCCATGCAGGGGCAGGCGGCCACGCCGCATCATCACCATGTTGTGCAGCGTCAGCATCATCTTCTTGAAGTAGCCGAAGTAGTCGACATCGGGCGACTTCACGATTGCGCCCAGCGCGATGTCGTTGGCATCATCAATGTGGAAGACGGCCTCATCCGGCCCCATCTGCTCGGCCGGGATACCGAAGACCAGCATGCCGTCGGGCTTCGCCCGCGCCTCATCATGCCCGGAGATCTCGAAGAGGTTGGTGAGGCTCACACCCAGCGACAGGTACTCACGATCGAAGTAGACGTGGAAGTTCAGCTCGCCGACACGGACCGGCATGCAGAACCAGCGGTCGGTATCCAGTGTCACACCCCGGAGCGGATGCTCATCGACCTCGATGAACTTGCCCCGGCGCTTGTTCGCCCGGGGGTAGAGCACCACGGGGGAGGTCAGGATGGCGAGGCGAACCATCCGGATATCCTTCAGTTGCTCATACAGCCCGCCCGGGCAGTTCCACTTGATCTTCTCGACAAGCAGGCTCATGTTCGCGCCGCCCGGAGTCTGGTGGTACACGCGCGGCCACTGACCCTTCAGGTTCCGCTTCAGCCGCCGGTAGGCCTCGCGCACCAGCAGTGTGAGGTCCTGGTTGTTGTAGATGAAGGGAGTATGGCCGTCGACCGAGCTGTCGCGCGAGTCATCGGCGGACCCCTCGAAGATCATGTAGCGCTCATAGCCGCGCCAGTGGTTGTACAGGTCGATGACGAGGTCTGAGAGCGCCAACTGGTCGCGCACCAGCGGCGCGCAGTCGGGAGCCCGCACGCACAGGTCATCCGCCGTCATGTCGGTCAATAGCGACAGCGTCTTGGCGAGCATCTCCGCGGCGGGCGAGGGGGTGTCCACATCGCCCTCGACATCAAGGCCCTCGAAGATGCCCAACTGCTCTGAGTGCCGCCTGCGCAACTCGTCGATGTAGTTCTGGATGACCCGTGTGGCGTGGGTGCTCTGCAACAACTGGGCCGGCTGCGTGCACACCGCGCCCGTCATGAAGATGGTCACGGTTCTGTCGTTGACCTCACCCGGCAGGTTCCATGGCATTGGCCATCACCGTCCTGGAAGAGTGGGTAATTGTGTATATCATTATATTATTATAGTACGCACGAGCCGCGGTCAAGTTCAATGAACTCACAATCTGAATTCGTCAGGCGCCGACCATCCTCAATGCCCTCCAGCCGGCATGGCTGCAGCGAACACGTGCCGGAATCCGGCCCCAGACCATCGTCTCCTGCAGGTACCGGGCGGCAGCTCGTCAAACATCCTCGAACAGGAGGTGTCTCTGATGACACGGAGAGCTGTGATGCTGCTGGTCGCCCTGATGTGGCTGTACGTGCCGGCCTCCGCCGATGACGGGCTGACTGTCGGCCCGTGGCAGGCCACGCTCGGCCCCTCCGGCCCCACACTGGTGACGTTCGAGGGGGAGCCTGTGTTTCGCCAGGGCCAGATCGTCGGCTATCGGCCGGAGTGGAAAGGCACCCGCTTCACCATGGGCGGCGCCGAACTCACGCGCACGGATACCTCGGCGACGTGGGCGAAGTCGGTTGCCGACGACCAGTCGGCCGAACTGGCGCTCACCCTCACGCCGCAGGGCTGCACGCTGAGCCTGGACACCACCGTCGCCGCCGCCGGCCCGAGTGAGTACTCCGTTCAGATCGATCCCTCCGCCGTCCGGGCGACGGAGACCGGGTGCTACATGGTGACCGATGGGGTCGCCCAGGTTCTCGACCTGGCAACGCCACTCAGGCCACCATCCGGCTCCAGGGTGATACGCTTCGAGCAGCCGGAGCGCAGTGTCATTCTCACCTGCACGAGTGGCTTCCAGATACAGAACCGTATTGGACAGGGCAGCGGTCTGTTCCTGGTCAAGGTGATGAACTCGACCGGCGATACGCCCGTACGCTACCAGGAGAGCATCTCATTTGAGATCATCCCGGCCGACCCCGGACAGATCGAGGCCCGCACCGCGCTCTACTCGCAGTCGCCGACGGTCAGCGTGGCCGTCGAGGTCCCCAACGGCGACTTCGAGGCCGGCACGCTCCAGAACTGGAGCAGCAACCCCCGCGCGGCTCTGGATACCGATGTGAAGCACGCAGGCACGGCCTCCGCGCGCATCAGCCTGACGAATGCGGAGACGGATGCGGGGAATGTGTACCTCACGCAGAACATCCCGGTCAAGCCGGGGGCGTTCTACGAGGTCGAGGCGATGATCCGCACTGCGGACGTGAAACCGGCGGTTCTCGGCGGGCGCCCAGCGACCGGCGGGACCATCATCATCGAGTTCACCGACCCGCAGAAGAAGTGGCTTGCCGCCGGGGCANNGACGGGGTATACGGCACCAGTGACTTCAAGCTCGTACGGAGCAAGCCTGCCCGCGCCCCCGATGACGCCGGCTATGCCACCATCTTCCTGGCTCTGCGGGGGCTCGGGACTGCCTGGTTCGATGACGTGAAGCTCACCGAGGTCCAGCACAATGTCGTTATGGATGAGCCCGCGTTCGGTCACACTATCGCCGACAACACGCCCACTTTCCGGTGGAGTCTGGGAGTGACCGCGCCGTCGGTCGTCGAGCTTTCGCAGGATGAGTCATTTGCCACGGGGGTCATCACGGTGCCCGCGGACGCACTGGGTGGGCTCGCGCGGACTGCCGCCCCGATTGCTCCCGGCAAGTGGTACTGGCGCGTACAGGCGCCCGGCTACCAGGTCAACTCGCCGGTGTGGCGCTTCGAACAGACGGCAGGCATCGATCAGGACTGCACCGAGCCGGAGATCGACGTGCGCCACGCCTACCTCTCCGAGCCGCGCCAGCCGGTCCAGATCCGCTATCGAGACAACGTCGCCGTCACCGACGTCCGCCTGCTCGTTGACGGGATTGAGGTAACGGAGGGCGTGACCGTCCGCGCGACGCGGGTCGACTATACTCCAAACACCGACTGGACACCGGGACTGAACCGCCTCCGGGTGCGGGCCACGGACGCGGCAGGAAACTCGGTGGAAGCGGAGGCGTTCTTCACCTACTCGGAGCCGCTGCCGAAGACCGAGTGGGCGCTCGAGGGCGGCGTACAGCGGGAGGGCGGCAAGGAGTTTCTCCTCGGCATGTATGGCGTGAGCATCGAGCACATGGCCACGATGGCCGAGGCCGGCTTCGACTTCGTGCACGCGTATACATGGGACGGGGCCGGGACGAACGAGACGGCCATCGAGTACCTCGATGCCGCTCAGAGCCACGGCCTGCAGGCCTTCATCGGCTTCAACCGCAGCAGGCTCATAGCCGGCGATGACGCGTTCATCGCCGAGCGCGTGGGCGCCCTGATGCGGCATCCGGGGCTGTTCGCGTGGTACCTGTTCGATGAGCCGGACCTGGCCCATCAGTATGTCGCGCCGCCGCTGTTGCAGCACCAGTATGAACTCATCAAGACGCTCGACCCGTATCACCCGGTGATTGTGACCTGCGCGGGCGATAATGCGGTCAGTCAGTACAAGGACACCCTGGACGTCCACTGGACGCAGGTATACGGCGCCCCCGCACACGTGCAGCAGCGCATCGAGCGGCACCGGGGCATGCTCAATCCGGGCACCCCGATCTCGGCGATCCTCCACTGCTATGACAGGCAGCAGACGGGCCTGCTGAAGGAGGGGGGCGAACCGGACCCGGAGAAGTTCACGCCCACTCCACGGCACATGCGGGCAGCAGCATTCATGGCCATCGCGCATGGGTCGAGCGGGCTTGAATGGTGGTGGTGGGGGCACGCCGGCAAGAGCTACTACACCGTGGCCCATGTGCCGGACGCGTGGGAGGGCCTCAAGCACGTGGTCGCCGACATCAAGAGCCTGCGGCCCGTGCTGACCGCCGACGGCGAAGTGCACACATGGGTCGAGGAGCCGGCCGACGGCGTCAGGGTCCACATCTGGGAGAAGCAGCTCCCCGGCCAGACGGTGATCATCGCCGTCAACGAGTCCGAGACACAGGGCTGTGAGGTCTCGCTGCGCCCCAGGACGCTGCCGCCGAGCGCGCCGCTCGAGGTGCTCTTCGAGGGCGGGATAGTGAAGCTCACCGACGGCGTGCTGCAGGCGAGCTTCGAGCCGTGGGGCGTGCATGTGTACGAGAACCGAACGCGGTAGCACCGTGGCGGAAACAGCCGGCGTTCGGGACCGCCAGACCAACGCAGAATAGCTAACGCAGAGTTGAACAACCATGGATGATGCCAGCACCACTCAAACGCCGGACCCCCGCACAGCCCCGACATGGCTGACATACCTGCTGCTGGGGCTGTTGATTGTCGTCCTCGTGCTGTTTGCCGCCATCGTCGGGCGAGGCTATCTCGACTCGGGTCCGGCCAGAGTGCTCGCCCGCGTCTTTGACACCTACCACGGCGCCACGACCTATTACGCCGTCGGCACCGTCGTCGTCGAGGGCGAGGTGGGCGGCTCCCATGTCGAGCAGGCAATGCCATCCTCGCTCTCCTACGAGGCGCCCAACCGCGTTGCCTCGTCGCAGGGGGAGGGAACAAGCGCGACAAGGACGGTCTGCGACGGGGAGACCGTCTACATCGAGTTGCCGGCGTTCGGCCGCGTGTTGAAGGCTCCGGCGCCGGGGAGTCTCGCGGGCTTTCGGAACCTCGGCCCGGGGATGGGCAATGCCGCCTCACAGACCATCGCGGCCGGTGACAAACTCCCTGATGTGACCGCTATCATCGACGGCTCGCTCGCCCCGGATGATGTCCTCTCGGTGAAAGGTGGAGTGGACCGGAACGATACGTGGCTTGCCTCGATCGAGCCTCCGGAGCGCACGCGGGCCTTGACGATCGAACTCGGGGCGGGCCTGCCGGTCGCGCTCTGGATCGATACGGCCGACTACACTATCCGTCAGATGGCGGTGCGGCTCAGCGGGGCCGACCTGCTGGTGATGGATGCGGATGCCGGTCCGGCGGCAGATAACGAGCAGGCGCGCGCCATGCTCGAGGATGCGAGCCTGGGGATAGTCGTACGCTGCGACACGGTTGCCGTCAACCAGCCCGTGCCCGATGGGACCTTCGACTACATGCCGCCCGCCGACCTGCGGCTGGTCGAGGCCGACAGCGCCGAGCAGATGTCTGAGGCGCTCAGGCGCGACTATGCCGATGACGCGCGGGGCGCGGTGCCACCGGCGCGGGCCAACGCGCTGGTGGGGCGCACGCTGCCCGGCATCACTGCCCGCGACCTGAACGGCAAGCCGTTCGATCTCGCGAAGATCAAGGGCAGGCCGTTCATCCTCGATTTCTGGGCCTCGTGGCACCCGAATGCGTCCATGAAGCTCGAGGCATTTGGGGCGCTCCGCCGTGCTCTGGGTGAGAAGGCCGTGCCCGTGGTGGCGGTGTCGGTCGACCCGTCCACGCAGCGGGTGAAGAGCTTCCTCAAGGAGGTGCCGGTGAGCTTCACCGTCGTGTGGCTCGACCCCGCCTCGGCGGCCGCGAGGAAACTCGATCACGACTACGGGATCATCCGCATGCCGCACACGCTCTACGTTGGCGCCGACCTTGTCGTCGTCGCCGCGGTGGACGGAATGGAATCCCAGCAGCAGATGCTCAAGCGGCTGAGCGGCATGGGTGTGGATACCTCCGCCGCGCGGTAGAGCGCCGTCTGGTGTTGCATCACGCCTCAATATTGGATATACTCGAACCGATAGAGGTTGGGGATGGAGTCCCCCATACAACCGCCCGCTTCGGGTTGATGACTCCTGCCGCGCAGACTTTCTGCAGCGGTGGGGTCGTTGGTGCACGACGTGCAACCCGCTGAGAGCGGTTTTTTGGTGCCCGCGCCCCGACGATAGCACTTGCTCGGACACAGGAGGACTCCACCATGGAACACATCTTCACGATCGCGGCCCTGTGGCTTGGCCTGGCCGTGGTCTCGGCTGTCATCGCCTATCACCTGCGAATCTCGATTGCCCTGGTCGAGATATGCGTGGGGGTCGCCGCCGCCGCCGTCGCCGGATATCTCGGCATGTCCGATGCCCTCGGCTCTGACGAGGAGTGGCTTCGCTTCCTGGCTGCCTCCGGCGCGGTTCTTCTGACTTTCCTCGCGGGCGCTGAACTCGAGCCCGCCGTGATCCAGAAGAAGCTCAAAGAGGTCTCGGTCGTCGGCGTAGTCGGCTTCCTGGCGCCTTTCCTGGGGTGTTCGGCCCTTGCCTATTACGTCCTCAACTGGGACCCTCGCGCCAGCCTTCTCTGCGGTGTAGCGCTCTCGACCACATCGATGGCGGTCGTCTACGCGGTGATGCTGGAGACCGGCTTCAACCGCACCGAGTTCGGCAAAGGCATCCTGGGGGCGTGCTTCATCAACGATCTGGGGACGGTGGTCGCGCTCGGCCTGATCTTTGCGCCCTTCACCCACAAGACGACCATCTTCGTTGGCGTCACGGCCTTCGTGTTGCTGATCCTGCCGGCCACGAGCCGCTGGCTGACGCGCATCTACGGGCACAGGACGGCGGCGATACGAACCAAGTGGGTCATTCTCGTGCTCTTCGGCCTGGGAGCGCTGGCGGTGTGGTCCGGCAGCGAGGCGGTTCTGCCCGCGTACATAGTCGGGATGATCCTGGCGGACTTCTCGAACGGTCATTCGTCCTGGCTGCGGCGCCTGCGCACCCTGACAGTGGGCTTCCTTACGCCTTTCTACTTCCTGCGCGCCGGAACGTTCGTCTCGCTGTCGGCGCTTGCGGCGGCGCCGGTGGTGTTTCTGGTCCTCCTGGCGGGCAAGGTGGTCTCGAAGATATTCGGTCTCTACCCGATCATCGCGCTGTTCCGACAGCAGACGAATGAACGATGGTACTACACGCTCTTGATGTCGACCGGGCTGACGTTCGGGACCATCTCGGCGTTGTACGGGCTCTCAAACGGAATCGTGACGCAGGAGCAGTACACGTTCCTGGTTGCGACGGTCATTGCCAGTGCGGTGGTGCCAACGCTCATCGCGGGCATGGCATTCCTGCCGCGGCACCTGTTGCCTGAAGCGGAGCCGGTGGCGGAAATCGAGGCCGAACTCGTGCCCGCTGAGGGTGGGCTGGAGGAAGAGGGCTGATGGACCACTGCCGGAACAACGCAGACGCCGGTGCGGGCGCCGACCCCTCGATCCATGCCTTCAGGCAGGTGCTCGCAGACCTTGCCGACTTCTCGCGGCGGCGGGGCAACGAGGGCAATGCCAGACGCCTGGACGAGCTGGCGGAGAAGGTCATCGCCCAGACGTTCAACCTTGTCGTCTTTGGTGAGTTCAAACGCGGCAAGACCACGTTCATCAACTCTCTCATCGGAGAAGACCTCCTGCCGTCATCAGTCGTCCCGCTGACATCGGTCGTGACCATCCTCCACCATGGTGCGCACCGCGACGTCGAAGTCGAGTTCCTGGACGGACACGTGGAGCACCCCCAGACGACTCAGATCGCCGACTACGTAACCGAGAAGGGCAACCCGGAGAACGTGCGCGGCGTGCGGCTTGTACGGGTGGCCGTCCCAAGCCCACTGCTGCACAACGGACTCCAACTCGTGGATACGCCCGGCGTCGGATCGGTCTATGAGCACAATACCGAGACAACGCTGGACTTCCTGCCGCAGGTGGATGGCGCTATTCTCCTGGTGGCCTCCGACCCCCCCATCAGCAGAAACGAGTGTGAGTTCCTCGCGCGGATGCGGCCCCACGTGGCGCGGCTGTTTGTCGTGCAGAACAAGATCGACCAGCTACGGCCGGAGGATGCCGCGGAGTCGCTTGAGTTCACCAGTCGTGTCCTGTGTGATGTGCTCGGAGAAGACGGCGTCGAGGTCTTCGCGGTCTCGGCACGGGAGGCGCTCGAGGCGCAGCTTACGTCAGATGCGGACCGCCTGCGACGCAGCGGCCTGCCGAAGTTCACCACCGAGTTGAGGCGCTTCCAGGAGCACGAGCAGGCCCGTACCCTGATGGTCTCCGTGGTCCGCAACGCGATGGACGTCGCCGAAGACGAGCGCCTTGGCCTGGACCTCGAGCGCCAGGCCATGAACATGAGTCTCGAGGAGATACAGCGTCGCACGCAGGCATTCCGCGACGGCAGAGAGCGCCTCTTGACGCAACGTGAGGATGATACGACGCTGATTCGAGCGGCGGCGCGCAAGCTCATCGCGCAGACACTCCAGCATGACTACGAGCACGAGCGCAAATCGCGGCGCCCGGAGCTTCGCAGGCGCCTGGCCGAGTGGGCCGAGCAGCAGCAGGACGTTCCGGCAGGTGAACTGGTCCAGCGCGGCAACGCATTCGTCCGCGACACGCTCTTCGAGATACTGGGCAAGTGGCGCACGGAAGAGGAGCAGCGTATCGGCGAAAAGCTGGCCGACAGCCTCGAGCGTTTTACGGCGAGAGCCAACGAAGCGCTTGCCGGAATATACGATCTCGCGCGAGAGGTATTCGAGCTGCCGCCGCGTTCCGTGCAGACGATCGGCTACCTGTCCGCGCCTTCGCGCTTCCTGTGGCAGGACCGTGAGTGGGAGATACGGAGCGGCATCGGCATATCGGCCGTCGCCGGGTGGTTGCCGGGTGCGCGAGAGAGAACTCTGAAGACGCTCGAGGAGAGGCTGCTGAGCGAGCATGACAAGGCCTGTGGCCGCCTGCGCCACGATTTCGCCGAGCGTGCCCGCGCTGCGTTCGATGAGTACATCCGCTCCGTCGACTACAGCCTCACGGAGGCGATACTCGGGATAGATCGCGCCATCGACCGCGCCATCGCGCAGAAGCAGCGTACGACAGAGGAAGCGCAGGTCGCCGAGGAGCGCATCACAGAAGAGGAGACGGAACTGGCCCGGCTGGCCGACGCTCTGACAGCGACCGCTCAGGGGGCGACGCCGCATTCGGCGTGCGTGCCCTGATTCTGCACTGTACCGGTGCACGGCAGATGCACTGACTTCAGGAATCCTGATAGCGCATGCCGGCAGACTGCGCGCAGAAGTGACTTGGTAGTGCCTGATCCCAGCCGTTGTTCTCAAGGCCCTGCGCTACGTGGAATCCAGACGTCTCCCTCCCGCGACACTCGACGGACGAAGCCCGCTCGCACAGGGACTCATCGCGTTGCACAGAGGCTATATCGCGAGTTCTGAACTTGACACGGGGCATACTCGGAGCCTGATGAGCGCACGCGATACCACCTGATTGTGGCACTGCGTCACCCGCCGGNNCCGGGGACGACGGGAAAGGTGGTGGGGATTCCCGGCAGGGCGCGAGACCCTCTCTTGAGTGCGGCCCTGCGCCTGACGCGAAGGCGTTGATCGACGGGCAATCGCACCATTGAGCGGCGATGGAGTTCGCCGGGGCGACCCAGAGACGCCCGAAATGTGCTCCGACTGACGACTCCTACCGCCGGAGAGTGCGTGCAGGTCGACGAGTGCGCCCTCCCGGTGCAGATCATCAGGGCGCTCTGCCCTGAGGAAAGGAGCAGATGGATGAACTCCGATCTCGAAGGTTTCTGGCAGGGGGAACTGCAGCGCTTCCTACCCGACCCCGCAGGCGCGCTTGATGACGCCCTGCAGTATGTATGCTGCCCGGTGTGCCAGGTTCTGGTGCGCGTCCCATACGACTTCTTNNCTCCGCTGGCCTGATGAGCCCGTACTGCGGGAGGTGGTCATCCAAGCGGGCGGGTTCTGCAGGCATCATAGCTGGCGGCTGTCATCGATACAGAGTATGCTACCCATCGCGCGCGTATTCGTGGATGTCATCGCGGCACTGGCGGAGCGAGAGCCGATGGAGGTCGAGCCCTGTCCTGTCTGTGAACTGGAAGCGATGGCCACCGATCTCCTGTTCGATGTGCTGATCCGGCGGCTTGAGGACCCCGCGGAGCGGGAGTGGTTCGGTCAGTTGTTCGGCTTGTGCTACCCCCATTACCGCGCCCTGCTGACCAGGGAACTCCCTTCCTCGCTGCGAGACGCCCTCGTGCAGTCTCAGAGCGCACAGGCCAGGCTCCTGCAGGAACACCTCAAAGGCTTCATCGACAAGGACACCGTCGACCTGAAGTACACGCGCACACATGAGGAGAGCCGCTCCTCGAAGCACGCGCTGCTGAAGACCGCCGGGAACGAGAACGTGTGATCAGCGCTGGACGGGATGGAGGCAAACGCTCCAGATGTCTGGTATGCTTGTCATCATCGTGCCATTCAGCGTCATCGCCGGTCTGATGGCGTTCCTGATCACGTACGAGGAGATGCGGCGTCATCTGGACAGGAAGCGTGCCATCATCTCAGCCGTGGAGACGGGGATGATGACCGCGCTCGTCCTCGGACTCCTGTCTGTCTGCGCCGCCATCCTGCTGCATGCGTGGGATGGATGAGCCCGGCACTGCAGGAGCCGGGCGGTCCGCTCTAGACTCGGTGCTGCTGGATGCAAGTCACCGGTGGAAGGCCGCACAGCAGCCCTGGCAGCCTTCAACGCGAGCGCAACCTGATCGATCAGCATGGACTCGACACGCACTGTTCTGTGCAGAGTGGGCTGATCTGGTGTTCCGGTAGGGCGAAAGGATGGTGTCCCGGCGATGACACTCAATGGCGCGCAGCGACAGCACCTGGTCTCGGCCTATGTGACCGTCTGTCACCTGCTGCTGCAGATGGAGGAGGCGGGTTTCGAGGGCCGGTCACCAACCGGGGCGGGATCGCCACTGACCCCTCTCCCGGAGGATGTGGTCGAGTCTATATGCGGGCCGCTGAGAGCGCTCCGGCAGCGCCTTCGTGAGCAGGTAGTCTCGATGGCCCCCGATGAGCTTGAGGAGTTCGAGCTTCCACAGAGCGTCGGGAACACCGTCATCTGGCTCTCGAACCTCCACGACCGGATCCGTGGAGCAGTTGACAGCCTTCAGCCGGGCAAGATGCGCAAGTACGGGAGAGAGATGGGGGACGACGAGCAACTCTTGGCGGCACTGCATGGCGAGTTGACGCAGATGCTCAAGCAGGCGCGGACAGCCCTCGACCATGAGGAGTAGGCGGCTGCGCGAACTCGATCGTGCGCAGGCCGCCGGCCCCGATGATCACGAGCCTCCTCCTGATGACCCTCGCCCTGTGCCCCACGACTCGCTCAGCCACCGGGCATGCCAGAACCGACGCGAGGCCCCTTGACGACGTCGGGCGCCTGGTCTCGCACCATGACGCTTGCGTGCTTCCCGTGTTCCGTCGTTCATCCTCGTCCGCGATCGGGTTGCCCTGCTCGCTCCTTCACCTGACACACAATCCGTGCTATGATACGCGCGCTTGTCTATACAAGTCGACAAGTTCATACTCCCACGGGGATGGATGGCAAGATTATGGACGACCCCCTGAGCAACCTCGACGAGCTTGCGCGAGGTCTGGACAAGGCAAGCCCGGTTCCGTACTATCACCAGATGGCCCAGGCACTCCGTGGCGCTATCGAGGCTTGCGGGCCGGGCGCGGGGGCGAGGCCATTCCCATCCGAGGCAAGGCTGTGCGCGGCTTTCGGCGTTACCCGCGGGACAATCCGCCAGACGCTGCGGGTTTTGGAGCGGCAGGGGCTGATCTACCGGGAGAAGGGGCGTGGCACCTTCATTCGCGGCCGACGCCCGAGGATCGATGTTACCCATCTGGCCTCGACTGCCGGCGACATGGTGGCCGCGGGCATCGTGCCGGGCTTTCGCGTACTTGGCGTCGAGCAACTCCCCGCACCCGTCCATGTCGCCGGGGCCCTCGGCATTCCGGCGTCGGCGGGTGTGTGGCAGGTGCGCCGCATACGACTCGCCGACGACGAGCCGGTCTGCCTGCAGTCATGCTGGATTGCCGTGGCCACCGCGCCCGAGCTTGACCAACTCCCACTTGAGCGAACACTGATCGATCTGCTCAGGGAATACTACGGCATCCGCTACAACCACGCGGAGCGCGTTATCCGCGCGCGCAATGCAGCAGTCGACGAAGCCGAACTCCTTGGGCTGTCCGGCGCGGAGGCGGTATTCGCCGTTTCCGGCCCCAGCTTCGATGCCGACGGCAGGCCGATCGACTACGTCGAGTCGGTCTGGCGCGGTGACAGCTACGACTTCACGGTGCGCCTGAGCTTCGCGGAGTAGGAACCGCGGCGAAGCGGGGGCCGTGTCGGAACGGTGCGAGACGACCGCGGTCGGAGCTCTGGAATACTCAACACACGGCCCATCCCGTACTTGGGCCATGGAGGCAGGGCATCCCATCACCCCGCGAGAAATGGTCCCCCGATGCGCCGCAGAACAGCCCTCCGGAGGTGCCGACGTGGACCCGAGACTCCTGCTCATCTGCCTCATTCTCTTCAGCGCCGCGAGTGTCGCCTCGTCGTTCCCGGTGGATACATCGGACCAGCCGGCGACCCATCCGCCCCTCACTCCGCCGGACGGCTCGGTCGCAATCACCAACCCGCCGGCGATGATCTGGCGGGTGGACGCCAACGCGGTCACCTACAGCATCGAGTATTGCCAGAGCCCCGACTTCGCCGCCGACGTCATCCGCGTCGACGGCATCGACATGCCGCTGCACAACCACTCGGAGACGCTGGCCGAAGGCACGTGGTACTGGCGCTACTTCGTCGTCAATCAGGCCGGCGAGGTCTCCGACTCGAGCCCGGTCAAGAGCTTCATCATCGCGGACAGCTCGATCCCGATGCCGGTGCCGCCGACTGAGCAGATCATCGCCAATGCACCGGCACATCCGCGCCTTCTTGTCACACCCGATACGCTGGCTGAGTTCCGTGCGCGGCGCGATGGACCCGCGAAGGACGCGTGGGACGAGGTCCGCTACACCGCGGAGAGCTACATCGACACGACTCCCGCGGAACCCGAACTCAAGCCGATGCCGGCCGACCCCGGCACAAGCCGCAAGCAGGTCTTCTATCTCCGAGACGGCACGCCCTACGTTCCCGCCAGGCACACCTCCGCCACGCTCAACTCGGCTGCCACAAAGGCCAACGTCCTGTCTTTCGCCTACCTGATCAGCGGTGAGGAGCGCTACGGGCAGGCGGCGCGGAAGTGGCTGGTGTTCCTGGCGCCCTTCCGGATGGATTACCA
Organism: Armatimonadota bacterium; assembly: GCA_003542955.1. Classification (GTDB taxonomy): domain Bacteria; phylum Armatimonadota; class Zipacnadia; order Zipacnadales; family UBA11051; genus UBA11051. The sequence goes on from DPJP01000062.1 coordinate 25,168, forward strand.
CCTCGAGGACCGGGGCCAGCATGACACCGTCGTGTACAACTACGAGTTCGGGTTGGAGGGCATGGCGCTCGCCTATGACCGCGTCTATGACCTCCTGACCGAGCAGGAGCGAGCCGACGTTGTCGCACACATCGAGTACCATTGCGACAATGCCTACAAGTGGTGCCGTGGCGCGCTCAAGCAGCATCTGAACTACCAGAATTCCCACGGGCAGCAGTGCATGCACCCGCTCCTGACCACCACCCTGGCGATCATGGGCGACTCCGAGCGCGCGACAGAGTGGGCGGACTGGCTGATCCGTCAGTATGTCAACCGCCTGCCGTGGGGCTCCAATGACGGCGGCTACACCGAGGGGCAGACCTACTCCCACAAGTACCGCTTCATCATCGAGGCGCTCGCGGCGCTGAAGACCGCCACCGGTATAGACCTGTTCCAGACCCCGCGCATCCGCAACTCCGGCGACTTCTGGCTCTACTGCATGGCGCTCAACTACTGGTGGAACCACTGGGGCGATGTCTACCACCTGCTGATGCCGATGTACGGCAGCGGCGGGGAGGCGCAGATCGGCAACCTGCTGGCGGCGATGACGGATAATCGCGAGCTGAAATGGTACGCGGATGCGGTCGTGGCCAATCCGGCCCACATCCCGTTCCGCTACATCTCCGACAAGGGGATAGCGCCGCGGCCCCCCGTGAGCGTCGCCCAGGCGCGCGCATTCACCGATGTGGGGCAGCTCGCGGCGTATGACCGCTTCTACGACCACGGCTCTAATCGGCTCTTCTTCCGCTCGAGCCCCTTCGGCGGCGCCAGCCATGCCCATGCGGACCAGAACGGGTTTGTGCTGCATGCCGGCGGCGAGATACTCGCCTGTGATGCCGGCTACTACACCTATGCCGGGGACGACTACCACAAGGCGTTCTCGACGGCCACCATCGCTCACAACTCGATCCTGGTCAACGGCCAGGGACAGCCGAAGAACATCTCCTCGAAGGGCGACATCTCGCGCTTCTTCAACTCCGCCGACTACTGCATCTTCACCGGCGAGGCCGGGGCGGCATATCCGGAGCTGCTGGATCGCTTCGACCGCGTGGTGCTCTTCATCCGCCCCGATGTCTTCATCGTCTACGATGAGCTGAAGGCCACGGAGCCCTCGCGCTTCGACTGGCTGCTGAACACCTTCGAGCCCGCGGAGTTCGACCAGGAGGGCCAGATGATGACCGTCCACCAGCGCGACCAGCGCCTGACGGTCCGGCATCTGTCGCCCAACGATATCGTCTACTCGCAGAGCAACGAGCGCCCCAGGCCGATGCTGACGAAGGCCTGGTGCCGCTATACCGAGATGCACCCGCAGCAGTTCACGATCAAGGCAACCAGCGACGGGGCGCGTGCCGACGAGCAGATGCTGGCGGTGATGAGCGCATACAACATCGGTGACGGAGACCCCGTCCAGGGCGCAATCGCGACCGCTGCAACCGCCGGACGGGCGGTGCAGTTCACCCGCGGAGATATGCACGAGGAGGTGGCGTTCCAGCCGTCCGGTGACGGCCGCCCGGGCGAGATGGTCGCCGGTATCATGCAGACGGATGCGCGAGCGGCCGCACACAGCCGCGATGACGCGGGCACACTGCAGCGATGGGTCGTCCAGAATGCCACGAAGCTGACGGTGGACGAGACGCAGGCGCTGCTCGCGGATGACCGAGTCGACGCGGCCGCGTATCTGGACTGCCCGTCGGCAGCGGCCCAGATATGGGTCAAGCATCAGGCGGACATCAGGATGGAGGTCGCGCTGCAGGTCAAGCCTCAGGCAGTCTTCGCTGCGCCGCCTGACAGGCCCGTCGAAGCGCAGGCGGTCGACTTCTCCTACAACGACGGCCGCGTCGAGCTGATCGCCACAGGCAACGGCGAGACGGTCTTCTGGGTCGACCCCACCTTCGATCTGAGGGCAGAACCCAAGCCCCTGACACTCACCATCACCGACGGCAAGGGCGCATACCCGGTCGAACTGGAGACGGCTATCGCCGACAACGGTGAGATGGTCGCCTTCGGGCAGCTGACCCCGCGTGAACCCGGCACCTACCGCTTCACCGCGCGCGATGCCGAGGTTAACTGGCTCATCCAGGATCGCTGGGACCCCGACCTGAGCGACCGCGGCGCAACCGTTGTGCAGGCGCCCTTCCGCGACGGTACGGAGGTGTATCTCCGCTTCGCGCCGGACAAGACGCCGGTCGCCTCCGCGCAGTTGGTAGCGAGCAACTCCGGTCAGATCGTCAACCTGCTCCGCAACGGCGGCTTCGAGGCCGGCATCCCGCAGTATCCGCCGAGGAGCTGGACGACCAGCCACCCGCGCAAGATGGGGACAACCTGGCCGTACTGGAGTCAGGACAAGCCCGCGGAGGGGACATCGTGTCTGCGTTTCTTCCGCCCCGAGATACGGATGAGCCTGGTCAGTCAGCCGATGCGGCTTCTGAGGGGCGGCAAGTACGTACTCGCCTTCAAAGCGCGTGGCAACGCCACGGAGGCGAGCGTACAGGTCAGCGGCCAGCGGGCGACCGGCGTTCAGGTGCCGGTCCAGCCGACCCAGGACTGGCAGGAGTACCGCGCGGAGGTGGACATCCTCCCGGGCTACACCACGGTCACGATCGTCTTCGCCGAGGGAGGCCAACCCGACCAGGAGCTGTTTGTGGATGCGATGGAGTTCGGGTACATCGCCGAGTAGAACGGCAGGGGCGTGGGGCGAGGGGCATGCGCGCCAGATTAAGAGTCCGGCGGACTGGTCAGACGTCGTTGGAGGGGCCA
>DPJP01000470.1:0-2735 GCA_003542955.1 Armatimonadota bacterium
TCTGCGTCCGGCGACATATGAGAACCCCCGTCGCCTGGTGCAGTTCTGCTTCCATGCGCTCGCGCGGGGTACTGACAACGGACTCCCATTTGACGCAGCTCACCTGTCCGCAGTAGAGGCCGACCTGTACCCCGTTGGCGGGGAGGCGGATAGCTGATGCCCCCGATACCTGCGGACCAAGTGTCGGACGTCGTGTTTGTCGACACCCAGGCGATGCATTATGCTCTCTTGTACCTGAAGTATGCCAAAACAGAAGGGCTATGGCCATTTGCGGGTGAACAGGCGGGTGCTGCGGCAGCACTGCGGGACGCTGATGACCTCGCCCATTACCGGACCGGTCTACAGGACGGTCTCAGCACTACCGCTCACCTCAAGAGGGCGGAACGGGACGGCAACCAGCTGATGTGGTGCCCCATGAGCCGGTTGGAGTGGGCCCACAATCGGCTGAGAGCTCACGGCATGGTCAGGGCAGCCAATGAGACAGTCGAGGGCAGGTGGTTTGCGCCGCTGAGAGAGGGCGAGATTCTGTCTCTCCTTACTGAAGAGGACTATGCCCAGGCAGGCGAGGCGGTTCGAGATGTACCGGAACGACTGCGTGAAGTCGACATCCACGTCACGTCTACGAGGTCACTGCGCGACGCAGCCATCTGGGACTTGGCCGAAGGCGTTCTGCAGGTTGTGTATATGACCAACCAGGACGCCCTCATATACGCATCGGCGTTGTCGGAACTTGCGCGAGCTATAGTCACCTACGACGGGTACTTCGCGACCGTGGTGCGGGGATTGCGCGACCCCACTTCGCTTCAGGGGATGGAGGCGCAGTTCGCAGCCAAGCAGTCTCGTATCCAGACCATGCTCACGGAGCATGACATCATCACCTTCGAGGACGACCTGACACTACCCGCTGCGGTCCGTCCGGGACGCATCAAGCCGGGAGACGATCAGTGAAAAGCGTGCCAGCCACTGAACATACCGAGTGGAGATCACGCGTCACGCCTAGCCTCGCGCGGCAGCAACCTCGCCACAGGTGGTTTGTCTTCCCACACAGTTTCACCCCCGAGTTGGTGCATGCGCTTGTCGATGAGTGGGGTATGACAGCCTGTGATCACATCCTCGACCCCTTCGTGGGAGCAGGCACGACGGTGCTTGCAGCTGTTGAACTGGGCATCCAGGCGTTCGGCTGCGATTTGAGTCCTCTGGCCGTAACAGTGACGCACGCCAAGAGCGCGGACCACAGTGTGGCGCGGCTGACGGACCTGCTCGAATCCCTCAGGGGCGCGGTTTCCGCGCGCCGCGTTCACCGGCGCCACAGTGGGTTCCCGGACATCGTCACAGATGCAATACCACAACGATGGTTAACATCCCTTGCAGCGATCCAAGACGCGACACGCGCAACGCCCATGCACGTGCACGAACGCGCCTTCTTCGAGTTGGCCCTCCTCAGCATATTGCCCACCTACAGCCACGTAGTAGCCAATGGGGGTTGGCTGCGACGGGTGGAGGTCGTGGACCCGCGTGTCGCGCCCTGGGATGCNNCTCGTGCCCTTCCAGTCCGAGATGGAGTGTTCACAGGCGTGATAACATCGCCGCCATACCCGAATCGCCACGACTACACCCGCGTTTTCGGTGTCGAGTTGGCCTTCGGCTTCCTGGCCTCCGAGGGGGTGCGCTCCCTCCGCTATCAGACAATCCACTCGCATCCTGAGGCGCATCCGGTGCGGCCTTCGCTCAATGACTACACAGAGCNNCAGAGCCGCTCGGCCTTGTCGGGTCCGTTGGGCGCGTCCAGGAGCAGAGCAGCGACGCACGAGTACCACGTATGCTGCGCGGGTACTTCCAGGACATGTTCTGCTGTTTGCGCGAGGTGAGACGTGTATGCCGCCCTGGAGCGCGGATTGCCTTTGTTGTGGGAAATGCACAGTATTGCGGCATCCCCATCATGGTCGACGAGTTCCTTGCGGACATAGGCTCCCAAGTCGGTCTCGAGCCCCAGGAGATCCGTGTCGTGCGCTACAGAGGCAACAGCGCGCAACAGATGAGTGAGTACGGGCGCAACCCGTCGCGCGAGAGCATCGTCTTCTTCACGCGCCCGTAGGCCCTTGGGCGGGCGGCTGCCCATACTGTGCACCTTTGGTGCCAGAACGGCCACCACCCGCTCAAACGGGGAGCAAGGCCATGAAACACCCTCTGCACTCAATCTGCCCGTATTTCGCGATGTTCCCCGAGGAGTTCGCGGCGGAACAGGTGGAGCGCTGGACGCAACCAGGCGACCTAGTGTTCGACCCCTTCTCCGGCCGCGGCACGACGGCATTCCAGTCGCTGCTCATGGGCCGAGGCGCAGCGGCAATGGACATCAATCCCGTCGCGTTCTGCATCAGCTCAGCAAAGGCCGACCCGCCGACGCCCGAGCGAGTGCAGCGCCGCATAGACGAGTTGGAAGCCGAGTGCGCCAATGCCGACTCAGAGGCAATGGCGAAGGAACGTAGCGCACTGCCTGAGTTCTTCGGACNNCACTCCAGCACACTCGAACAGGTGCTGTTCCTGAGACGCGAGCTGGACTGGCGAGGCGATGCTACCGACCGCTTCGTCACTGCGCTGGTCCTGGGATCACTGCATGGCGACAGGGACCGCTCACCGAACTACTTCAGCAATCAGATGCCCAGGACGATCAGCCCCAAACCCGCCTACTCGCTCCGCTACTGGCGCGAACACGGCCTGTGGCCGCACAAGCGAGA
>DPJP01000470.1:2766-2973 GCA_003542955.1 Armatimonadota bacterium
ACAAGCGAGACGTGTTTGGTATCCTGCGCCAGAGGGCTTCGCTGAGGTTCCGTCAGCCGTTGCCCGATGTGCGCGGAGTCGTGCGGCTCGGCGACGTGCGCACTGCGGGCGAGTTGTTCTCGGAGCTGGCCGGTCGCGTGCGCCTCGTGGTGACATCTCCCCCATACTATGATGTCACGAACTACGAGGAGGACCAGTGGCTGCGAC
>DPJP01000470.1:2988-3425 GCA_003542955.1 Armatimonadota bacterium
GCGGGGACGACAGGCACCGAGACAAGTCGGAGTACTGGGCATTCCTGGCGGCTTCATGGCAGGCCATCGCCCGGCTGGTGCAGGAAGACTCAGTGCTGGTCTGCCGCATGGGCGGCCGCGGCATGGACGAGAGCGAGATCACCGACGGGCTGGCCAAGACGCTGGGTCGCGCGTTCGCGAAGACACGCCTGTTGACGCGGCCCCGGAGTTCCGAGATGAGACGGCGTCAGACCGACCTCTTCCGACCCGGTACGCGCGGCCGCAGGTACGAATGGGACTACGTGTTCGGCCTCTCCGGGTAGCTGCGCGCATCATCGGGCGGCATGCTGGCCCGACCCCGTCCTCCGAAGATGGGTTCATGCGGCGGGTTCTGAGGGCGGCTCGTGGTCGCCGTTCGGGAGCCTCACCCCCCTGCCCATCTCCCTGTATTCGCCGTA
>DPJP01000236.1 GCA_003542955.1 Armatimonadota bacterium
GAGGTTTCGCGCTTGAGGACGGGGTTGATGATCGCGCCGCGCTCGTCCTGCCACGGCACCGCGGCACGGACGATGCGCTCGGCCAGGTCGAGGTAGACCTCGCGGCCGATGCCGGTCGGCGTGAACTGCACATCCGTGAGGTCACCGAAGACGGCCTGCGCCTTCTGCTCGAAGGGGTATGGCGGCAATACGAAGTCAGTGCTTGTCATGCGGGTCACTTCCCTGGGTGGATCCGGCGGTGCGCCGGGGGCGGCGGAAGACACAAGGACGCATACCGCCGCAACGACGGCGCTGCCTGCCGGACGAACTGGAGTAGTGGGGTTCATGATGCCGTCTCGGTTCGGGCGCGCCCATCACGAGGAGCAACCGCGGCGCCGGTAGTGGGGCGTATTTCGTCGCAGGCGCCCCGCCTCCCTGCGGGCGGAGGTGAGTGCCTGACGCCGGCGGTCACTCTTCGAGCGTGAGCCTGAAGGTGCGCCCGCCCACATCGCCGACAAACTTGCCCAGTTGGTAGAAGCCGTTGATGTTCGGCCGCTGCTTGTGGTCCAGGACGATGTCGATGCCCGTGACGTCGTCGATGCGAACCCCATAGACGGCGCCCTCGTAGGTCACCCTGAAGCCGTCTTCCAGCCGCTCGATGCTGCTCTTTCCCGCCCCGTCGGTCACCAGCAGCGGCACCACGAAGCGACTGAGCGTGCCGCCCTCGATTGTCGGGGTGATGCTGAGCCCCTCGGCGGTGAGCTCGTAGCGCTCGAGAATCGCCTCCGCGCCCGTCAGATCGCCGCTGTAGCGGAGGGTGAATGCGACCCGCTCCGGCGTTTCCTCCTCGACGGTCAGCTCCGCGGCGTGGATTCCCCGGCAGTGGCGCGAATCGGCCATCTCCGCCAGCGGCACGTGCTTTTTCCCCCACTCGACGTATGGGCCGATTGCGGCATGGACCGGCGATGGGTCAATCGACATCCGCACCACGGGGTCGGTGGGGATCGACATCGACAGGGCCGTCTCAGGCCGTACGCCGCGTTTGTGGAAGCGCCCGAGGCCGGTGGCATCGTGGGTTGGCTGGCCGGCGTTGTCGATCTCGACATGATAGGGTCCGCAGGTGGCGAAGGTGCGGTGGAAGGCGGGCCAGAGCTGCATCACGTAGCCACCGCGGTCGATTGGTGCGGGCGCCTCGAGGATGCTCTCATCGGCCAGCTGGTAGGCGATGCCGAGGATGCTCGCGATCAGCAGCGCGTAGGCGGTGTAGGGGCTGCCGTCGGCGCGCGTGTCGCCATGCATGAGTTCGCGGTCGAAGCGGTTCTTGATGATGTAGGCGGGATCGTAGTCCATGATCCAGGGCATGACGGACTGCACGGCCAGGTGTGCTGCGCGTTTGAATGCCCCCGCATACTCGGGCCTGGTGTCTTTGTAGCGGCGCGCTTCCATCTCACAGATGCACGCGGCCATGGCCTCCATGATGTGGTACTGGTTGCTGCGGCCGCCGTAAGGCATCTGCCCGGTGACGGAGGTGAACAGCAACTGCGTGAGCGCTCCGCGCCGGGTGGCTTCGTCAATCCACTCTGCGTGCCGGCCGATGTAGCCGAAGCGCGGGAGCATCCCGAGTTGCTGGCGGTCTGTCAGGTCGTAGGTGAAGGGATCGTAGGGATCGCGGTAGAGGCCCCAGGGGCTGATGAACTTGAACTGGTTGTCGAGCATCGCGTCGATGGCATCGCTCGCATCGGCTATGCCGGCGAAGGTCCGCAACTGCTCGCCGCAGAGGGCATACACGGGGAAGTTGTGGTCGCGCCACTCGAGCCAACTCGGGTACCGCGCCCAGGGGTCGTAGGAGCCGAGCAGCCGGGCCCATCGCGCATGCCGCGCGGGATCGACCCTGGCCAGAAGGCCGAAGAAGGCGAACATGAGTTCCTTGGTGTAGAACTCGGGGCCGCCGACGCCACCCTCGGGGACGATCACTCCGGCCATCAGCTCGCAGCAGTAGTCCATGCTCAGGCAGCAGGCGTCGATGAGATCGTCGCAGCGCCCGCCCCAGATGCAGCCGCCAAGGGCGCCGACAAAGCGCGCGGAGGTCGTGAAGGTTTCACGCTTCAGGACCGGATTGATGATCGCGCCCTGCTCGTCCTGCCACGGCAGCGCCTGCCGCGTGATGCGCTCTGCAATGTCGAGGTAGACCTCGCGGTCGATGCCGGTGGGGGCGAAGTCCACTCCCGCGCGGAGGTCGGCAAACAGGTCGCTGACCTTCTCCTCGAGCGGATAAGGCGGCAGGTCGAAGCGGGTTCGGGCCATCCGGGTCACATCCTGTGGCGCGTCGGGGCGCGCGCTCGGTGCGGATCGAGTGCGACGTCGGTGAGTGGGGGCCACTTCGCCGTGGGTAAGGGAGGTTCCTGCGGAGCGGACGGGGCTGTGATCCCGATCCGGAGCGCCGTGTGCGCAAAGCCAAAAACGCCCGGCGGCAGCGGTCGGCTGCCACGCAGGGCGTTGGCGTGTTGAGTGCTGCTTACGGCTCGGAGCTACTTGGGGTAGACAAAGAGCCTGATGGCCGTGCGTTCATTGCCATCAACCTCGACGTCGACGAATGCCGGATAGCAGACGAGATCGATACCCGACGGCGCGAGGAAGCCCCGGGCGATAGCAATGGCCTTGACGGCCTGGTTGAGCGCACCGGCGCCGATGGTCTGGATTTCCGCCGTGCCCTGCTCCCGGATCGTCCCTGCGAGTGCGCCCGCGACCTTGTTTGGGTTCGAGTCAGAACCCACCTTGAGAGTTCCCACGAGTGTTGCCCCCTTGTGCTGCTGCGCCCGGTTGCTGAAACATGCGCTACTGCGAGAAATAGCTACGATGGCCTCCGCATGCTGCATTGACATCCGCAGCCGTGGAGACTGAGTGCCGACTGTTGCGCCAGACTAGAAGCCGAATTGTGTCACGTACGTTATGGCTAATCCGGTGACCGCAAGTATGAAGAAGCTGGAATCACCAATAGTGCGATGCGATCCGTGAGGGCAGCGTCGCCGGCCATTTGGGCGCCGAGAACACTCGCGAGAGACGCCTACTGGGCGCTCCCATCGTCCCCAGTCAATATCCTTTCTATTCTTTGTATCTGTTCAGCGCGTTGTGTGTCAAGAGAATAATCTATGAGAACCGCCCCAAACCGCGACTTTCCGCTCTTGGGCACCTCGAAGCGCTGTGGCATCAGTGTGAGAAACCGGGACAGGACTTCCTCCTGCCGCACCCCGATAATCGTCCCGTCGATTGGGCCCGTCATGCCGACATCCGTCAGGTACGCAGTGCCCTTCTCGAGGATTTGCTCATCGGCCGTCATCACGTGCGTATGCGTGCCGATGACCGCGGTCACGCGTCCATCAAGGTACTTGCCCATGGCGATCTTCTCGGAGGTGGCCTCCGCGTGGAAATCGACTATGATGGGTCCGGCGCCCTGCTCGCGGAGCCGCCGGATTTCCTCGTCGGCACGCCGGAAGGGGCAGTCGAGGGTGTTCATGAAGACCCGCCCCTCGAGGTTGATAACACCCACACGCTGACCGACGGCGTCGAAGACGGCGCTGCCTCGTCCGGGGCACTCGGGCGGGTAGTTGGCCGGCCTGAGCAGCCGGGGCTCGTTCTCGAGCAACTGCGCAACGCCCTTCTGCGTCCAGACGTGATTCCCGGTGGTGAGGCAGTGTGCGCCGGCCTCGATCAGCTCATTGACGACGCTCTCGCTGACGCCGAGGCCCGCGGCCCCGTTCTCTGCATTGATGATTGTGAAGTCTATGCTTTCAGTCTCGTAGAGCTGCGGCAGCACGTGCCGGCAGGCGACACGGCCCGGCCGGCCGACGACGTCACCGACTAACAAAATGCGCACTGGATCAACTCCGCTCCGTCTGGCGCACGTAACGTTCAGATTGATTGCCCGGTAGGCCTACCTGGCGTACTCGACCGCCCTGGTCTCCCGGATGATAGTGACGCGGATCTGGCCCGGGTAGTCGACCTCGCCCTGGATGCGCTCGGCCATGCCCTTGGCCAGCCTGTGGGCTGCCAGGTCGTCGATGCGCTCGGGCTTGACGGTGACGCGGATTTCGCGCCCTGCCTGGATCGCGTAGACCTTCTCGACGCCGTCGAAGTTGCGGGCAATCTCTTCGAGCGCCTCGAGCCGCTTGACGTACTTCTCGAGCGTTTCGCGTCGCGCGCCCGGCCTCGAGGCCGAGATTGCGTCGGCAGACTGTACGAGCGCGGCCTCGACGGACTCGATTTCGACATCATCGTGGTGTGCCTGGATCGCGTGAACGATCGCCGGCTTCTCGCCGCGATCTATGGCGATCTCGGCGCCGAGTTGCGCGTGGGTGCCCTCCTGGTCGGCATCGACGGCCTTGCCGATATCGTGGAGGAGCCCGGCGCGGCGGGCGATCTCGGTTCGGGCGCCGATCTCCCCGGCCATGCGGCCCGCAAGCAGCGATACCTCGATCGAGTGCTTCAGCACGTTCTGGCCGTAGCTGGTGCGGAACTGCAGGCGCCCGAGCAGCCTGATCAACTCCGGGTGCAGCCCGCTCACTCCGGCCTCGAAGGTGGCCTTCTCGCCGGCTTCGCGGATGCGCTCATCCATCTCGGCCTGTGCCTTGACGACCATCTCCTCGATCCGTGCGGGGTGGATGCGTCCGTCGCTGACCAGCCGGTCAAGCGCCATCCTCGCCACCTCGCGCTTGATCGGGTCAAAGCCGGAGAGCACCACGGCCTCCGGCGTATCGTCGACGATCAGGTCAACACCGGTGAGTTGCTCGAAGGAGCGGATATTGCGCCCCTCGCGCCCGATGATGCGCCCCTTCATCTCATCAGTCGGCAGTGCGACGACCGAGACGGTGGATTCGGTCGTGTGCTCGACGGCGCAGTTCTGGATTGCGTTGGCGACGACGCGAGAGGCATGGCGGGCCGCCTCTTCGCGGGCCTGCTGCTCCTTGCGCCTGATGAGCAGCGAGACCTCCTGCGCAATGTCCTTCTCGACCTCCTCGAGCAGCTGCGCACGGGCCTCCTCGCGGCTCAGGCCCGCGATGCGCTGGAGTTCCTCCTGGTGTCGGCACTCCGCCTGTTCGAGGTCCGCCTCCCGTTTGTCGAGGTTGGCGGTCCGGTCGGCAAGGCTTTGCTCTTTGCGCTCGAACTCTTCTTTCTTCCGGTCGAGGTTGTCCTCGCGCTGGTCCAGCCGCTGCTTCTGCTTCTGCAGCTCAGAGCGCGTCTCTTTGGTCTCGTTTTCGACCTGGTTGCGGAACTGGATCATCTGCTCCTTGGCATTGACCTCGAGTTCCCTCTGCCTGGCCTCGACGGCCTTGAGTTGCTCGTCCTTCTCCCGCTCAAGCTCCTCACGCTGGGCCATCAGCTCTTCACGCAGCCGCATGTTCTTGCTGATCGCGTAGATCAGCAGGATGACGACAACGGCAAGCAGCAGCAGCGTCGCAACGACCACCGGTATATTGGAAAGGAAGCCCATCTGTTGGCACACCTCCGTTGGTTGCGCCGTTCACAGTCCCTGACGACCCACCGGCTTACCAGGCGTCATCCGCGGGGTCGATTGCCTCGAGGGCGGCGTATATGTGCTCGCCGTCGAAGCCCCGGCGCTGCAGGAGTCCCGCAACGCTTCGCCTGATCGCCTGCCGGTCTTTGCCGCGCATGCGTTCGGCCCTCTCCTGCGCAAGCTCGACGGCCAGTCGTGCCTCATCGGCGGAGCTGAGCATGCCCTCCACGGCCTGCTCGGCCAATCGGGGGTCACAACCGTCGGAGATGAGCCTGGATTTGAGTCCATGACGGCCCATCTTCTTGCTGCGCAGAAGGGCCTCGAGCCGATCCGCGGCATACCTGTCGTCGTCAAGGTAACCCAGGCCGGTCAGCCATTCGATGACCCGGGTGATCGTGTGTTCGGCATATTGCTTCTTCTGTAGGCGCATCTGCAGGTCTTTGACTGTTCGTGCGCGGTGCCCTAGAAGCCGCAGCGCGGCCGCCTTCGCGTCATGCAACTCCTCGGCGGCCTCGACGGCCGCGAGTGTCTGCCCATCGAGTGTGTTGCCGACTGCGAGCCCGAACTGCTCGACCCGTCTGGCGCTGCAGCCGAGCCGGAACTCGCCGTCAACATAGACTGACACGCGGCCGGGATTCTTCTTCTGCTGCTCTATGGCGGTGATCCTGTCCACAGGTTGGTCAACCACCCCCGCTTAGTTGCCGGAGTCGGGCTCCTGCATATCCTGCTCTGCTTCCGCCGCCGGTTCGCTGACCGGCGGCAGACCAGCCGCTTCCCGGACCAGGTTCTCGATCTGCTCGGAGATATCCGGGTTCTCGAGAAGGAACTCGACGGCGTTCTCACGGCCCTGCCCGATGCGGGTCTCGCCGAAGCTGAACCATGAGCCGGACTTGTCGACGATCTCCCGCTCAGCGGCCTCGTCGAGGATACAGCCCTCGCGCGAGATGCCCTGGCCGAAGATGATGTCAAACTCGGCCGTCTTGAACGGCGGAGCGACCTTGTTCTTGGCGATTTTGGCCGAGGCCCGCGCTCCGAAGACATCCGCGCCGCGTTTGAGTGACTCGCGACGCCGGAGTTCGATGCGCACCGAGGCCCAGAACTTCAGGGCGCGCCCACCCGGCGTGGTCTCCGGACTCCCGAACATCACACCGATCTTCTCGCGAATCTGGTTGATGAAGATGACCACGGTGCGGGCGTTGGCGATGGAGCCGCCGATCTTGCGCAGCGCCTGGCTCATCAGCCGCGCCTGCAGGCCGACGTGAGCATCACCCATGTCGCCCTCGAGTTCGGCGGCCGGCACCAGCGCTGCCACCGAGTCCACCGCGATGGCGTCGACGGCGCCGCTGCGGATCAATGTGTCGGTGATCTCGAGCGCCTGCTCGCCCGTGTCGGGCTGTGAGATGAGCAGCTCATCGAGGTCGAGCCCCATGTTCTCCGCGAGTTCGCGCGGGAAGGCGTGCTCGGCGTCGATGAAGGCGGCCGTGCCACCCATCCGCTGGGCGTTGGCGAGCACCGCCAGCGCCAGGGTCGTCTTGCCCGAGCTCTCCTGACCGTATATCTCGACGAGGCGTCCGCGCGGCAACCCACCGATGCCCAGGGCAATATCGAGAGTGAGCGCCCCGGTCGGGATCGCCTCCACACTCAGCAGCGTCGGTTCCTGACCAAGGCGCATGACGGCGCCCTCCCCGAACTGCTTCTGGATGGCCGATACGGCCAGCTCCAGCGCCTTGCTGCGGTCCTCCGGCTTCTTCTTGGCCATGCTTGCCTCCTGGTCGGTTTCGGCCGCCCCAGTGTACGCGGCCGAGCAATCCCGTTCGCGGGCGCCGCTCTCCTAACCCCGCAGTCGAAAGTCCTCCAGCACCTCATACACCGGCCCGGAACCGGTTAGTGTGCTCTTGATCAGGCTGAAGCTGGTGCAACTCATCTCACCGACCACTGCGTCGGCGAGTTGCTCGATCCGCGCGATCAGCTTCCCGCTCGGGCGCTCGCGCACCCGGCCGAGCGTGCAGTGCGCAGCGAAGGGCCGAGCCTCCGGCTCGACCAGGCCCGCCTGATGCAGTCTCATCACGAGTTCGGCCTCGAGATGCCCGAACTCGGCCGCGCCGCGGTCGCAGCCCAGCCAGAGCGTCCTCGCTCTGAGCGGGGAGGGGAAGGCGCCGATCCCGGCGACATTCACCGTGAAGGCGCTCACGCTCTCCGCGGCCTCCCCGGCCGTCTGGACGAGGCGCGGGATGATCTCCGTCGGCGTGTCGCCGATGAACTGCAGCGTGAAATGCAGGTTGTGCGGGGCCACCCAGGTGACCCGGACGCCGGCCTGCCGCAACTGGCTCTGAAGCTCGGACGCGGCCGGGCGCAGGTCCTCGGCGATGTAGACACCGAGGAATATGCGCGCCGCGTGCGGCCTTGTCTTCTCTCCACCGGTCAACCCGTGGACCACCTCACACCGTGCCGATGATCCGCTTCCGCAACAGGTTCAGAGCAATCTGGGTGACCCGGCTCTTGAACTGCGCGCGGCTGCCGGGCCAGTTGAAGCTCTCCACGTGCGTGCCAGTTTCGTCGCCCACACCCACGTACACCAGCCCGACCGGCTTCTGTTCCGTGCCGCCGCCGGGTCCGGCGATGCCGGTGGTCGCGACCGCGTAGTCGGCCGCCAGCGCGGAGCGCACGCCCTGCACCATCGCCTCCGCGCACTGCTCGCTGACGGCCCCATGCTCTTGCAGGATGCTCTCAGGCACTCCGAGCACCCGCATCTTGATCTCGTTGTGGTAGGCGACCACGCAGCCGCGGAAGTAGTCCGATGAGCCGGGCACATCGGTAATGCGGCTTGCCAGCAGCCCACCGGTGCAGCTTTCCGCGACCGCGAGACTTGCTCCCCGCTCGCAGAGCAGCCGCCCGATCGCCGACTCCATGGTGTCGTCGTCCACGCCCCACACATGCTCGCCGAGGCGCTCGCGGACGAGTTGCTCGGTAGCCGCGAGACGCTCCTGTGCGGCCTGCTCGTCGGCGGCCTTGGTGGCCATCCGCACGCGCACTTGGGCTGGAGATGCGTACAGCGCGATGGTGGGGTCTGTCTGCTCCCCGATAATGTCCCCGAGGATGTCGGCGACATTGGATTCGCCGATGTCGCACAGGAGCAACGTGCGGGTGTAGAGGCGCTCGTGCCGGGCGCCGAGGGCTTCGAGCAGATAAGGAATGACGGCATTCTCGAACATCGGCTTGAGTTCGACCGGGGGGCCGGGGAGGGCGAAGACAACTCCCTGCTCATGCTCGAGGCGAATGCCGGGAGCGGTGCCGCAGGAGTTCTCCAGATGCGCGCCGCCCTGTGGCAAGTCGGCCTGGCGGAAGTTGCTGTCGGTGGGCACGCGGCCGCGCGCGGCAAAGAACGCACGCAATGTGGCAACCGCTNNGGGCGCGAGGTCGCCTCGGCGATGGCCTCGCGGGTGATGTCATCCTGGGTGGGCCCGAGGCCCCCAGTGATGATGACGACGTCAGATCGTTGAAACGCGTGCCGCAGAACTTCTACCAGGCGGCCTAGATTGTCGCCTACCGTATGGCGATAATAGACATCAACACCAATTTCAGCCAGTTTTTGCGAAACATACGCAGCATTGGTATCGACAATCTCGCCGAGCAGAAGCTCCGTGCCAGCGGAGATCAGCTCTGCATTCAAGGTGGATATCTACTTCCGGAACCGGCCGTCACACACCTCAGACGGCGCGCCAACCCCAGGTGACAGCAGGTCAGATATATGTCAACCGGTCGACCATCGACCGTGGATACAAGTGGACGGATTATAAAGCAATCTTAACACTGCGTCAACGTGGGTGTTACGAGTGTGACGGGGCGGGGGCATGAGGCGGTGGGGTTGAGGTCGGGTGTCATCAGACGGAAGGGATGATGCAAGCGGGGCCGGATGGGATACGTGGGCCGACCTCGTGGTGNNCGAAGCACGCCGCCGAAGCGCTGGTGTGTGCGCGGAGGCGCGCGACACGCCGGGTGGTGCTACTGCGCGATCAGCCGGCCCTTGCCGTCGTAAGTCACCGAGCGCACCCTCGAGAGCATGCTCGTGGCGGCATCGAGGATCGACTGCGTGCTCGGATCGCCCTCGATCATCGAGGCGCTGAAGACCACGAAGTAGCCCGAACCGCCCTTTGCCAGCGACAGCGGCATCGCCACGCGGTAGGTCTTCTGCTCATCCAGCGGCGCCGAGCCCACGCTCACCGACTGCACGCGGCCGTTGCGGGGTCCGTCGGCTGAGTAGGTGACAGTGATGCCCGCCACCTGCAGGAAGCCGCTGCTGGTGCCCGGCAGCCGCGAGAGGCTGTTTTCGAGCGCTGCTATGACCTGCGCGCCGGTCAGCTTCGAGACCGCCCAGACCTCCTCCGGGTTCTGCAGCAGGCTGGAGACCTGCTCCCCGGTGATGGGGCCGGCGGGAATGGCGCCGGGCTTGAGTGAGACGGCGGCCACCAGCGCGATGTCGGCGCCGGAGGCGTCAAGCAGCGCGTCGGCTACCATGTCACCGAAGCCGGTTTCCTGTTTGCCTGCGTTCTCCGATGATATGGGGCCGTTGGCGATGGTGTCGGCGGATGCTGCGCAGACTGCCAACGTCAACGCAATGCACAGAGCAATCGTTTTAGGTGTCGTCTTCATCGAACTCACCTTTTGCGGCCCTTGTCTGCAGGTACGCGGTGATGAATTCGTCCAGGTCGCCGTCGAGGACGGCCTGCACCTGCGAGTTTTCCACGTTTGTGCGGTGGTCTTTGACCATCGTGTACGGCTGCAACACATACGAGCGTATCTGGCTGCCGAAGTCAATGTTCATCTGGATGCCGCGCAGTTTGGCGAGTTCCTCCTGCCGCCTGCGCCGCTCCTTCTCGGCCAGCCGAGCCTTCAAGAGCGTCATCGCCGTATGCCGATTCTGCATCTGGCTGCGCTCATTCTGACATTGTACCACAGTGCCGGTGGGAATATGTGTGATTCTTACCGCCGAGTCGGTCTTGTTGACGTGCTGTCCACCGGCTCCGCTCGATCGGTAGGTGTCTACCCGCAAATCCTCGGGGTCGATCTCGATGCTGTCATCGCTCTCCTCGATCTGCGGAATCACATCCACGGATGCGAAGCTCGTGTGCCTGCGCTTGGAAGAATCATACGGCGAGATGCGCACGAGCCTGTGCACACCGACCTCCGCCTTCAGCAGCCCGTAGGCGCGGAAGCCGTTGACGGTTGCCGTCGCGTTGCGGATTCCGGCCGCGTCACCATCGACGGCGGAGACCACACTGAACTCCCATCCGTTGGCCTCGGCATAGCGCTGATACATCCGCAATACCATCTCGGCCCAGTCGCAGGCCTCGGTGCCGCCCGCGCCGGCGTTGACTGACAGGATGGCTGAGTTGTCGTCATAGCGCCCGTTGAAGAGGAACTCGAGCCTGAGCTTCTCGAGCCTGCCAGCCGCCGCGGCAAGACCGGACTGTAACTCGGCGTCCTGGCTCTCGTCGTCCTCCTCGATCGCCAGCTCCGCCAGCACCTGCAGGTCTGACAGCGTGGACCGCAACTCGTCCCAGGGCTCGAGCACCCGCTGCAGGGCTGATATCTTCTTCATGTGCTCCTGTGCGGAGTCGGGGTTGTCCCAGAAGCCGGTCTGCTCGGTCTGCTGCTGGAGGTCGCCTATTGCCGCCCGCCGTGAGGCGAGGTCAAAGACGATTCCCCATTTCGTCCAGCTCCGACAGCGCCCTGTCGATCTGCTGCTTGAGTTCGAGAAGCATAGTGGCTCTGCCCTTTCCAATATGTTAGACAGCCGCATGGGCCGCTTGGTTCGTTCCTTCACTTCTTCAGCATGCAGCATTTCTTGTACTTCTTGCCGCTGCCACACGGGCAGGGGTCGTTGCGACCCGGCTCCTTGTCGGCCACGTAGGTCCGCGACGGCCGGTTCTCGTCGATCACGGCCCCGCCGACCTCCATCTCCGGTGCGAACGAGACCGACTGATGGGTCGCCTGCAACTGGCGTACCTCCATCCCTGCGTCGTCGAGTTCCTCCGTGCCGCTGAAGGCCTGCTGCGTGACGCGGCGGGCAATGACGCCCATCATCTCATCAAACAGC
>DPJP01000206.1:0-4720 GCA_003542955.1 Armatimonadota bacterium
GCACAACGGCTCATCGCATCGGGAATGGCCCGTATCAGGAGTTCTGAAGTCAGCCGGCGCCGACGGCGGCCGCGTGCCGGGCCGCCTACTTGCGGATGCTCACGCGCTTAAGTGTCAGGTACTCCTCCAGGCTGTAGGCAGAGCGGTCCAGCCCCACGCCGCTCTGCTTGAGCCCGCTGTGCGGCAGATGGACGCCGAAGTGGGGCTCATTGACGCAGACGCTCCCGGCCTCCAGACCCTCGCCCGCACGCAGCGCGGTGCCCAAGTCGCTCGTGAACACATACGCGGCCAATCCGTGCGGGGTGTCGTTGGCCATCGCGAGGACGTCATCATCATCAGTGTAGCGGATCACGGGCAGCACAGGCCCGAACAGCTCTTCGCGAGCCACTCGCATGTCGGCGCGCACGTCGCGGAGGATGGTCGGCTCCATGAAGTAACCGCGTGCAGGCTGTTGCGGCCTGCCGCCTCCGCAGACCACGTGCGCGCCCTCCCCTGCCGCGTCTTCGACAATCGCCAGCAGCCGGTCGCGTGCATCGGCTGTGATCAGCGGCCCCATCAGCGGGCCATCGGCCTTCCCGCTGCCGAGGGTAAACTCCGCGGCGACCTCCGCGGCGGCCTTCACGAAGCACTCGTAGACATCGGCATGCACCAGGCAGCGGTTGGGTGCGACGCAGACCTGCCCGGCATTGGCAAACTTGAGGTTCACCACGCGCAGGGCCGCATCGGCCAGATCGGCATCCGGGTAGACGATAGCGGGGGCGTTGCCACCCAACTCGAGCGAGAAATGCTTGATGCTGGTTGCCGCCGAACCCATCAACGCGATGCCGGACTCAGTCGAGCCGATCATCGTGACGAGCGATGGAATCGGGCTGCTGAGCAGTTCATCCGCCGCCGAGCGGTCGTCACACGCGATCACATTCACCACGCCGGGCGGGATGCCGGCCTCCGCCAGCAACTCCGCCGCCGCCAGCGTCGCCAGCGGGGTATGACGGGAGGGCTTGATCACCGCGGTGCAGCCGGAAGCGAGCACCGGCCCGAGCTTGTAGCCCAGATTCAGGAGCGGGTAGTTCCACGCCAGCAGCCCCACTACCACGCCCAGCGGCTGCCGAAGCGTATAGTGCAGGAAGCGCCCCGTAGGGTCGACGATGACATCCTGCCGCAGCCGCTCGGCCTCCTCGAGGAAGTATCTCAACGAGGCCACCAGGCATGTGACTTCATAGTCAGCAGTGGCATAGGGCTTGCCCGCCTCGCGCACCAGCAACTCAGCCAGCCGCTCCCTCTCCCCTTCGAGCAGTGACGCATAGCGCAGGACTGCGGCTTTGCGCTCGCCCGGCGCCATCCGCGACCACGGGCCGAAGGCGCGCGCCGCGGCATCGAGTGCTGCGCCAACGGCCTCGGCATCGGCGGCCGCTACCTGAGCGATAGTCTCCTCGGTGGCCGGGTCGATCACCGGGAAGCTCTTCCGGGTGATGACGGTACCGCCGTCAACAAGCAGCCCAACGACGTGATCTGACATGGGGTCGCCTCCCCGATGCTCGCGCCCGCGAGAAAGTGTGCCTACTCTGCCCTGTACTTCTCCACCGCGTCGTGGTTGAGCGCCATTCCCAGCCCCGGCCGCGTCGGGATGTCGAAGTGGCCACCATTCACTACCGGCGGCCCATCGATCAACTCATTGCGCCAGGCCACATCGCCCATCTGGTGCTCCAGCACAAGCAGGTTCGGGATGCAGCAGCACAACTGCAATGAGGCCGCAGTGGCGATCGGCCCTACCATGTCATGCGGGGCCACCGGGATGTAGTAGGTGTCCGCCAGCGCCGCGATCTTCTTCGTCTCCAATATGCCGCCGCTGCTCGCGACATCAGGCATGATGATACGGGCTGCTCCGCGTTCGAGAATCTCACGGAACTCAAAGCGCGTCGCCAGCGCCTCGCCCAGGCAAAGCGGCGCGGCCAGTTCGGAGGCCAGTGTCGCCAGCGCGGGAACGCTCTTCGAGGGCGTCGGGTCCTCGAACCACATCAGGTCGTACGGCTCCAGCGCGTGGCCCAGCCGCAGGCCGGAGGGCAGGTCAAACGCCCAGTGGCAGTCCAGAGCGAGGTCCACATCCGGCCCAAGACGCTCCCGCATCGCCTCCACACTTGCCACGACCTGGCGGACCTCCGCATTACTGATGTGGCGTCCCAGGTCATCACCGTGGCAGCGGATCAGCGCCGGACGCTCGCCGAGGTAGAGGAAGTCGTCGATATCGAGCTTGAGCGCGGTGAAACCCCGTGCGACGGCCTCCTCGGCCTTCGCCGCGTACTGCTCCGGTGTCGGGTCCGCCCCGCGGAAGAAGCCGTCGGCATAGACGCGCACACGGTCATGGCACGCCCCGCCAAGCAGCTGGTAGATCGGCATACCGGCCACCTGTCCGGCGATATCCCACAGCGCGATCTCAATCCCGCTCAGAGCAGCCATGCCCACCCCGCGCCGGAAACACTGCTCCCAGAGCCGCTCGATCTGCAGCGGATCCCGCCCGACCAACCAGCGGCCGATCTCCTCGACCGAGGTCATCACCCCGCTCGCCTGGAAGGCCAACGCCTCCCCTGTCCCGATCACGCCCTCATCGGTATGCACCTCGATGAACACCATCGGAAAGCGCGGCCAGTGACGGCCCTTCACCGGGAACGTCCGCACGTCGGTGATTCTCATGTATGGGTCACTCCTTGCTTGTACGCGCAACACCCGGGGTCAAGCAGCCTCCGGATGCGGCCCTCTACACCGGCACGTCCACGCCACGCTCCTGCAGGAACCTCACGGTCTCTCCCAGGCTCGGAATGCCGCGTCTGCCGCCGAGCTTCGAGCACTTCAACGCAGCCGCCGCAGCGGCGAAATCCGCGCACGGCCGGAGGTCGAAGCCGCGCAGCATGCCTACCAGGTATGCGCCGTGGAACACATCACCCGCGCCCGTAGTATCAAGCACATCGACGGCGAAGGCAGGCGTATGGAGCTGCTCATCTCCACTGAAGCTGTAGCTGCCCTCGGCTCCATACGTCTCAACGACCAGATCGAGGCCCATCTCCAGGGCCGCGGGCCCCGCATTCAGAATGTCCTCCTCGCCTGTCAGCCCCCGGCACACCTCCGCGCCGCAGACGAGAATGTCCACATGCTCGAGCAGTTCAATGATGTGCGCCGGGATGGCGCTCCCCTCGGTGCGGTGGTAGTCCAGGCATACGCGCTTGCCTGCTTCATGCATCCAGCGTGCGGCTGCTATCGCGGAATCTGGATAGAAGCCATCCAGATGCAGGAACTCCGCGGAGGTCATGTAGTCCCGANNCTCGGCATCTGCGTGGAGTAGAAGCGGTCCAGGATGGAGAACAAGCGCTCTCCTGTCTGTTCGTGTACATAGACGCCCACCACCTGCGCCTCGGGCTCGTCCACCGGCACAACGCGGCTCAGGTCAACGCCATGCTCGGCCATGAAGCGCATCTTCAACTCGCCGACGACATCATTGCCGACGGTACCCACATAGCCCACGCGGGCACCCAGGTGCGCGGCGGCCACACACGCCGTCCCTACAGGCCCGCCGCCGTCGAGGCCGAAGTCGAGCATCCGCCGGGGGCTCTCCCAGGTCGGCATCTCCCCCATGCGCATGAGCACATCGAGTGTGCTCATGCCCAATCCAACGATGTCCAGATCCGCGCTGCCCATGGCGCTACTCCACGATGATGGGGGTGATGTCGAGGAACTCGCAGGCACGGGTGAGGGCGGGGACCTGCTCACCATGGATCATGCTTGCATGGTGGATGAAGCCCTGCTCGACCAGCGTCCGGTAGAGCCGCCCATGGTCGGCGACCTCAACCCAGCTCCAGGTCCCCGCGAGCGTCTCATCGGAGGGAATGGTCTCTCCCCGCGCAATCAGCATCTTCCACTCGCCGTCATACTCGCTCAGGCGGCAGAACGTGACCGGTCCGGGCCTGAGCTGGAACTGGTACAGCCCCGCCTGCGGGTCGCCGGGCGCAGTCGGCTCCGACCCGGCCATGTCTCGACGCGAGCGCAGCGCCACGCTATCCGGGTCGCGTGCCAGGCAGGTAGGGGCATTGCCGCAGTGCCACGCCAGCAGCCGATTGGGGTCATCGCGATGCTGGATCGTCCAGTCGACGAAATGCGGCAGGTCTTCTCCCAGCGAGGCCTGGTACTGGGCCAGCATCGACAGCGCTCCCATCACGTCGGCCTCGCAGGCCGTGAGCATCCGGCGCCCCGTCAGCCGCCCGAACAGCGCGCACAGCGAGATGCCGTACTCCTGCTGGATGCCGTGCCAGCACTGCATCGTCAGCGCGGAGAGCCCGTGCCGCTCCCAGAAGGCCGCCAGGGCGGCCTCCAGCTTCGCCGACTTGAGCAGGTAGTCATCCGCAACGGTGATGATCGGCACCGTGCGCCGCATGTCGTCGAGGATCTCGAGCACCGCCGGGTCGTCGTCTTCCAGTCCGCGGGCCTCGGTGAGCAAATCGATCAGATTCGCGTAGATGACATTCTGCCCGAGCTTGCGCGCCATCGCGACCTCGTCATACGCCACGGTCTCGAAGGTCTGCGGGCGCACGCCAACGTGCCCGATGCGGGCGTTGCGCAGCCCCTTGACCACTGCCACGGCCTGCGAGAAGGCCTCCAACTCCGCCCGCAGCTCCGGCTCGTCGGGGAAGAAGATGCCCCCGAAGCGGAACGGGATACGGCGGCGGTGCAGGCC
>DPJP01000206.1:4763-11069 GCA_003542955.1 Armatimonadota bacterium
GGAGTCGGATGCCCGCAAGAGCCCCGGACCATCAAGCGCAGGCGGCTCCTTCGTAGCGTAGAGGAACACCGGCAGGCCGAGCTTCTCCGCAATCTTGACCGCGGAGCGCTCGTCGCCGAAATCGAGCGGGCACAGCACTATGCCGTCGACGCGCTCGCGGGCGAAGTGCTCCGCCACCGCTTCCGCCTCATCGAGCGTATGGACGGCGCCGTAGGCAGTGGAGCCTGTTGCGGCGTCGGGCAATGCCTCCGGCGGGGCAACCACCGGGGCGACGACCTCCACCCCGGGCAGGCTCGAGAGCGTCTGAATGCTCTCTTCACGCACCTGCCGCGTCCAGTCGCTCCAGCGCCGGTATGACGGCACGAAGCCGAGCTTGACTGAGACTGCCATCGAGACCTCCCTCTGTCTGACGTCGCCGCCACCGCACGCGTCCGGGACGGACCTGAGCAACCGCGAATGACGCGAATGACGCGAATGAGGGCCACGTCACGGCGATGGCGGCCTGCGCACGGCCGTTGACGTCTGCCGTCCATTCGCGCTCTTCGCGTCATTCGCGGTTCAGAACAGCCGTGCCAATGCCGGCCTCGTCACCGCGCCGGAATCAGCCCCAGCTTCTCATCCGGCGCCATCGGGACGACCTTGGCCTGCCATTTCTCGCCGAAGTGCTTCGCCATCCAGAAGCGCCCCTCTCCCCACCCGATCAGGCCGATGGCGGGAGAGATGTCATACGCGCCGATGAGCTTGAGGTCGCGGTCCGCCTTCAGGAGCCCCGGCGAGCCGTCCTTCTGGTAGCAGCCGAACCACCAGCAGTCGTCATGGAAGCACGCGGTCTGAATGCCCAGGTGCGTATGGCCGGAGGGGAGGACATGGGTGCGCAGGTAGTTCAGCTCGCCGTCGTACTCGTAGACGTAGTTCTCCTCGTACTCATGCGGCAGGCCACCGATGATGAAGAAATGCCCGTCCTGGTGGTCCATGCCGCCTGCGCCGAAGGTCGCCTCCGGCACCGGCACGACTGTGAGCAGTGACAGGTCGTCGGCACTGTAGATGTAGACCTTCGAGTCCGCGCCGGGCTCGTTGAACTTGTTCGACCACGCCACGTAGAGCTTGTCTCCGGCCAGGCAGATATCCCCGTGATGATACGGTCCATCCACCGATGCCAGTATCCGGCCCTCGAGATCCGTCTTCACGACGGTGTACGTGAAGCTCCAGTAGATGGTGTCCACACCATTGCCGGCAATCCCCTGCAGGTGACCGGTGTATTGCCCCTCGCAGATGATCTCCGCGGGCGACTCGGGCTCCGCTCCGTGCAGCGCCCCGATGCCCAGTATCGGCAACAACATCATGATCCCTCCCAGCATGTTCGACCCCTCAGTACCAGCCTTCGTCTTTCCGTGCCTCGGGCTCGTCGGCTTCCGGATTGTCCGGGTGCCACACCAGTCCCTTGTGGTCCTCGAAGCGGTGCCCTGGTTCATCATCGAGCCGCCAGGGCTTGTCCTCGCTGAAGACCGGGCGGGTGCGGAAGGCGTTCTCGACGGTGCCCGTCTTCTCCACATGCTTCATACAGCCCACAATGCACCCGCGCGCGCCGCAGGCCGCCACCGGATGCGCCGAGAGCGCATCCAGCGCCGGCATGGTCTGAAACAGCGCCCTGCCGAGGTCCCAGGCCTCCAGCCATGTGACCTCCTGCTCGTCCACGGTCATGCGGATGCCGGGGAAGCGCTTGGCGAAGAACGGTCCGCTGGCCTTGTTGAGCCCAAAGTGCGTCAGCTTGCACTTGCCCAGGTCAAGATCGTTCCACTCGATGCGGTGCCCCTCCACCTCGATAGAGACCGACTTGTCTTTGGAGATGGCGCCGGCCGGGCACTCGGCCACACAGCGCTTGCAGCGGTCGCAGAGCACGCCCGTCTCGATCGGGTCGGGCTCGAGTTCGGCATCAGTGAGCAGCATCCCCAGCCGCTGCCGGGGACCGAACTCCCTGGTCATGAACACCTTCGACCAGCCCATCTCCCCCAGCCCCGCCAGTGTCGCGGCGATGCGGAACTGCAGCACCACCTCGCGCGGTGGCAGGCCCGGCGCCGGTGGCGGTGCGGCAGGGCCGAACTCACGGCTCGTAGCAATGGCCGACAGTGAGCAGGCGTCGAAGCCGCTCTGCTCGATGAAACGGGCCAGACGGTAGTTGGCGACCCCGAGCATGTGATTGAGCCCGGCGTAGCTGTAGACATGGTACGACGGCCAGTGCGTGCCCTCGTCAACCCCACGGAACGTCCCGCGGAGGATACGCTTGGCGAACACCACTACCGACCGCGCCTTCGGCATGATGTNNGGCCACACCCAGCTTGTCCACCCCGACGACGTTGAGGGCATACTCGCGGAGGGCTTCCTTCGTGACCATCTGCGCTACGCCTCCTTCTCGTCAGGCCGAAACCGAGATGCGAACGCGCGCGTGAGCTTCCCGGAGTCCTCCAGGTGCGCCACGCAGGCCCTCCCACAGGCCGCTCCCAGCCGGAACGGCTCCGAGCCGGTCGAGTAGGGCAGCCTGCTGATGCCGGTCTTGCAGACGCGGCAGCTCTCGATGTGGAGCGGGTACCAGCACGCTTCACCCTCACACAGCGGCGCGCAATGGAGCGCGTCAGCCTTCAGCGCCCCCGCCGGGCATGCCTCCGCGCACTTGCCGCAGTTGTCACAGACGCTGCCGGAGAACGGCTCGTCTGGCTGCAGCTCGGCATCGGTGAGAATGATGGTGAGCATCTGGCGCGGGCCGAACTCCGGTGTCAGCAGCCACTTGCCGCGCCCTATCTCACCCAACCCGGCGGCATGCGCGGCGAAATCGAACTCGAGGATGACATTGGGCTCGGGCTTGTCGGGGCTCACCGCTACCCCCTGCCTCCGCATATCGCCGGCCTGCTGGAACACCGGTGTGGCCTCCCAGCCCTCGTTCTCGATGCGCCTGCAGAGCTGGTAGGTGGTCTCGAGCGCCACGGCGCCGGGGATACCCATCCCCAGTGTGTAGCCCGCCGTCCCCATCTCCAGCCCCTGCAGCGACCCGCGTGGGATGCTGAAACCCAGCACGATCACCGAGCGTGTCTGCGGCTGGATGGCGAGGGGGCTGGCCTCCGGCGAGAACAGCGCAAAGCGCGCCACCGGCGCCACGCCGATGAGATCAACTCCCATGCCCTGTGCCAGCTCTTTGAACTCCCGGCTCGTCATGGCGCGTCCTCCCTGGTTCCGGCTGATGACGGAATACGCGATACCCGCGAACACGGTGCCTGGCTCGATGCCCGTGTTACTCCTGAGGCTGTTCCCGCTCCATGTCCCCGAAATCTTCTGCGCGCCTGAGGCCTGCTATCTCGGGCATACCACGGTCGAAGGAGTACAACAGGCCGCTGGTCTCCCCCAAAGCGGTCGCGCACGCACAGGCGTCACCGAAGTGCTTGACGGTTGTGCCGAAAAGGCGCAGTGCGTGGAGGTACCGCTCGCGGTTGTGCATCCGGACCCCTTCCACCTGCAGTAGAGGGAGCACGGCCTCGCTGATCGTGGCGTTGGGGAGCCTGTAGACAGACGCGAGCACAAACACCACCTCGGCAAGCGTCACCGGGTCCAGAACCGCAGTCACGGCACCATCCTCAATCGCCTGCCAGATG
Organism: Armatimonadota bacterium; assembly: GCA_003542955.1. Taxonomy (GTDB): domain Bacteria; phylum Armatimonadota; class Zipacnadia; order Zipacnadales; family UBA11051; genus UBA11051. The sequence goes on from DPJP01000206.1 coordinate 8,405, forward strand.
CGCTCCGCTTTGGCTGTGAGTTCCTCATTGTCGTCAAGCACATAGCGCAGGATGATGTTCGCGTCCAGCGTCCAGGGCACCGGCCGACTACTCATCTTCGACCTCCCGCGCCACGAGTTCCTCCATGCGACGCCGCTCCTCGTCCCACGACATCCGTTCGTGGCCACGGACATGATCCCGCAGTATTCCCTTGAGTTCCGATACCGTCTTGAGCGGGCGGATCACAATCTCCGCATCGCGCAACACGATGTCGACGCGGGAGTTGGGTTCTATGCTGAGTTTCCGACGAATCTCAGCGGGCAAAGTGATCTGCCCTTTGCTTGAAACGCGCGCGAATGGCATAATGCCAACCTCCTTTTCCGCTATTATACCCACGCGCCAAGCACACAATCAAGGTTCGGAGAGAATGAGCTGGTTCCGCCCCATCCATCTGGATGCCACGCGCAGGCGCATCGAACCCCTGCGTTGTCATTGTGTTGGCTCCTCGAACTCATCACTGATCTCGAGTGGCCGCCAGTCCGCGAGCGAGTCGAGCACGCGGATGCGGTCGCTGAAGCCGAGCTTCTCGTACACGTCAACGACAAACTGGTACGCAGGCGGTATTGAGCCGATGAACGTGATCGGCATTCCGGCGCGGCATGCGAGGTTGTGCGGGAGGTCGCCGATGCGGAGGATCCCCAGGAACTCAGGGGTATCCGGGGCCGTATGCGTCTCAGGAACATCCTCGAGGATCAGCTCGCCCAGGGGCTCATCCAACACCGCGGCATACAGAGCCAGCACTGCCGTGTAGCCCTTCCCATAGAATGACACCCCGCGGACGGCGTGATGCTGCTCCAGCAGCACCGCGCCCGACATCAGGTCGTACACCTGACGCTCGGGCAGTGTCGAGCCGATGAGCTGGTGCGCGCGCCTGACAGTCCACTCGAGCTGCGGCCCGATCTGCGTCGCCCCGCTCCCGCGAACCTCGACCACGGCGGCTCCGAGGCCCTCTGGCACCGGCGGCTTTGGACCGCCACCGAAGCCGGTGCGGGCATCCATCGGCATCGCACTGAGCAGCACATCGACCGGCCCTTCGCGCTCCGGAGGCAGAGTCAGCCGCAGCCACGACTCGGTCCCGTCGCCCGGATCGAAGCGGAAGCTGTAGATGCCGCTGCCACCCTTCGCTCCGCCATCCAGCCGCGCCTCCAGCAGCGTCGGCTCGGCGTTGCATCGGATGTGCTTGAACGGCAGTTCGCACAAGTCGAAGAAGTTATCGATCATGACGTCCATCCACTGATCGTGGTCCACGGCCTGCGGCGTATTGACCGGCGCGCCGAGTATCTCATCAATGCGCGCCATCTGGTCGTTCTCCGGCAGCTTGCCGCCAAATACGAGCAGATTCTCCTCCGGCTCCACATAGTCGGTGATATCCTCGGTCACCGGCTCGTCGGAGCCCTTCAGGTGATGGTCGAACCACGAGAAGATGGACTTGCGCAGCTTCGGGGTATACCCGTGCGGCGACAGGTCCTCGACGAGTTCGCAATTCTCGACGGCCCCAAGCTGCTCGTAGACGCGGCTGATGCGCCACATCGTCTCCCGGAAGGCATACGGGCGCCAGAGGATATCATCCGTTCCGGCAGCCACCAGCAGCGGTCGCGGGGCGATCAATGCGCCGATGTCGGCGGTGCACCAGCGGTAGTAGTTGACCCAGAACGTGCAGTCGCAATGCCCGTCGGTGGCGCGTTCCCTGACCACCTGGTCGATGGTGCCGGTCTGGCAGACGGGGACGCAGCACTTGATGCGCTCATCGGCGGCACCGAGGAACCATGACATCGCCCCTCCCCCACTCAGCCCGGTCACGCCCATTCGCTCGGCGTCGACGTCATCGCGCTCGGACAGATAGTCCAGCGCCCGCATGGCGTTCCAGACTTCCGTGCCGGCGGGCGTGTAGCCGCGGCTCAGCCAGTCCCAGCGCCCCTTGTGGTAGGTGCCGTGGTGCATCCCCTGACACTCGCCAAGTTGAATCGGGTCGAGCACCAGAGCGATGTACCCATGCTGTCCGAACCACCTGGGATTGGCCTGGTAGGGCACATTGACCTTGCCCTTGGTGTGCCCGCACAGGTAGAGCACCGTCGGCAGCGGCCCGTCGACGTGCGCAGGCCGGTAGAGGTTGCCGGGGACGTACGCCCCGGGGACGGACTGGAAGTGGAGCTTCTCGACCACGTAGTCACCGCGGTCGAGCGTCCCGGTGACGGTTGCCTCAAGCGGCGTGCGCTCCGGCAGCGGCCAGAGCCCGAGCATCTCAAGCCACATTTCGCGGCGTTGCTCGACCGTGCCATGCCACTGCGCGGCGGTCATCGGGATTGCCTGGGAGGTACTGCTGATTGCCCTGGCCTCTTTGCAGAGCCACTCGTAGTTCATGGTCGTTGCTCCTCCGGCCGCAGCCGTACTGCGCGCAGAGAGATAGCGTGTGCTGGAGGACAGTTCTCCCGCTCCGCCGTCCATTCCTCCGGGGCGGGCATCGAGCGGCCGGGGTCACAGCTTCACCGTTGACCATTCCATGCGCAGGGCCGGCATGCGCTTGTGTGTGCAGAATGCTCAACGCTGAAGCTATGACCCCTCATCGGCCCCCGGGCCCAGCCCTGACGATGGCCTGTACGAGCATTCGGCGCCTGGTGGGCGAACC
>DPJP01000007.1 GCA_003542955.1 Armatimonadota bacterium
GGGGGGGTGAGGCACCACGCACGGCGAGCCCGTCCATCAAAGGGAGACCAATCCAATGCCCAGATCACTCGATGAAGTCAGATACGCCCTCACCGGGCCCGTCGCATCGGTGCCCACGACCTTCAACGAGGACGGCTCCATCGACTTCGATGGCCTCCGCAGCTTCGTCGATTTCACCATCGCCGGCGGCTCACGCACGATGCTGCTCACCTACGGCGACAGCCTCTACAGCGTGCTCACGGATGAGGAGATCGGCGAGGTCACGAAGGCCGTGGTCGAGTACACCGCCGGCAGAGCGATGGTCACCGCCGCGTGTGGAGAGTGGGCGACACCGAAGGCAATCGAGTTCGCCGGGTATGCAGCCGGAATCGGTGTCGACCTGCAAATGCTCATGCCGCCGAACTGGGCGGGCTCGGCGACCGTCGACACGATGGTAGCGCACTACCGCGCGGTCTCCGAGCATATCCCGGTGATGATGGTCACCAACCTCTACGGGAGTTGGCCGCGCAAACGGGCCTTCGAGGTCTTCAAACGCGTTATGGATGAAGCGCCGAACGTGATGGCAGTCAAGGACGACGTCTGCGGTGACTTCGCCCGCACGCTGGGCCTCCTGTGCCATGAGCGAATGGCGCTGCTCTCCGGCGGACAGAAGCAGAACCATCTCAACCAGCATCCATACGGCTGCGACGGCTACCTGTCCACATTCGTCTGCTTCAAGCCGGAGGTTGCCAACAGTTACTGGAATGCTGTCGTGCGCAACGACATCCCGGCCGCCGTCGGGATCATCCGCGACTACGACATGCCGTACTTCGACTATGTGCTGGGCCTCACTGGAGGCTTTGATGCCGCCTTCCACGCGACCCTCGAGCTGTTCGGCATCGCAAAGCGCTGGCGTCGGCGACCCTACTACAGCCTCAACGATGAAGAGATGGAGCAGCTTGCCGACTTCCACCGAGGACTGGGGATTCTGTAGCGGAAGAGGAGTTGCACATGCAATTCACACAGGGACAGATCGGCCGCGTCTTTGCCTTACGCCTCGAGCATGGCGAGATGATGCCCGATATGCTCGAGCAGTTCTGCATCGACCATGATGTGAAGACCGGCATGGCGATCATGGTCGGGGGCGCCGATGACGGCAGCAGGCTCGTCGTCGGCCNNGCCCGGAGGATGGAGCCGCCCTGCCCGTCACCCCGATGGTCACCGCCCTGACGGGCGCGCATGAGGCCGGTGCGGTCGGCACCATCTTCCCTAATGCCGAGGGGAGGCCCGTCCTGCACATGCATGCCGCCTGCGGCCGCGAGCAGAGCACCATCACCGGCTGCATCCGCGTCGGCATCAAGACCTGGCACATCCTCGAGATCATCCTGATCGAGCTGACCGGCCTGGACATGGCCCGCCTCAAGGACGACGCCACAGGTTTCGAGTTGCTGACCGGCACGCAACAGCAGTAGACCACCGACTGCGGGGCAGGCGGACGAGCCCGCCGCCCAACGCACGGAGACCACAATCATGCAATCATCATGGAACCTCTACTTCGGCGACCTGCACAACCACAACGCCGTCGGCTATGCCAAAGGCGGCCTGCGGCGCTCCTTTGACATCGCCCGCGAGCACCTGGACTTCTTCGCCTACACCCCGCACAGCCAGTGGCATGACATGCCGACCATGCCGGAAGACAAGCACATGGTGTGGGTCAACGGCTTCAAGGCCCACCGCGCCGNNCCCTGCAGCTCACCGCGCAGATGTATGAGCCCGGACGCTTCGTCACATTCCCCGGATATGAGTGGCACAGCAGCGAGTTCGGCGACTACTGCGTTCTCTTCCCGACTGACAGGACCGAGTTCGTCACCACCGACTCCGTCGAGGCGCTGGCGGAGAAGGTCGCCCCGCTCGGGGCGATCATGATCCCGCACCACTGCGCATACGCCAGGGGCTGGCGCGGCATCGACTGGGATCACTTCCCACAGGATATGTGCCCGCTGTGCGAGGTCTTCTCCGAGCACGGAGCGTGCATGTCTGACCGTGGTCTCGAGCCGATGATACGCCACAGCAACGGTGGCAGGACCACATACGGGACGATCCAGCATGCCCTCTCGATGGGTCTGCGCTTCGGTGTCATCGGCGGCACCGATGACCACTTCGGCTACCCCGGCGCCTGGGGCGAGGGGCTGGCCGCCGTCTGGGCCGAGACGCTGACGCGCGAGAGCATCTGGGAGGCGCTGCTGGCGCGCCGAACTTACGCCGTGACCGGTGACCGCATCCGCCTGGAGTTCACACTCAACGGCGCCGCGATGGGCTCGGAGATTGACCGCTGCCGTCAACGCCGAATACACGTATCGGTCGATGCGATGGACGAGATAGCCGCAGTGGATGTCCTCAGGAACGGTCGAGTGGCGCACCGGGAGTTCGTCCCAACCGTGCTGCCGGAGGACCCCTTCGCCGGCGGACCGTGCAAGCTGCGCATCCAGTGGGGCTGGGGGCCGTGGTCGAGTCTCGAGATGGCGCGGGTATGCGAATGGGCGGGGGAGATTGTCGTCGATGGGGGAGAGCTGCTCGCCGCGACACCTCTCTTCCAGTCGGGTCCGTATGAGGAGAACCTCCGTGACCGGCTGCTCGATGTGAATGCCGGCGGCCTGCGGTTCGAATCATTCACCTCCCGCCGCGACGCCTTCAACGAGGACCCGACGAAGGGCGTCATCCTCGAGATCGACGGTGCTCCTGNNGCGGGTGACAATTCGCGGGGGTCAACCCGGAGCATTCCGCATGGAACACACTCTCGCGGAGCTGATGGCATCCTCGGCAAGCGCATTCACCGGACCCTTCACGAGCGAGTCAGTACTCGTGCATCGCCTCCTGACGCCCGAGAGCTACCGGCTTGCCTTCACCTGGAGCGACGAGCGGGACGGCTCGCAGGCCGATTACTACATGGTGCGAGTGACGCAAAGCAACGGCCAGATGGCCTGGAGCAGCCCGGTGTGGGTGGCATAGGCGTTGA
>DPJP01000126.1:0-7475 GCA_003542955.1 Armatimonadota bacterium
TACCGTCGACGGCGCCCCTGGGCACACGCCACCGGAAGTCGTCAATGCGCTCGAGCTTGATGGTACTCATCAGGGTTCAGCCCTTCTGCCCGCCGGCTCCGCGCTGTCTGAGCCTGATGTCGCAGGCGGAGCAGTGCGGGCCCATCTCATTGTGCAGCGCACCGCAGAGCGCACAGGTTCTGTAGCCGCGTGCGCGCTTGACCGTCTGCTGCTTGAGATACGTTCTCATGGCACGGACGAAGCCCTCGCGCACGNNGGCAATCTCCGAGGCCGCCCGATGGCACGCCTGTTCGTCCGCATCGGACAGCTCGGCGGCATCGATGTCCTCCGGCCCGATCTGCGGCTCGGGTCGCCTGCGCAATTCGGCGGTGATCCGGTCAGTGATCGGGCCCGCGCTCGAGGCCCTGATTGAGTTGACGAGCTTCGCGCCCAGGCGTTCATTGAGCAGTGCGATGACCTTGGGAGAGTCCATCTGCAGCTGCTGGGCGGTCGCCGGCGAGTCGCACAGCACGCGGGCCTCGGCGTTCTCTACACCCAGAAGGTGAGTCTTCGAGGCATACCACGGGCCAACCACCTGCGGCCACACCTCGATGCATGCCACGGAGGCGCCGCGCTTGAGGTTGCCGGTGGCGGCCAGGTAATCGTTCACCGCCCGCTTGATAGGGCCCATGCGCCTGTCTCGGCGTCTGCGGTCTGAGCCCTCTTTCATCTGGGTCCTCCCCGGCGTGGTCGAGTAACGGCACTGTAGACGGACACGGCGCGGATGCTCAGGACGGGGTCCTGAGCGCGGAGAGCTGCTCGGGTGCGGCTTCCCGCACCGTGCCGCCGTCGATATGGAAGAACTGCGCGTCGGTGCGTGCGGCGAGCTGGTCGGTAAGCAGGGGGCTGGTGATGATGAGCCCGTCGACGACGCTGGTCATCTCCAGCACCCGCGCGCAACGGCAGTCGTCGAGTTCCGACAGGCAGTCATCCAGCAGCAATAGCGGCGGCTCCCCGCGCCAGGCCAGCNNCCTGCGCGAGCTTGAGGCTGAGCGCGGCCGTGCGCTGCTGGCCCTGCGAGCCGTAGGTGCGCGCCGCGGCGCCGTTGATGCGGATGTCGAAATCGTCGCGATGCGGCCCGACGGACGTGAATCCGCTTTCGCAGTCGCGGTCAACGGCTGCGTCCAGGGCCTGCGCGAAGGCGGCCTGCGCCTCCTCGGTGCTCGAAGCCGCCCCCAGGTCGCTCCGATACTGGAGGCCGAGTTCTTCCTTCTCGTTGCTGAGGGTGCCATGGGTGATGTCGGCGGCTTCACTCAGAGTGTTGAGAAACTCCGCGCGGTCGACGGCGATGGCTGCGCCCGCCTGCGCAAGCTGCCGGGTCCAGGGCTCCAGAGACGCAGTCGTGGCGATGCGGTCGCGTATCTGCTTGAGCACGGCGTTGCGCTGATCGAGTGCCCGCCGGTAGCGCTGGGAGTCGTCGAGGTAGCGTGGCCGCAACTGCGACAGCGCGACGTTGAGAAAGCGCCTGCGCACCTGCGGGGGGCCCTTCACCAGATCGAGGTCCTCGCCCGTGAACATCACCACGCTCACGTGGCCGATAATGTCGGACACGCGGGAGGTGAGCACGCCGTCGAGCCACATCTGCTTGGGTGGGGTTCCGTTGTCGCCGGCCCCGTTGGCACTGATGCCGAGAGCGATCGCTGTGGCATCGCCGCCGGAGGAGACGAAGCTGCCCTCGACCCGGCAGTACGGCTGATCCCAGCGGATCAGGCGACGGTCCAGATGCGTGCGCGGTGACTTGGTGGTGGCCAGCAGGTGCATGGCTTCCAGCAGGCTCGTCTTGCCGGACGCATTGGGGCCGACGATAATCGTCAGCCCCGGTCGAAACTGCATCTCAAGCTGTGGGTACAGGCGGAAGTTTTCCAGACTCAACCCGGCTACGTGCACTCCCGGCCCCTTACATGATCTGCATTGGCATCAGCACATACAGGTATCCGTCATCGCCGACGGGCTTGAGCAGGCCGGAGTTCAGTGGGCCGGAGAGCTCAAGAACGACTTCCTCGGTGGCACATGCGTGGAGCATGTGCAGGATGAACTCCGCATTGAAGGCGACCTCGGCATCCTCGCCGGTCATGCTGACCGGCACGGCCTCCTCGACCTCGCCGACATCCTGGCTGCGGGCGCTGACGGTCATCGTCTCCCCGCTCGCGCGCAGCACCACGCGGTAGGCATCCTGACGTGCGACGATCAGCGCGCGCTCGAGCGCTGAGGTCACGTCGGAGACAGACACCGTGATGAGCTTGTCGCCGCCGGTGGGGATCACCTTCGGGTAATTGACGAATTGCCCGTCGATGAGCCGCGAGCCGATAGTAGTATCACCGACGACAAACTCAATCTGGTTCTGGGAGATGGCGATGCGGACCTCATCGTCTGACTCATCGTCAAGGGCTCGCTGGAGTTCCACGAGCGCACGGCGTGAGACGATGGCCTCCTGGTCCCTGTCCATCGCGGCGCCAATGCCGCGCGTGCAAAGCGCGAGCCTGTAGGTGTCCGTCGACACTATCTCGAGTTTGCCCTGCGTGATCTTCATCAGCGCGCCGGTGAGGATCGGGCGTGTCTCATCAGTCGAGGTGGCAAACACGGTCAAGTCCAGCATCTCGAGCAGGGCGCCCTGAGTCATGCTGAAGGTGACAGGATCATCGAGCTGCGGAAGCTGCTCAAAGTCATCGGGCGGCAACCCGCGAATGCTGAACTGCGATTTCCCACCGCGGATCTGCAGCGAGTTACTCTCCACCGCCGTCAGCTGCACATCACCCATGGGCAGACGCCCCGCGACATCGGTGATCAGTCTCGCCGGAACGGTGATGGCGCCCTCCTCGAGCACCACACAGGGCATCGAGGTCCTGACGCCGATGAACTCGAGGTCGGTCGCCACCAGCGTCAGCATGCCATCGGCGGCTTCCATGTAGATGTTGTTCTGGATCGGCTGGGTGCTGCGTCCCGACACCCCCCGCGCGACCATCTGCAGCTTCGAGTACAGCGCGCGCTGCTCACACGTCACACTCAGCATTGTCCCGGACCTCCCTCGGATCCCTGCAGGCTTGGAGACCGTGGCGGGCTGCTGCCCCGCATTGACGGCCACTCTTACTGCCCAATCGGCCCCCCTTTCCCCATGCGAGCGCGCTTCGCCTTCCCAACGTGCGAAAACACGCCGGACGGCCGACGAATGCCTACCGCCGCATATGGGCATCTGGGGCAGATGGTGCAACTCTGTCTGGTTTTGGCCAGCGTAATTGTACTTGCTTTGCCGGGGGGTTGTCCATACTCACTCCGAGTGCCCGGCAGTCTACGGGGTCACTGTCTCTGTGCTCAGCTGTATCAGGTCAATGATCATGTCTGTGCCGAGCAGTCAATTGCCGGCAAGTGTGAGCAGGCCGGATCATCCACTCACTCCGAGCGCGTGCTCCGGGGCGCGCGTGGAAGAGCTTGATGGCGTGGTTTTCCGCACTGCCGTTGAGTCTAGCTCTTCATACTTAAGGCTAGTAGTAGTAGTAGTAGGGGGCGGGATAACGTGGGAAAGTGACCTGGGGGCAAGGTGCTCAGGAGTTCGTGATGTCGACAAAGTTGTGGACGGTGAGGATAACTCATCCACAGTGCCCACAGGCGGCGAAATCGTCCACATTATCCTCAGTCTTATCCACAGTTTGCCTTCAGAGAACGCACACTGCAATCTCGGCGTCGCGAGACGTGACTCATTGCCAGACCGCAGAGGATATGAGATCGACTTCCGGTGGCTGGGACTGATAGGTCTCACCTGCCGATATAGACGTCGTCGAGTCGGAACTCATCCCGCGACCCGACCTGCTTGCCGCCGTCAATTGCCAAGTCGCCGATGTCGAGCGCGTGCAGTATCTGCACATCCGGGTACTTCGTACGGATGTCGCGAACGTCGAAGCTGATCTCATGCCACTCTCCGTCGGCTATGAGCTGCTGCGGGAAGGGTTCATCCGGCAGTGGGCCCCGTCCGCGTATCTGCTCGGCGCCGTCCGCCACGGGTGCCCGATCCAGCACGTCGGCGGTACCCGCGAAGTAGTAGCGCCGCGAGTCCTGCGCGGAGTCCATGTCCCAGAGCGTGTACCAGGCTGACGGGAACGGACGGACAAACATCGCGACCGGTGTGCCACTGCGTATCTGGTAGCGGATGCGCACGTGGGGGTACTTGTCAATGTCCCAGCCGCGGGGGCGAATGAAAGCCGGCAGCACCCAGGGCGCCTCGCCGCGCGGGTAGACGCGCACGTGCCCCGCGCCCGTTGCCTCGTCGATCACCTGCCGGTACGAGGAGGAGCCCGTATCCCTGCGGCCACGGTAGAGCTGCCAGTAGACGAACCAGTCGGGGTCGTCTCGGTCGAAGGTCGTGTGAACCAAGACGTCCTCAGCGGGTGCGGGTCTTGCATCGACATAGCCGACGCCGATGACACGCCGGCCGTCCGCGTCGGTCACACGCACCCGCACACCGTAGTCGCGGGCCTCCCCATAGCGATGCGTGACAGTCTCACCCTCTGCCGTGGCTCCGTCGCCCAGTTGCCAGGAGTACTCCAACGGCCGCGTGAGTCCCCGGTCGACCGCGCGCAGTGCAGTGTTCTCGCCGGCTCGAGTGCGGACCGGCTGAGCGAGCACCTGCACACACGGGCGGCCACCGTCACCATGCTCGATGATGCCGATATCCGGCGCGGCGCCGGACCACGGAAATGAGACTGGCGCTCCCGCCGCCCATTGCAGGTCTCGATCCAGCCGTAGCACCCCCGCCTCCACATCTATCTCGACCACACGCGCCCGGTTATCCGGTGAACCGACGGCAACCAGGTCGCCCTGCTCACCCTCAATTCCGTAGCCGTCAGAGAACGGGTAGGGGTCCACGACCCGCAGCAGACGGCCGGCCCCTGCCTCTGCCGTCACCGTCAGGGGGGCAGCGGTATCACGCAGCGGGCTGTCCTCCGCCGGGGAGAAGTCCAGGCCCGCGGGGTCGGCGAACCGCGGATCGGTCTCGACATTGTCCACGAACATGCCTTCATCAGCCGGGCCCGCGAGCAGCGTCACCGGCGCATCGGCCGGCCACGAGATATCCCGGTCCAGGTGCAGCATTCCACGCCCGCCATCGACGTCGATGACAGCCGCGAGCGATTGGTCTCCGCCTACGGTAATCAGCGCCGGGCCTGCGCCCTCGCGGATCAGGCGCTCGAAAGCCGATGCATCGGCGACGGGCAGCCTGCGGCCGGCCCCGGCGGCCGGCGCCTGCGTGATTGGCTGCTCGAGCTGAGACGCCCATCGATCGCGCCCCTGGGCAGATGCCAGACTCAGCGGCGTCCGGCCGTAGAGCATCAGGGCGCCGGCGCCCTCGCTGACGGAGTTGAGGACATTGCGCACCAGCCGCACCCGCGCCGGATCACCCCCGGTGAGCCAGACCTGGGTGCCGGAGGCATAGGGGTCGTTGCCGCTGAAGACGTTGTTGCAGATAACCATGTCGCGGAAGTTGCTGTACCTGGTGCCCGCGAACAGCGCGACGCCGTGGTTGCCGTGGAACACGTTGTGGTAGGTGCGGTTGTGCAGATGTGGAACCTTCGACGCGCCCTGGTAGTTCCATGCCAACCCGCAGGCATCGAATGTAGTGTTGAAGCGGAAGATGAGCCGCTCGCCGAGTATCTGGTTCACCGGCCCGGCGGAACTGCCACCGTTGAACTGGTTGGCGAAGATGTTGCCCTCGACCAGTATCTCGCTGCAGGTGTCCGGGCCGATCGAGAAGTTCCTGGCCCATCCCGCATGGAACACGTTCCCGCGCACGATGGCCCGTTGGGTATACCGGAGCACGCCGGGTCCGTGGCCGGTGCGGCTGAAGGAATTGCCCTCGATGAGTATTCCGCGCGAATGCGTGACCAGCCACATGTCGGAGGCGCGGGCGTCACGGGCCATATCGTTATCGAGGATGCGCACCTGCTCCGAGCCCTCGACCCGGAAGCACTGGTACACATAGCCTCCGGAGAAGGCGCAGTCGGCAACGGCAATGTGCGAACTGTCAAAGATGCGCGCCCAGCCACCCTCGGACGCGCTGCCGCCGGTGTCTTGCACCTCGAATCCGTGCACCTGGATATGTGACCGGCCGACGATCTCGATGCGCGCGCCGCCTGCCAGCGACTGACTGCCGCTCGGGCCGACGACGAACTCTCCGGGTGCGTGACCGACCAGGCGCGCGGTGCGTCGCTGCTCGGCGCGGAACACAATCGGGGCCTCAGGAGTGCCGCTGTTTGCCGGTACCAGGCGGCCGGAGTACTCTCCGGGCAGGAAGATGATCGTATCCCCGGCCTTCGCCCTCTCACCGGCATGCTCCGGCGTGCGCCAGGGGGCCGCGCGGGTGCCGGGTTGGGCGTCGTCGCCATCGGGAGAAACGTAGTAGGTAGCCTGAGCGTCGGCGGCACATGCGGGCGTGGTTACGCCGGGCAAGCCGCCTGCAACCATGAATCCGATCAGCGCCGCCAACCACAACGAGTGCCTCGCGCCCATGAGCCGCTCTCCCCATCCTCGAGAGGTCCACACCCTCAACTGCTGATCAGCGCAGACGACAACGCGGAAGGCGTGCCCGCCACGCGCGGTGTCTGCACGTGTAGAGTGTATCCCCTCCGCCGGATTGTCAAGTGCCCCACGCACGCTCGGGGCCGTTTGTGCACGCAGGTGCCACGACGCCGGGTATGGAACTACCCCTGCCTCAATGACCGTGACAAAGAGAAGCTGGAGTGATGGACGATGACGGCCGACAAGAAGGCCCGGCTTGCGTTCCTGGGCTGTGGCGGTTTCTGCACCGCGAGTATTCTCCCGGGTGTCGCACGCTCGGGGATCATCGACATAGTGGCCATGTGCGATATCGATCGCGAACGCGCGGAGGACCGTGCGCGACGCTTCGGTGGACGTCGGGTCTACACAGACTACGAAGAGATGCTGGACAAGGAGCAGGTTGACGGTGTGTTCGTCATCGGGCCTGCCCCGCAGCAGTATGAACTGGCGCCGAAGGTGCTCGAACGGGGTATCCCCGTCTATGTGGAAAAGCCCTCGGCGAACACCTCCGCCCAGGCCGTTGAGATGGCCCGGATCGCCGAGAAGCACGGCACATGGGGCCAGGTGGGCTTCATGAAGCGCTTCTGCGAGGCATACACGATCGGCAAGGAGATCATCAACTGCGCGGAGTTCGGCTCGATAGCGACGGTGCATATCAAGTTCGGGCAGGGCGACTACCCACAGATCTGGGGCATTGACAGCGCACGGCGGGCCTTCCTGATCGGGCAGTGCGTGCACATCTTCGACCTGGCGCGGTTCTTCGGCGGAGAGGTGGAGGCGGTCTACAGCCTGTACACGGAGCGCACCGAGACGCAGTTTGCCTACCTGATCAACGTCGAGTTCGCCAACGGCGTCATCGGGCAGATCAACATCACGGGGCTCGAGTCCTCGAA
>DPJP01000126.1:7500-22768 GCA_003542955.1 Armatimonadota bacterium
TCTCCGACATCCAGGAGCGACTCGAGGTCGCCGGCGACATGCAACTGTTGACCATCGAGGACATGGCCTCTGTCGACTGGAAGCGCAAGGAGGATTGGCTGAGCGAGCCCGTGCGACGCGGCAAGTTCTCAAGCCAGTACCGGCCCGCGCTGCTGACCGTGGTTGACGGGCACACGTTCTACGGCTACAAGGGCGAGGCGGAGCACTTTGCCCGCCGCTGCCTGGGTGAGGTCTGTGAGGGGCCGGACCTGTGGGACAGCGCCAGGGCGCTGGCAATCGGGGAGGCAGTCTACGAGAGCGCTCAGAGCGGCCAGCGAGTGGTCGTGGCCCAAGTGTAGACGCGGCCGAGGCAGACTGGTCTACCGGGGCGGGCCGCCTATCGCGGCTCGCCCTCTTGTTGCTGCTCGCAGAGCCACTCACCATACGCGCAGCAGGCCAGGATGGCCAACTGCACGAATGCATAGAGGAACAGAGCCGCGGCAAGACCGGCAATGCCGTAGGCGATAAAGACGAAGGAGAGGCTGAAGTTGGCGGACCCGAGCCCCGTCGTCAGCGAGAGTGCAACCATTGCCAACGCGCTGCCGACGACGTAGATGAACACAAGGTACTTCATCGTGCGATAGAGATGCCGGGCAGCTGCGAAGAACTGCTCGCGATAGGGTCTTCCATTGGCGCTTTCGGGCACCGTCATCGTGCTCACTCCCGCGCGTCCTGATGGGCTCCCGCCCCGTTGATGTGGACCAGGGCGAGACCATCGTAGCACGCGGGGGCGTGCAGTTCGCTCAAGATTGGCACAAAAATGACACAGCGGCTATAATACCGGTCCTGCACGCCACTATCCGTGGGCACCGTCCTGTCGCTGAACTCCACCAGTCAGGGTGTTGACGCATGGGCAAGTCCGAGACGGAGCTTCTTACAGAGAGCATCGAGCGGCTCAAGCACGAGCGCGGAGCCGTGCTGCTTGTGCATAACTACCAGATCCCGGAGGTCCAGGACATCGCCGACTTCCTCGGAGATTCCCTGGAGCTGTCGCGGATGGCGGCGGAGACCGACGCGGAGGTCATCGTCTTCTGCGGCGTACACTTCATGGCGGAGACGGCGAAGCTGCTCTCCCCGGAACGCACCGTGCTCATCCCCGACGCCTCGGCGGGCTGCCCGATGGCCGACATGGTTGACCCCGTCTCGCTGCGGGAGTTCAAGGCAAAGCACCCCGGTGTGCCGGTTGTGGCATACGTGAACACCTCCGCGGCGACAAAGGCCGAGGCCGACATCTGCTGCACCTCCGCAAACGCCATCGACATCGTCAACGGCCTCGATAGCGATGAGGTCATCTTCGTCCCCGATTGCCACCTGGGCAGCCACGTGCAGGAGCGCTCGGACAAGCGGGTGATCCTCTGGGAGGGCTGGTGCCCGACGCATGTCAAGATACTCCCGGAGCATATCCAGCAGGCGCGGGAGGCGCACCCGGAGGCGGTTGTGATCGTCCACGGCGAATGCCCGGCGCCGGTGCGCGCCCTCGCCGACGAGGTGCTCTCCACCGGCGGGATGGTCCGCTTCGCGAAGCAGACTTCGGCGAAGGAGATCATCGTCGGTACCGAGTCCGGGATGGTGTACCGTCTGCAGAAGGAGAACCCGGACAAGGTTTTCCACAGTATCCACATAGCTGTGTGCCCGAACATGAAGAAGATCACGCTCCGCAAGGTTGCCGAGTCGCTCGAGAAGATGCAGTTTGAGGTGGACATCGACCACGACATTGCTCAGCGCGCGCGCGGCTCGGTCGAGCGGATGCTGCAGGCAAGTCGATAGCGACATGGGAGGAGTGTCTGATGCGATACGGATTGGTCTGCATGGCGATGGTGCTGGCCGCAACGCTGCTTGCGGGAGCGGCGACGGGGCAGGCCGCGAGGAGCTTCGGACCCGATGACTACGTCTACCCCGAGGGAAAGCGGTTCCCGCTCATGCTCTACTCGATCCATACCCCGGAGGAGTTTGCGGAGGCAGGCGAGGCGGGCTGGAATATGGGCCACAGATACAACTTCGACCATTCGTATATTGACCTCGCTGGACAGAACGGCTGGCTCTCGATTGCCCACCTAAGAGGCAAGACGAAGGTCGAGGCGCCGGTGGCGGCCGCCACCGCGGAGACGACCGTCGCCGGTGCACAGGCCGCGAACCCCGAGGAGGCAGGCGCCACCGGAGAGAAGCAGACACCCACGGAGCGTGCCCAGACGGAGGAGGAGGCCGCCGCGGACATCACGCTGATGGCGGCGTATGACAACCTCGCCTGGTGGGACCTGCCCGAGGAACTGCGCTACTGGCGCGAAGACGAATACGACATGGTCAAGAACCTCTCGGCATGGACCCGCAAGCACGATCCGCGCCAACGGCCGAACATCATGTATATCGCCGGGCACTATAGCGCCGAGGCTGTGGAAAAGTATGTGGAATATCTTGATATCATCGGCACAGGCATCTACACGGAGTACAGCCACCAGCCCCGCGCGTGGGTTCGATGGCGCATGGAGGAGACGATCCGGGGCATCGAGTTGGCCGGCCACGAAGTCGGCCCCGACTACAGGAACGGCCAGCGAACACCCATCGGCATCCCGATGCTCTTCTGCGACATCACGAAGATGGGTGTGATGATCCCGCAGGAGGCATACCATGACTTCTGGTCCTGCATCGCCTCCGGGGCGCGCGGCATCGCGCTGTTCTCCTACTGGCACAAACGGGACGTGCCGACGCTGCAGAAGACGTGGGAACTCGGCTACAAGCGGGCTGCGGCCAACCTGATGGGGGCGGGAGGGCTCGACCAGGCAATCCTGTTCGGCGAGACCGTGCCGCTGCAGGTCGAGGTGACCAAGGGACCGCCGATGACGCCGACCTTCCGCCCCTACGGGCTGGAGGAGGATGTCAGCCTGCCCTCAGTCAATGTGTTGGCGAAGAGCTACCAGGGCACGCTCTATGTCATCACAGTCAGCTCGCACGAGCGGCCGGTGACGGCACGGGTTAGTGGCCTGCCTGCGGGCGTAGAGCAGCTCGAGGTGCTGTTCGAGGAGCGGCCGGAGGAAAAGGGCGGAAACATGGTGGCGGTGACCGACGGCGCCTTCGAGGAGGAGTACCCGTGGCTGACCGTCCACCTGTACAGGGCGCCGATGCCCTGAGGCCACAAGCAGGCCGCGGAAGGGCCCGGGGTGGAGACAGGGAGGCAAGACGATGTCCTGCTGCCTGACCACGATCACGATGCTGCCGATCGCCCTCGTACTGGCGGCGATCATCGGGAAGTTCGTCCTGCGCGGGCGGCGCGCCGCCGAGACAAGAGACAAGCTCGCAGAGTACGAGATCATCAAGATCGAGGACACGGCGGACCTGAGGGGACAACGCTCCGGCGGTGACAGGCAGGAGCGGGGCAAGGGAGCGCTGGCGTTGGTGCCACACAAGCTCTACTTCCTGAAGTGGTCGCCGAAGGTCGAGTTCGAGATATATGTCTCGGCGATGACGAGCGTCGAGCTGGTGAAGGAGTTCATGGGCAAGCCCGACCGCAGCGAGAAGGGGCTCCTGCAGGTGAGCTTCGAGAACGACGCCGGCCAGCCGGATGCGATGGCGTGGCAGGTGCCCGAACCCGAGCAGTGGGAGGCCGCAATCAGAGAAGCCATCGCGAAGAGGTAGCGCCGCGGTGCCCCGGCCCTGCGGTCAGTGCGTCTACAGAGACGGAAGCAGAGCGGCGCGGCGCTGAAGCGCGCAACCGTGACCGGAAGGGAGTAGCATGTCCTGCTGCATATCGGCCATACCGGTGTTGCCCTTTCTGCTGGTCTTCGGTCTCATCTTCCGGGCGGTCATAATGCGCGGTCGGCGGGCCGCGGAGGCACGCAGAGAGCTTGCCGAGTACGAGATCATCAAGATCGAGGAGGCGGCCGACTTCAAGGGGCAGCGCTCGCTCGGGAGCAAGCAGGACACCGGCAAGGGCGTGCTGGCGCTGACGCCGCACAAGCTCTACTGCCTGTTGTGGATGCCCAGAGCTGAGATCGAGGTCTATGTCTCGGCAATGACGAGCGTCGAGATCGTCGACGAGTTCATGGGCAAGCCCGACAAACAGGGGAAGAAGCTGCTCCAGCTCAACTTCGAGAACGACGCAGGGCAGCCGGACGCCATGGCGTGGCAGGTCCCGGAGCACGAGCAGTGGGAGAAGGCGATACAGGACGTGATTGAGAAGTCGTAGGCGGTACCGTCGCCGTAGCGGAGGCCGACAATGCTCAGATCACTTGAGGTCGAGAACTACCGCGGGTTCGAGAAGTACCGGATGGATGGGTTGGCCCGGGTGAACCTGCTTGTCGGCGACAATGGAGTGGGGAAGACGGCACTGCTGGAGGCGGCGCAGTTGCTCGGCTCGTTTCTCACTCCCTACGCCCTGCAGTACATCACCATGCACAGGGGCGAGTTCATCCCTGGGTCCGGCGGGACAGGTCCGCTCTCTGCGCAGGACGCGAGTCTGACGGGGCTTTTCCACGGACGTCATGCGGCGCCCCGGTCGACGATCAGGATCGCGGCGCCGAGTGACGGCGTGTCGCTGACTCTGACAATCCTCCCGATGGCAGATGAGCAGGCGAGAGAGCACGCGCAGCTGTATCTGGATCAGGCAGTAACAGACGCCGTCTACATGCTCCTGATTGAGCGCGTACTGCCTGGGGAGCGACGTGACACGACGGCGCTGCCACTTCGCGAACGGATGGGAATGAGCACGAATGCACCGCAACACCACCGTCAGGCGTACGTGGGGGAGAACCCGGCCACCACGTTAGGGCCCCACTTCCTGCCGACCGAGTCCCTGAACAGTGACGGAATTCGCCAATTCTGGAACGAACTCATTGAGCAGGGGCGAGACGAGGAGTTGGTCCCTGCATTGGGCATCGTCGTGCCGGGCACGGAGCGCATCTCCTGCCTGACTGAACGTGCGCGAGGTGACCATTGGGGAGCGCTGGCGGGATTCCTAGTCACCATTGGGGACGGCGGGCCTCCCGTGCCGCTGGGTAGCCTCGGGGAGGGCGCCTCACGTATGCTCACGCTCGCGGCGTCCATACTCGCCGCGGAGAGAGGTGACCTTGTCCTGATCGACGAGATCGACACGGGGCTGCATTATTCACGCATGGCCAGGGTATGGCACCTCGTCATCCGAACCGCCATCGAGCACGACGTCCAAGTCTTCGCCACCACGCACAGCCTCGACTGCATACGCGGGCTTGCATGGTGTTGTGAGAGCCATCCGGAACTCGCCTCTGAGGTGGCACTTCACAAGATCGAGCCGCGCCTGGACAAGGCTGTGCCCTTCCCCGCTCAGGATATCATCATAGCCGATGAGCAAGGTATCGAGGTGCGCTGATGGTCGCGACCGACGAGATGGCCCGACCGGAGTTGCACGTCGAGGGCCGCGACGACTTCCACGTCCTGCGTGAGTTGCTCGCGCGGCACGGACTCGCCACAGGCGCCACCTCTCCTGACCCTCGGTCCCCGCGGTTTGGGGTGGCGGACGGCGTCGAGAGGCTGCTGGACGCAATCGATGTCGCCGTGCGTGCCGCCGGCGACCGCCCCGTCGGCTTTGTCCTCGATGCCGACCTATCCCTCTCCAGCCGCTGGCAGGCAGTCTGCGACAGGGTGCGCGAGGTCGGCATGGCGCCACCGGAGGACCCTCCGGCCGAAGGGTACATCGACGTGGCGGAAGACTACAAGGCCACCGTCGGCGTGTGGCTGATGCCCGACAATCAGAGAGAGGGGAAGCTCGAGGACTTCCTGTGCAACTTGATCGCCGAGGGCGATGCACTCATCGGGCACGCGGGCGAGGCCACTGCCAAGGCGACAGAGATAGACATGCGGTTCGCCGATGGGGATGAGCCGAAGGCGATCCTACACACGTGGCTCGCCTGGCAGAACAGGCCCGGCTGCCCGTACGGGACGGCTGTGCGCGCGAAGTACTTCGACCACAACGCGGAGGTGGCGCAACGCTTCGTCGACTGGTTCAAGCGCCTGTACGGCATTGAGTAGAAAGACGCCTCAGACGATCTCGAGGTCCTGGGCGGCGTGGTGCCACAGCAGCCACACGAGCACCAGATGGGCAAGCGCCGAGCCGACGGTGCCCGCGAACAGCCCCGGGCTCGGGGCGCCCCCCAGCGCAATGTGTACCGTGACATAGTACAGGATGAAGGCCCCCGCAGCAGCCAGCATGTACAGCTGGCCGTGCGGGGTCACACTCAGCGCAGTCATCAAACCCAGTGCCACGAGCGTCAGCATCACGATGATGCCCAGGCAGACGCTGACGACAGCATTGCCCGTGGCCCCGCCGCGGGTGAGCACGTAGAAGAAGAAGATGGTCAGCCCCGAGCCCGCCTGGGCAAAGTAGAAGCTGAACATCGTTGATACCCAACTGCTCAAGTTCCCCACTATGATCCGCTTCCTCGTTCTCGCCGGTGTACGCTGCGCGGGTGGGTTCAGATTGCCTTCCACTGCGGACCCCGCAGGGATATAATACAGTGGTACGCCCACCCGGGCAAGAGAGCGAAGGCGCCGGCGCGCAAATCACGCGTGGCGCCTTCTTGCCGTCGCATGCCAACGCCGGGCAGAGTCAAAGGAGAGAGCACCGTGAAGACCTGG
Organism: Armatimonadota bacterium; assembly: GCA_003542955.1. Classification (GTDB taxonomy): domain Bacteria; phylum Armatimonadota; class Zipacnadia; order Zipacnadales; family UBA11051; genus UBA11051. The sequence goes on from DPJP01000126.1 coordinate 14,143, forward strand.
AAAGTTATCGTGACCGACTACATCGAGGATGATCTGAACTGGGAGGCCGAGAAGTTCGCGGCCATGGGCAATGTCGAGTTCGCGGCCTATCAGCTCAAGAACTCGCCCAAAGAGGAAGTCATCGCCAAGTGCAAGGATGCCGACGTCATCGTCGTCAACATGGTCAAGTTCGATGAGGAGGTCATAGCCGCGCTCGACAAGTGCCTGCTCATCATCCGCCACGGCGTCGGCTATGACAATGTCGATGTCGCCGCCTGCACCAGGCATGGCATCCGCTTCGCCTACGAGCCTGACTACTGCGCAACGGAGGTCGCCGAGCAGGCCGTGGCGCTGATCTTCGCCTGCACCAGGCAGTTGTTCAAGAGCCGCGCGATCCTCGAGGAGTCCTCGGCCAATCAGATATGGGATTTCTCAACCCTGCTGCCGATGCACCGGATGTACGGCCAGACGCTGGGTATCCTCGGCTGCGGGCGTATCGGCGGCCGCGTCTACCGGATGATGAGCGCGATGGGCATGCGCATCATCGTCTGCGATCCCTACATCGACGAGCGCCAGAAGGGCGCGCTGGGCATCCAGGATGACGACCTCGTCAGCTTCGACGAGCTGCTCGCGCAGTCCGACGTCATCACCATCCACACCCCGCTCAATGACGAGACGCGTTACATCTTCGACACGGACGCCTTCAGGAAGATGAAGGACACCGCCTACCTTGTCAATACCGCCCGTGGCGGCGTCATCAACACCGAGGACCTCATCTGGGCGCTGGATGAGAAGCAGATCCAGGGCGCGGGCATTGACGTCTATGAGAAGGAGCCGCCGGCCGCGGACCTGAAGCTGTTCGCGCAGGACCGGGCGACCCTGTCTGCTCACCTGGGTTGGTGCTCGGTCGAGGCGGGCTGGACGATCCGCTACAAGATCTTCGACGACGCCGTGGCCTGCATCAAGGGCGAGAAGCCGGTCAATACCGTGAACAAGGAGATCGACCACATCCTCGAGGGCAACTACCGGGTGGTGGGGTAGAAGGGCGAACGCCGGCTGTGGGCGTCTGACATGGCGGGCGGTCGTTGCGGAGGGGCCGCTCGAGGGAGGACCGATGCCGCACCCGGTCCGACCGAGCCCGGCCCCCGCCCGGTATGCCGGTTGCGCCGGGGCTTGGGGTAGCGCATGCGGGTAGAGGGACAGACGCCGCCGGGAGACGGCTCGATGAGTGACACTGGTCGACAACGGGCTCCGCGCAACCGGACGCTTACGCTGAGCGAAGCGGAGCGCAACGCCTGCGCGGCGCGGCTGGTTCGGGTGTCGGCGCCCGTCAATGGCGCCGATGTTCTCGACCGCACCATTCACGGCGATTGCCTGGGGGTCATCGACCACCTCCCGGAGCAGATGGCTGACCTGCTGTTTCTCGATCCGCCGTACAACATCACCAAGGAGTTCAACGGCGCGAGGTTCGCCGCGCGCTCTGTTGAGGAATACGAAGTGTGGCTCGAGTCATGGTTGCCGCGGCTCTTGCGGGTAGCGAAGCCGACGGCATCGGTCTACATCTGCGGCGACTGGCGCTCATCAACGGCGATTCAGCGGTGCGCGGAGCGACACCTGATTGTGCGCAACCGAATCACATGGGAGCGCGAGAAGGGCCGTGGCGCACAGGCGAATTGGAAGAGCTGCTCCGAGGATATCTGGTTCTGCACGGTGTCGGAGGAGTACACCTTCAATGCCGATGATGTGAAGCTGAAACGGCAGGTGATTGCGCCGTACCGCGATGACGCCGGGGCGCCGAAGGACTGGGAGGAGACGGCCTGTGGGCGATATCGGCTGACCTCTCCATCGAATATCTGGACCGACCTGACGGTCCCCTTCTGGTCGATGCCGGAGAACACCGACCACCCGACGCAGAAGCCGGAGAAGCTGCTGGCACGGGTGATACTGGCAAGCAGCAACCCGGGCGATGTTGTTCTCGACCCGTTCCTCGGCTCAGGGACGAGTTCGGTGGTGGCCAAGAAGCTCGACCGCCGATATGTTGGTATCGAGATAGACGAGACCTACTGCTGCCTGGCCGAGCGGCGCCTTGAGCTGGCGGAGGCAGAGACACGCATCCAGGGCTATGACGGAGAGGCGTTTCTGGAGAGGAATACCTCCGGAGAGATACGGGGCCGCATGAGCCCTGTGACACGCACACAGCACGGCCAGGGATTCAAAGAAGAGAGGCAGTACTGGGAACAGAAGCCGGCGGATGCCTGAAGCATATGGCCCACCGTCCGGCTGCGGGACGCGTGCATGCACCAACATTGCATGATTGCGGGCGATATCAGGGAACGGAAGGCGATACAAATGCCAAGGAACTACGACTTGCCAGGACCCAGATCCAAGGAAATCCTGGACCTGCAGGATCAGTATGAGCCCAGTTGCGGCGCGGGCTCCGCGCCCGTCGTCTGGGCCGAAGCGCATGGCGCAACCGTCACCGATGTCGATGGCAACGAGTACATCGACTGGACCTCCGGCGTGCTGGCCGCCAACATCGGCCACTCGCACCCCCACTGGGTCAAGGCCGTCCAGGACCAGGTCGCGAAGGTGACCATGCCGTACGCATTCCCCACCGAGCCGCGCGTGACGTATGCCAGGCGCATCGTCAACGCGATGCCCAGTCACGCCAGGCACCTGGATCGGTGCTTCCTGCTCTCGACCGGCTCGGAGGCGACCGAGGCCGCCATGCGTGTGGCCAAGCGGGTGACGGGTAAGCACGAGGTGATCAGCTTCTGGGGCGGCTTCCACGGCCGCACCTGGGGCGCAATGAGTATGGCCGGCCTGCAGGGGACCAAGAAGCAGTGGGGTCCGNNGATGCCGGGCACCATCTACTCGCCCTACCCGTACCCATACCGCTGCGTGTTCGGCTCCCAGAGCGAGCAGGAGTGCGCCGACAAGTGCCTGCAGTGGCTGGACAACAAGATGCGCTATGAGTCTATCGGCGACCTCGCGGCCGTCATCATAGAGCCTTACCAGGGCGGCGCGGGCTTCATCTTCCCGCCCAAGGGCTTCCTCAAGCGCCTCGAGCAGTGGACCCACGACCAGGGCGCGTTCTTCATCGCCGACGAGATTCAGGCCAGCTTCGGCCGCACCGGCAAGCTCTTCTGCATCGAGCATGAGGAGTTGTCGCCGGACTTTTTGTGCATCGGCAAGGGAATAGCCAACGGCATCCCGACTGCGGCGCTGATGGGAAGCCACGAGATCTTCGACCAGCTCGAGAAGGGCGAGATGTCCTCGACAACCGGCGCCAACCCGGTCTCCGCCGCCGCCGCCAACGCGGTGCTGGATGTCTTCGAGACCGAGAACCTGCTCGAAAACTGCAACGAAGTCGGCGCCTTCATGCTCGACGAGATCCGCAAGCTGCAGAGCAAGTACGACGTGCTGGGCGAGGTGCGCGGGCAGGCGCTGGTGATCGGGCTCGAGTTCGTCAAGTCAAAGGCGAGCAAGGAGCCTGCGCCGGAGCTGACCAGCCGGGTGACCGAGCGCATGGCGCGCAAGGGCGTCACCTGTGGCAAGGTCGGTATCTTCGGCAATGTCGTCCGCTGCGCACCGCCGCTGTGCATCACAAAGGACCAGGCCGAGGAGAGCATCCGGTGCCTCGACGAGGTGTTGGGGGAGTTGGTGTAGGGCAGAGGACTCCACACGGGGATTCAGCGCGCATGAAAAAGGACAACCCGTACGACGAGAGGTACGCAGCCGAGGGGTTCTACTGGCCCGCGCGGCCCTCGTCGACATGTCTGAGGCTCATCGAGATACTCGGGCCGGTCGGAGAGCCCAGGCCGACACTACTCGACCTCGGCTGCGGGGAGGGCCGGAACGCGGTCTACCTCGCGGGGCACGGCTTCGCGGTTACGGGCCTGGATGTGTCCCTACCTGGGCTTGAGAAGACACGGCGGTATGCCGCGGAGAAGGGTGTGGAGGTCGACACGGTCCACGCCGATATGACCGAGTACGAGCTTACCGGGCCGTATGACGTCATCTTCTCCACAGGCTCACTGCAGTATCTCGCGCCGGAGATGCGGGAGTGCCGCTTCGAGGACTACAAGGCACATACGCGCGTCGGCGGGCTCAACGCGATGTCGGCCTTCGTGCGCAAGCCGTTCATCGACCCGGCTCCGGATGCCGAGGCGGATGCCTACCCGTACAGGTCCGGCGAGCTGCTGGGCTACTACTGGGACTGGGAGATCGTGTACAGCACGGAGGAGACATTCGACTGCATGTCGAGCGGCGTGCCACACCGCCATGCCGTCAGCCGAGTGATTGCGCGGAGGGTGGGGTAGAGGACACCATGTGACCGCTGGCGTCCCGGCCCGCCTCACCCCCGGCCCAAACCAGGAGAACTCAACCATCATGTCTGAAGACCTGAAGACCTACTTCGCATCCAAGTTCGACCAGACCGCCGAGATACTCATGGACCTCATCCGCATCCCCTCGACCGCCGGGGGAGAGGGGCCCGTTGCCAAATACCTCCATGACCGCCTGCAAGGCCTCTGCGACCAAGTCGGCTACGTGGAGATCACCAACGACATCAAGAACGATGTCGACTACTCGACACCCGTCAAGGGCCTCGAGTACGGCGACCGGCCAAACGTACGGGCCGCCCAGAAGGGCTCCGGCGGCGGCAAGTCACTCATCTTCAACACCCACATGGATGTCGTCCCGCCGTCCTCGACGATGGAGCGGCCATTCGATCCGCGCTTCGAGGATGGAATCGTCTACGGGCGCGGCGCGTGTGACGCCAAGGGCCAGCTCGTGACCATGTATCTCGTGCTGCAGGCGATCCGCGACTTGCAGCTCGATCTGCGTGGCGACGTCATCGGCCACATGGTGATCGAGGAGGAGAACGGCGGCAACGGTACCGTCGCCATGGCGCGGACGGGGGAGAAGGCCGACGCCGCGATAGTGCTCGAACCCTCCAACTTCATGCTCTACCCGCAGATTCGCGGCGCGGTGTGGTTTGAGGCCACCGTGTACGGGCAGTCCGGGCACTCGGGCCAGCCGGGCGGCACGGTCTCCGCGCTGCTGAAGGCACTCAGGGCCATCGACCACTTCACCGCGTATCATGATGTCGCGCTTGCGGAGAGCAGGGGGCAGTACCCGCTGTTCGACGTGTTCCCGAACCCGGCCCCGCTGACCATCGGCCAGCTCCATGCCGGCGACTGGCCCGCGCAGGCGCCGCAGAAGGCCATCTTCACCGGCGTACTGGGCATCCTGCCCGATCGCACCAAGGAGCAGGTGATGAAGGACCTCCGCGAGCTGATCAAGGGCAGCGACGACGAGTGGCTCAAGGACCATTTCGAGATTGAGTTCACCTACCGGCACGACGCCTCCGTAACCGAACCCGACCACCCTGTCGTGCAGACGCTGCAGGCGGCTGCGCAGGCAGTGGGGCTCGAGGGCGCCGTCTCGGCGATGACGGCCTCGTGTGACGCCTGGTGGTACAGCAACCAGCTCGGGATACCGACTTGCTGGTTCGGGCCGGGGAACCTGGGCGTGGCACACAGCAACAACGAGCACATCGCCGTGGAAGATATCCTGACCGCCGCCGAAGTGTTGGTACGGTACATCCGGGAGTGGTGCGCGTAGGGCAGAGGCAGGAGTGGGAGCCTGCGAACGCGTGAGCACACCGAGAGAGATCCAGGTGAGAGACCATGAAGGCACTGGTGAAGACTGAGAAGGGCGTCGGCAACATCGAGTTGCGCGACGTGCCGGAGCCGCAGATGCAGCCGGATGAGGTCATGATCGAGATCAAGGCCGCCGGCATCTGCGGGACCGATATCCACATCATGCACGACAACTTCCCCTACTGGCCGCCCGTCATTCTGGGCCATGAGTTCGCAGGGGAGATCATCGGCGTCGGCAGCGAGGTCTCCGGCTGGACGGTCGGCGACCGCGTGGTTGGCGAGCCGCACACGAAGGCCTGCGGCAAGTGCTACCTCTGCCGAACCGGGAACATCCAGATCTGCCCGGAGAAGCGCTCTCCCGGCTGGGGCATTGATGGCGCGTTCACGAAGTACCTGCCCTACCCGCCGCATCTCTTGCACCGTATCCCGGAGGGCATGTCGTTCACACACGCGGCGCTGACGGAGCCCACCGGCAATGTGGTCCATGACGTGCTGGAGCGGGCAAAGGTAGAGCCGGAGGACTTCGTCGTCGTCATCGGGCCGGGTCCGATAGGGCTGATGGCGGCGATGGCAGCGAAGGCCGAGGGCGCACGCGAGGTCATGATCACCGGTACCGATGCGGATGAGGCGCTGCGGCTCAGGACCGCTCGCGAGATCGGCATCGACCACGTGATCAACATCCAGCAGGAGGATGGTGTGGCCAGGTGCATGGAGCTGACCGACGGGCGGGGCGCCGACCTCGTCGTCGAGTGCTCCGGCGCGCCGCGGGCCATTGCCACCACCCCGCAGTACATCCGCAAGCTCGGCCGCATCTGCGCGATGGGTCTCACAGGCAAGCGCCCCGTCGAGTTCGACTGGGACTCCGCGCAGGGCAAGGTGGCGACCATCTACTTCTGCATGTCGACCTACTACACGTGCTGGGATCGCGCGTTGAGCATGCTTGCCTCCGGCAAGGTGCAGGCCGAGCCGATCATCACTCATCAACTGCCGCTCTCGCGCTGGCAGGAGGGCTTCGATGCGATCGAGAATATGGAGGCCCTCAAGGTCATCCTGATACCCGAGTAGAGACCGCCCGGTCCAGTGCGGCCGGCGATAGAGATGCAGGGAGGACAGTCATGGTAGACGGGAAATTCGGATTCGGAATAGTCGGCGCGGGGCTGGTATCGGCCTTCCACGGCGATGCCATCAACGCCGTCGAGGAGGCGAAGCTGGTCTCCGTCGTCGATCTGAACAAGGAACGGCTGGAGAAGTTCTGCGCGGACAAGGGGTGCGAGGCCGCGGAGAGCTTCGAGGCGATGCTGGCCGACGACCGCATTGACGTCATCAACGTGCTCACCCCCAACGCCTACCACGCCCAGTTCGCGATCCCGGCGATGGAGGCGAAGAAGCACGTCGTGGTGGAGAAGCCGCCGGAAATGACGCTCGAGAAGGTCGACAGGATGATCGCCGCGCGCGACGCCAACGGTGTCAAGTGCGCGATCTCCCTACAGGTGCGGTTCCGCAAGCCGATTGAGGTCATGAAGGCCGCCATCGAGAGCAGGCGCTTCGGGCGCCTGCTGCAGGGCGATGCCTACATGAAGTGGTTCCGCCCCACCGACTACTACCTGATGGATGACTGGCGCTCGAAGCGCGAGGAGGGCGCCGGTGTCACGATCCAGCACGCCTTCCACTACATCGACCTGCTCTACCACTTGATGGGCGATGTGGATAGCCTGCGGGCGCAGATGTATAACCTCGCGCACCCGGAGGTTGAACTCGAGGATACGGTGCTGGCCTTCCTCAACTACACAAACGGCGCCAAGGGCGTCGTTCAGGGCTCGACGGCGCTCTACCCGGGCACCGACATCCGCATCGAGATCAACGGCGAGAACGGAACCGCGATCATGCAGGGCGAGCGGATCATAGTGTGGTCGTTCCGCGATGAGCAGGAGGGCGACGACGCGGTGCGCGAGCTTGGCAGCGGCGCAATCAAGACGGCAGCCGGCGGCGCTGCGGACTTCGCCTACTTCGAGCACATGTACATGATCGAGGACATGATCGAGGCGATCAAGACCGGCCGCAGCCCGCGCGTGAGCCTCGAGAGCGCCCGCGGCAGCCTCGAGGTTGCCCTGGCGATGTACAAGTCGGCGGAGGTCGATGATCTCGTGAGCCTGCCGCTGGGCTGAGCGGGAACTGCTGCACACACACAACGAANNCGTCTGCGTGATTGTCACGTTCGCGAGGTTCGGGCAGCACAGGGCCTCGCAGCCTGCCCTGCACCGGTGGGCCGGCGGCAGGAATCGAGAAAGCCGCCACGGCTGGTGGCGGCCTCCCCATGGAAATGGAGCCGGCGTATCAGGCTATGCGCCCGAGATCAGCTTGCGTGCGACTTCCTGACTGTCAACCTGATACGTGCCGGACTGTACCTGTGCCTTCAGTGCCTGGACCTTCTCCTGCCGGACGGCCGGGACATCGGAGAGAGCTTTGCGGGCAACCTGCATGTCCATGGCCCGCTGGCTCAACGTCACCTGGTCCGACTTGAAACTCCCGGCAATCCCCTCGGTTCCCGTGGCACCAGCCGCGCCCAGGTCAACCTGCTGCATCCGGCCAACGGCGTTAGTCGCGCCAGGTTGAATCCCGGTAGGATCGATTCTCATGGTGTTACGTCCTCCTGTTCGTGCGGCCGACACTCCCACCTGAAGCTCTTCGTACTCTATATCGGCAGTCGCCGCCGGAACTTTAGCCCCATTTGAGAAAAAAAGCCGAAAATCAGCCGATATAGACGGTCCGCAGGTCCGGGTCGAACATGCCCGCTCAATCGCAGGGCTGCAGCCGCNNTAGGCGCCCAATCGGCGCCTGTCAATGCCTCAGTATGGCCGATCCGGGGGCGGGGGAAACGCGAAGCCACCCCCTGGGATGCAATGTTACGCATCCGTGCCGGCGCCGTGACCCAACCGTTGCATGGGGCCTACTCGCCGGCCGAACCCTCCTGCTCCTGACGC
>DPJP01000399.1 GCA_003542955.1 Armatimonadota bacterium
GCGAGGGACGAGGGGTTAGGGGTGTGGGAAAGGCAAGAACGGCAGGGGCGAGGGCAACGGCAGACACCGGGCGTAGAGGCGTGGTGTCCCCCCGTCCCACACCCCACGTCCCACTCCCCTGCCGTTAAGGCCCCGCCGGCAGGGCGAGGGGGTCAGGGAGCGGGGCGAGGACCTCGCCGTAGACGGTCATCCGCGGTACCAATATGCCGTTGCGGTCAGTGCCCAGGCAAACGGTGCCCTCATCCAGCGGGTTCGGATCAGTGTACTCCATCACCGGGTAACCCCAGTGCAAAAGCTGGATCGTCGCGCCGCGCTTGCGGATGCCAAGCTGCAGCCAGTCGTTGTGGATCGTCACCTGCGGGATGGTGAACGAACTGCGCTTGACCTCCTTGCCCTTGCGCTCGAGCACTGTGTACTGGCCAAGGTTGCTGACCTTGAGCAGGTATCCATCCGCGGCGCCGTTCGGGCCGCAGCAGATGCCAATATGCACGTCGCGGAGCTGCTCGTAGTACTTGCCGTCGCCACGCGGCATCATGCGGGCGCCGACGTAGAAGCTCAAATCCATGTCGCCCTTGAATGCCACCTTCCCGGAGACCTGCGCNNGCCCGAGCCGTTGTAGCCGCAGTACCAGGTCCACTGCGGAGAGCATGACCAGCGGTTGGTTGTGTCCCAGTTGCCGCTGTGGACGATCCAATCGGTGGGGGCATCGGTGAATGTGTAGTTGCGGGCCCAGGGCGTGTAAACCGCGAGGTCCTCGGCCATCAGCGGCGCGCCTTCGTTATCGACACCAAGACGGCACAGCTCGGCGCTCGGCGTCTGGGTGTTCGAGGCTGCCGCAACGCGCCCGTCGACCTCGGCCCAGACGCAGTTGCCGTCGCGCTTGAGCGCAAGCAGGTAGGGCTGCTTTGGCTCGACGGGGGCAGTCGCGGAGGCGATCTCCTTGCCCTGGTAGAGCAGGCGGAGGGCGACGGAGTTCTGGCCCCAGACGCGGTTGGCGGTGAGTTGATAGCCCGCGGCGGTATCCTGCTCGCTGGTGAGGTAGAGGTGGGTGCGCGTCTGCTCTTTGCCCAGGGGGTGGATGCCGGCGACGAGTGAGACGGGGCCGGGGAAGTAGCCGTGATGCCAGAAGCGGTTGAGGACATCGTGCTGCGGGTGCCATGCGCCGGGCCTGCCGGCCCAGGTGTGGCGGTCGATGATGCCGGCGAAGGCAGGCATGAGCCCATCGACCATCTGCTCGGTCTCGAGCAGCTGACGGGCAACGGCGGGCTTGAAGTGGGCGGGCACGTTGCCGCGGGCGTAGAGGCCGATGCGGCCGATGCGCGGGCCGCCATCCACGGTGCGGACGATCTGCTTGCCGTCGACGGCCATGGTGATGAGCGGCCCGTCGGCGGTGACGGTCAGCTCATGCCACTGGTCGGGTCCGCCGGGGATAGGCTTTTCGGCAATGACCTCCGAGCGCTCCCCGTCGGCGCAGAAGAGCCTCGCGACGACGTTGGGATTCTGCCGGACGAGTGCGGCCAGGTAGCGCCCCTCGCCGTGGTCGCGGATGTAGACGCCGGCGGCCTGGGCATCGCCGAGCTTGATCGGGACGCGGACGGAGGCATCGGCGCAGGGCTTGAAGGCGAGCATCGCCTTGCCGGCGCCGGCGGTGAGGTCCTCGCCGCTGTGGGTCCACTCGCCCGACTCGATCAGCCAGGCGGCGCTGGGGTCGCTACCGGGCTCGTAGCTTGCCAGCCAGGGGGAGACATCGACATCATCGAAGATGGCGGCGCCTGCCTCGGCATACATCCCCACGCAGCCGGCCCCGGCGCCGTCATCATGCACCTGCAGCAGCGGGACACCATCCAGCGAGCCGATGATGTGGCTGCCGGAGGCGCGGACCTGCATCGCGCACCACTGGTCCTTGCCGACTGAGACGGGCCGGGAGGCGAGCACTTCATCCTTGCCGGAGGCGCGGCGGACCAGCTCGAGCAGCGACTGGGCGGAGGGAGCCTGGGAGTAGGCGATGCGGAGCAGGTGGTAGTTGTCCTGATCCTGGTAGTAGAAGGCGATGCCGGCGGCTTTGGCGGCGCCGTGGACGGCGGCGCGGTACTTGTAGTCGCCCCAGAACCAGTAGCCGGCGGTGGCGATGGCGCGCTCGGTCGATGAGCCCTGGTACTTGAAGGGGTTGGCGCCCTTCTCGGCCTCACCCTCGACGACGACATCCTTCCACTGGCCGGAGACGGTCTCCCACTCGTTCTGGGAGCCCTCCTCGCGCATGAAATCATCGGCGAAGAGGACCTCCGCGCAGGGCTGGCACACGGCGTCATCCAGATGCCTGCTGAGCACCGCTCCGGCGGTTGCGGGGCCGGGTGTCGCGGTGAGCACCGCACGGCCGTTGAGGTAGCAGATGACGAGGTCGCCGACGCGGCGGACCTTCAGCTCGGCGCCGGGGGCAATACCGCCCTCGATGGTGCGCGTGGCGACGGTGCGGCGACTGCCGCCGAGTGCGGCGATGACCGATATGCCGCTGCCGGCGATGGTCACGCCGAGGTGCTCGTCGGGGCCGCGGTATGAGAAGAGCACCTCCGCCTGCGCCTGGGCGGGCACGGCGCCGAGGACCCAGAAGTCGCGGGATTCGGCCATCGCTTCATCGAGCGCCTCGTAGCCCTCGGGGAGCTTCACCGTCGCGGCTGACGGCGTGGGACTCAGGGATGGCTCATAGGCGCTCAGATTGGCGGTGAGCAGGTCATCCTTCTCGACGGCGCCGGTGTAGAAGCGGTCGTGGATTTCACCCTTCGAGAGGTACTGGAGCAGGTTGATGAGCAGGCCGGCGAACTCCTCACCGCGCAGGCTGAGGGAGAAGCCGATCGGGCAGCAGGAGTAGACGATGATACCCTTATCAACATGGCGCATGAGGATCGCCGGGGCGCCGCGGCCCTTGGACTTGCCGTTCTCCTCATCGAGGAAGTGGCCGTCAACGCGCTCGCGGGTTCGGGCGTCGATGCCGTCGTAGGTGTAGCGGGCGAGGACGACGGTTCCGGAGCCGGGCTCTGGGATGATCGAGCAGCCGCCGCGCGTGGCCATCGGGATGACCGTGCGGTAATCGAGGCCCTGGGTGATGGGCGAGATGGCGTCCTCGAAGCGGATATTGGGCACGCGGCCGGGCTTGAGGCGTTGGCCGGGGATTGCGGCCTCGCTGGGATAGGGCATCGTCTCGGAGAGTAAGCAGCCGCCGGCGCGGACGTAGTCCTCGAGCGGCTTCCAGGCCGATGCGTCGCGGCCGTTGCGCTCGCCGAGGATCACGCAGTCGTAGTTGGCGAGGCGGGCGGGGTTGGTGACCTCCTCCTCGAGGATGCGCTCCGCGGGCATGCCGTGGTGCGCGAGCACGCCGAGGTAGCCGACGGTCCAGCCGCCGGCGATGCCGACGCGCCACGGCTTGCTCTGTGGCGCGACCAGCTCGGCGCGGGCGCCGCCCGCGAGTATCATGCAGAGAAGGACAGAGGCGAACCATGCGTGTCTATGCACGTCTCGACACCTCTTCCGCCTGTCGGCGATCGCAACCACTCACACCATTTCTCATACAGACAGACGAGCCGGGTCCGGCGTTCCCGGAAAACACCCGGTATCCATGACGATTCTGCCCGGGTGCGGGTTTGGCGCGTGTGCGATTACTCGACGAGTGCGGCGATCTTGTCGCCGGTCTGCTGCGTCGAGCCTTCCGGGCCGGTGGTCACGGGGATGTCGCCGGTGGCCAGGGCAGCCTGGATGGCGCGGTCGACGGCGCCTGCGGCGGCCGTCTCGCCCAGCTGCTCGAGCATCATCTGGACCGCGGCGACAGCGGCAACGGGTGAGGCCTTGCCGAGCCCGGCATGCTTGGGCGCGGAGCCGTGGATCGGCTCGAACATCGAGACGCCCTCAGGGTTGATATTGCCGCTGGCTGCAACACCCATGCCGCCCTGGATCATCGCGCCGAGGTCGGTGATGATGTCGCCGAACATGTTGCAGGTGACGATGGTGTCATACCAGTCGGGGTTCTTGACAAACCACATGCAGCAGGCGTCGACGAAGTGGCAGTCGGTGGTGACATTCGGGTACTCGGTGGCGACCTCGGCGAAGGTGCGCCGCCACAGGTCATGGCCGAAGGTGAGCACGTTGGCCTTGTCGACCAGCGTCAGGTTGAGCCGGTCGTTGCGCTTCACGCAGAGGTCGAAGGCGTAGCGGATGATGCGCTCGACGCCCTTGCGGGTGTAGATCGCCGTCTGCGTGGCGACCTCGTCGGGTGTGCCCTTCTTCAGCGTGCCGCCGACACCGCAGTAGAGGCACTCGGTATTCTCCCGCACGACGACGAAGTCAATGTCCTCGGGGCCCTTGCCCGCGAGCGGCGTCTCGACACCGGGGTAGAGCTTGACGGGCCGCAGATTGACATACTGGTCGAAGTCGAAGCGCAGCTTGAGCAGGATACCGTGCTCGAGTATGCCGGGTTGGACATCGGGGTGGCCCACGGCGCCCAGGTAGATGGCATCGCATGCGGCCAGCTCGTCCATGACCGAATCCGGGAGCGTCTCCCCGGTGCGGAGGTAGCGCTCCGCGCCGACGTCATAGGGGATTGTCTCGTACTTGATGTTGTACTTGTCCGCGGCGACGGCGAGAACCTTGAGGCCCTCGGCGACGACCTCAGGGCCAATTCCATCACACGGCAGAAGAGCGATCCTGTGCATTGTGTAGCTCCTTGTTGCGGCGGGTGCACGTGTTGAGTACACNNCCCCGCCATTGCATCGAACATATTTTCTAATTGGCTATTGACACTGCCGACGACGGTCGCTATACTCAAACTATTGTTCGACGAACACACGTTTGGGGGCGACACGCCGTGGATCATGGAACCAGTTGTGACGCCGTTTTCCGGGGCTGGGACCTGCTTGTTCTCCTCTGTTGGGTGCTGATGAGCCCGGCGCTGCTGACTAGCCTGCTTGGGCGGGGCGTCTATCTGCCGCGACGCGGGCATTCGCTGGACGACACTCAGCCGCAGACCGCGCCCAGTGTGGGCGGGTAGCCCGTCTCCCCTATCGACCGCGGCGCTCCAGCGAAATGGGCATACCGCGCGGGGGCCGGGCTCGGTCGGGCCGGTACGCCATCGGCCCTTCCTCGAGCGGCCTCTCCTGAAAGACCAACGGCCTCGCCGAATGCCAAGTCAGCGCGCATGCCCCTATCGACTGCGGCGGGTGCGAGCGTTGTGCGCCGCACGGTGCAGGTCAGTCGGGCCGCTTGATGCATCTGTAGATGAGTTGGCGCTCGAAGCCCGCGAACGATGTCCCGTCATACTCGCTGTATTTGCCTGTGATGTCAAATCCGGCGGCGGCGAGCATGTCCTCGATCTCATCGGGCCGGTAGAGCCTGATTGATGCGGTATAGAGGACTTCGTCGTCGTCGAGCGGGTCACTCCATACGCTCTCGAGCCGGGATGTCTCCTGGTCGTAGCGGCATCTGAGCAGCACTTCGGACCCGTCGGCGAGTTCGACAACCTGCCTGTAGGGCGCAAAGAGTATCTGGAACTTCTTGTTGCGCGTATCGAGCAGGAACCGGCCGCCGGGCTTCAGGCAGCGGGCGATCTCCTCGAGCATTGCGCGATTCTGCGCATCGTCCATGTAGCCCATGCTGTTGAACAGGTTCAGAGCGGCATCGAATGCCCCGTCGGCGAACGGCAGCATCTGGGCGAAGCCCTGAACGAGGCACGGCGTCACGCCCTGCTCCCGGCCCAGCTCAGACGCCACGTGCAGCATCATCTCGGAGACGTCGAGGCCGATCATCCGCAGGCCCGCCTGCTGAAGCGGCAGGAGGTGGCGGCAGTGGCCGCAGCAGATGTCGGCGACACGCTCACCGGGCTCGAGTTCGAGCAGATTGATGATGGCCTCGACCTGGTTGTGGGTCACCTGGGGCTCGGGAAAGTACGAGAGCACAAAGGAGTCGGGGCTCTCGAAGAACGTCCGCCACCACGGGTCCGGGGAGGAATCCATAGTCACCCTACGTGAGCATGTCCTGAATATCAACAAAGCCGTCAGTGGTCTGGGCGGCGCGGGCCGGGCCCTGCAGTTGCGCCCTCACCAGCAGCGTGGCGGCCTGTGCGCCCAGCACGCGGAGGAGATTCAGATGGACCTCCGCGAACGACTTCGGCTTCCAGTCGAACAGCGCCATGAGCCCGTGCGGGATTCCCTGGTGCTTGAGCGGGAGCACAATCGCCGAGGCCAGTCCGAGCAGAGACAGGTCGCGGGAGCCCTCCGCCTCGAGGTTGATCAGGTCGCTGATGACGGCCTCCTCGCCGGTGGTGACGACGGATCGGAAGGCGGCCTCGTCGCCCTGGAGTTGCACGCCGTGGAGGTCGGCGCCGGCCTCGCCGCGCGCGACGACGCAGTCGAAGCATCCGTCGCCGGGCACGAACACCGCGCCACTGCTGGCGCCGGCCACCTGCATGGCGGCGTCGAGGACGTCGGCGAGGCTGGGGAGGGCGCCGTCGGAGGTGGCCAATCGCTTACCGAGCTCGATGAAGGCATCGAGCTTCTCGGCATTGATCTGCATGCGGCTTTCGAGCTGGTCGCGGTAGGTGGTCAGCTCCTTGTTCGTGCGGTCCAACTCGGCGAGCAGCTCGCGGTTGCGGTGAGCAAGCTGGCGCTCCTTGAGCCCGCGCTCGACGATGTGGATGAGGTCGCCGGGGGAGAAGGGCTTGCGGATGTAGTCGTACGCGCCGAGGCGGACGGCCTCCATCGCCGAATCGAGCGAGGCGTAGCCGGTGACCATGACCATCACGGCATCGGGGTTGACGGCGCGAACCTGCTGGAGCACATCGAGCCCACTGCAATCGGGGAGCACCAGATCGACGACGGCGGCGATGAATGTGTTCTCGCGGAGCAGCTCGGTGGCTTCCTCGCCGCTGGCTGCGCCGACGGTGTCATAGCCGCTGCGCGTGAGCGTCTCCTGCGCGACGGCGCGGACGCCTTCGTCATCATCGACAACAAGTATCCTGGCCTTGTCGCTGTCCACGTCCGGAGCCTCCATTGACGGCACGCTCCACTGCATGCACGGGGCACACGACGGTCTGTCGGGCGCCCGGGTTCAGCGGTATGAAGTCGGGCGGAAGTCGAAACCACTTAGGTTGGGGTCCGGGTCCTTCCACTCGATCGCGACATTCTGCACGTAGGCCGTGGGCGGCCCGCTGCGCAGTCGGCCGATGAAGTCCTCGAGGACCTCGGGCTCCGCCTGTGCCCAGACCTCGACATCGCCGTTGGCGACGTTGCGCACCCATCCCGTCACACCGAGCCTGCCGGCCACGGCGCCGACGAAGTAGCGAAAGCCGACGCCCTGGACGCGCCCGCTGACGGTGGCATGTACGCACTTGAGCGACATCTACTTCGCCCCGGCGCTCGCGCTCCTGCCGCTAATGGTCATCTCCGCGCCCCTCGAGGCGACCATTGCCCCGAGCCAGCCGAGAACCAGCAGAGCGAGGAACTTGAGCGCGTATGTAATGCCGATCGCGGCGAGGGTCGGCCCCCCGGGCTGCGCGGACGCGACCCCGCCCGGGACAGCGGGCTGGTCGGGCGCCAGAGATGCCGAGCCCGACACCGCGAATGTCTCGCCGTCGATGCTCCGAAACAGCGCGTGGCCCCAGGAGAAGACCAACACCACCATCACTACGCCGGCCAGAAAGACGAGCAGGCCGATCGCCGAACCGGCGACGCCGATATGCCGCCCGGCATCGGCCGAGCTGTTCTCTCCCAAGGGTATCCCTCCGTGACTCGTGGTAGCAGCGAGTATAACATAGGGGCCGGAGCAGAGGCAACCGCCGGAGGCGGGAGGAGCACTTAACGCGGCCGGGGAAGATGGGCCGTGGACAACGGCGCCTATAAATCCCCACGAGCGGGGCTCCGCGTTGGGACGCCCGTGCGCTGTGTGACTCCGCGCGCACCCCGCCGACAGGAGTGTTGAGCATGGACATGAGCAGGATTTCGACATGCACCTACCCGCTGCGCGAGCGCGAGATCGCCGATGCGCTGCGAGTCTGCGCGGAGGCCGGTTTCGTCAAGGCCGATGTGTGGGGCCGCAGCCCGCATTTCTCGGAGGACCAGTTCCAGTGCGACTGGCCGGCGATGAAGGCAACCGCGGAAGAACTCGGCATCCGCGTCGCGAACCTCGGCAGCTACCCGGGGCGCTTCTTTGCCGCGGAGAGCGAGCACCAGCGGCATGCGGAGATGGGCAAGATGATCGCGGCCATCGAGGGAGCGGCGTATGTCGGCGCCCGCTCGATTCGCATCATGCCGGGCATCGGCGAGGAGGCCGCCGTCATCGACATCATCGCCCCGTACTTCGTCGAGGCCGCGAAATATGCCTCAGAGCGCGGAATCTACATGGGGATGGAGAACCACAAGGGCTCGATCGCGGGCGACCCGGAGCTGGCGGTGCGGCTGTGTGAGAGCGTCAACTCGCCCTACTTCGGGGTGCTGTATGAGCCCTGCAACCTGATGCACGGCGGCGTCGACTACAAGGAGGCGCTGGATGTCCTCGGCGACTGGATCGTCCACGTGCACATCAAGGACGGCAGACACGAGAACGGCGAGTTCCACCGCACGCACCTCGGCGAGGGCGATGTCGACTTCGAGTGGGTGATCAACACGCTCGAGGCGGCAGGGTATCGCGGCGACTACGCGCTCGAGTACGAGCTGGCCGACATCGAGCCGTGTGAGACGGGCATGCGGAAGTGGTATGTGACCTTCGTCGAGAGAATGGGGTAGGACGGATAGGGGCGTGGGATGTGGGATGTGGGGTGTGGGGTNNCCGGATGGGTGCCAGTCCCCGTCGGAAGGCCGGATGGGTGGCGGGCCTCCAGTTGCGATCTCCATCCGCCACCACGAATCGGGGACAGCGACCCGTCGCGATGCAGAGCGATGGATAGAGGCGCAAGCGGGTAGCGCGACGGGTGGCAGTCCCCGCCTTGATCCCCTCCCCCATGGACGCGCCGGCAGGGCAGCTACAAGGATCCGAGGACAACCTCGGCCACGTGGGCGATCTGCTGCTCGGTGAGGCCGGGATACATCGGGAGGGAGACGACCTCGCCTGCGAGTTGCTCCGTTACCGGCAACTCCGGCACCACGCCGAGGACCTTCCCGCAGGCGGGTGAGAGGTGCGGGGGATTGGCGTAGTGGGTGGCGTGGCCGATGTCGGCGGCCTTCAAGGCCTGGACGATGGCATCGCGGCGCGGGCTGCGGATGGTGTAGAGGTGGAAGACATGCTCGCAGTCGGGAGCGGTCTTCGGGGTGATGATGTCGTCGTGGCACAGTAGCTCGTTATACAGCGCGGCATGCCGGCGGCGCTTCTCGTTGTTCTCGGCCAGGTGGCGCAGCTTGATGCGGATGATGGCCGCCTGCACCTCGTCCAGGCGCGAGTTGTAGCCGACACACTCGAAGGTGCCGCGTTGGCGCTGGCCGTGGTCGCGGAGCATCCGCACGCCGGTGGCCAGTTCGTCGTCATTGGTGGTAAGCATGCCGCCCTCGCCGTAGCCGGCGAGGTTCTTGGACATGTAGAAACTGAAGCAGCCGCCGTCGCCGATTGAGCCGACCGCCGCTCCCCTGTACCTGGCTCCATGCGCCTGAGCGGCATCCTCGAGTATCCTGATACCCCTGGGCTCGCAGATTGCCTTCAGGGCGTCCATGTCGGCCGGGTGGCCGTAGACGTGGACGGGGAGGACTGCGGCCGTGCGATCGGTGATCGCCGCTTCGACCGCTTTCGGGTCGATGCAGAAGTGATCGGGCTCGATGTCCACAACCACGGGGTCGGCGTCGGTATGCACGATGGCCTCGATGCTCGCGAAGAAGGTCCAGGCGACGGTGATGACCTCATCGCCCCGACCGATGCCCATGGCGCGGAGGCCCAGGTGCAGCGCATCGGTTCCATCTCCGACGCCGATTGCATGACCGACACCGCAGAAGTCGGCCCACTCCGCCTCGAGGGCGCGCACGTTGGGCCCCAGGAAGAGCTGCATGGACTGGAGGGCCTCGTCGATTGATGCGAGCATTTCCTCGCGCAGGGCCATGTACTCAGACTTCAGGTCGATCAGCGGGATCTCCACGGCGCCAACTCCTCAAACCGCCCGGCTGCAGCCAAACATCTTCTCTTAGAAAAGCCTGGCCTGCAAAGGTTGCGCCCCGTTTGTTGACCGGATATCCTGGCTGCGTCAGCAGAGCGTGTGCGATCACCGGAAGAGGATGGATGCGCGATGACGGCGCCCTTGTGTGCGGTGCGAATGGCCATAGTGTGCATTGGTGTCTGCGCGGCGGCGCGCGTCTGCCATGCCGGCGAGTTCGTCGACCTCGGAGTGCCGGTGCGTCACGCCCAGGTGATGAACGCGATGGTCGGACCCGACGCCGAGGGCCACGATACGCAGGTCTACGCCTTGATGCTGTCGGCGGGCAAGCTGTTCTTTCTGCTGCAGATCGACGCGCAGACGGGCGAAGTCAACCAGTACGAAGGCGCGGAGGGCTTCGGGGCCTGGCATTCGATCGTGGGACCCGACGACCGCATCTACGTGGCGGCCTACGGCGGTGAGAAGGGCTGCTCGCTCTGGGTATTCGACCCCGCTCAAGCGGAGCAGGGCCTGCACCATGAGGTGGACTGGGCGCCCGGCGAGACTATCTGCTGGAAGCTGGCCGCGGATGAGGACACCATCTACGGCTGCACCTACGGCCACGCGACGGTGCCCGCGTACAACACCAGGACCGGCGAGATCAAGCAGTACGGCGGCTTCACCCCGACCGGGCAGTACGCGCGACCGGTATTCGTCGGGGCGGAGGGCTGGGTCTACACGGCCGTCGGCACGGCGGAGTGGGACATGATCGCGCTCAACCCCCGAACCGGTGAGTTCCACTCAGTCCGTACTCCCGAGCAGAAGCAGGGGCCGATGTTGCCACCGGGGCACGACGCCTGGGGGCGGATGTTCCCGGGGCAGGACGGGCATATCTACTACTGGGACAACGACGGATGGCACCGGCTGGTTGGTGGGAAGAGCATTGCCGTCGCCGACAGCGAACTGCCCGCGTGGTACAAGCGGCCGCTGACGGATGGGCGCGTGCTCGGTGTGTTCAGCGACAGCGGCTACTACACGCTGGTGGATCGCGCAAGCTCACAGATCACGCGTTACGAGTTCGAGTACCAGGCGCCCGGCAGCACGCTGTTCATGGTTGCCGCGGGACCCGACGGGGCCATCTACGGCTCATCAATCATCCCGCTGCAGATGTTCCGGCACGACCCGCGCACCGGCGAGAACACCAAGCTCGGCAATCCCACAAGGGTGGGCGGGGAGATATACTCGATCCTGCCGCATGGGCAGCAGATGGTCATTGCGGCGTACCCCGGAGCCTATCTCTCTGTCTATGACCCCGCGAAGCCATGGATCTTCGGCACGGAGCCGGAGAGCAACCCGCGGGGCTACGGGCAACTCGGCGACGGACACCATCGGCCGCAGGCGATGATCGCGGGGCCGGAGGGCCGCGTCTACGTGGGGTCGATACCCGACTACGGGCAGCTCGGGGGCGCGATGGGGGTGTTCGACCTCGAGCGCTGGGAGCTTGTGGAGAACTACCGAAACCTGATCCCGGCCCAGTCGATCCCGGCATTGGCGTATGACCCTGTCACGGGCCTGGTGTTCGGTGGCACGAGCATTCACGGCGGCGGCGGGTCGACACCGACGGCGAAGGAGGCGCTCATCTACGCCTGGGACCCGGCGGCGAAGGAGATCGTGTGGCAGACGGTGCCGGTCCCTGGCAGCCAGGGCGTGACCGGCCTGACGCTCGCGGGTGGGAAGCTGTTCGCCTCGGTGCGCGGGAACTCCATCTGCGCACTGGACCCTGCCACGGGAGAACTGCTCAGCACGGGGACGGTACCGCGCGGATGGGTGCACTATGCGGCCATCGGGACGCACTCGGACGGGATGGTCTACGGGCTGACCGGCGAGTGCATCTACCGCGTGGACCCGGCGACGTATGAGATCACGGAGGTCGCGGCCCCGGATACGAGCATCAAGTGCGGCTTCGCACTGACCGATGATGGCGTGTACTTCGGCTCCGGGACGAATCTGTGGCTGTACCGGTGGTAGCCTGCGGCAGCGCGAAGGGCCCCGGGGCTACCTGATCTCGATGCTCACCGGCGCGGTGGTGGCGCTGTAAATTGCCGTGGCGACGGCGCCGTAGCGGGTGCAGACGTAGGTGTCAACGCCGACGGCGACGAGGACGACATCGCCCTGCGTCACGCGAATTGGCGGCAGCATCGGCTTNNCGGCTTGCCGCGGCCGGCGGGCGAAACCTGCTCGCGCCAGGTGCCGGAGGCCGGGTGACACGCAGAGAGCCAATTGGCCTTCAACCTGGTTGCCTGGTAGTTCTGCCAGGGCTGTGTGCCGTCATCGACGAAGCCGATCGCCGTATCGTCGGAGAATGCACTCCCCCCCTCGGCGACCCGCACCGTCATATTCCCGGTCGCCGGAGCGATGAACGCCTTCTCGACCCACACAAGGGACTCGGCCAGAAGATGCATGCCCGCGGACGATGAGGCGCTGATCGAGAGCAGTGCGCCGGTCAGCGGGTCGGCGGCCGCGGCTGCGAGCGCGCCGCGGTCGGTCATTGTGGCCATACCCCAGTCGTCAAAGGGGGCCTGGATGAGCAGTGTGGGCGGAGGCACCGAGGCGGCCGGTGCTGCCGGAGTCATCGCATTCCATGACTCGAGCGCCCTGGCGATAAGCTGGGTGAAGAGCCCCTGGGCCTGCTCGGCGGAGGCGGAGCCGGCGGCATTGGGGTCGAAGCCCGCGGGTGGATTGCTGTCCAGCGCGGTCTCCTTCGATGCCGTCAGCCTGGCACGGCGGTCGATGCTCTCCTTGCGCAGGCGTTTGATCGTGTCGCTGAGGCTCTTGTCCATCTCGAGCTTCACGTCGGGGTAGCGGCTGCCGGTCTTGAGGACCTTGCTTGCTTCGCCCTCGAGCCTGGCGTCAGCAATCGGCTGGGCGAAGACCGCAACCGACAGCAGCACGGCTGCGAGCACGGCAACACACGTGGCGATGCTGGTTCTGCACACCATGGTCGGCACGCCCTCTACAGGGAATCTCAGGTCGATTAGTCGGCACATACTACATATAATAGTACCCATCCCGGCGGAATGCAACCTCAGTTTGCCATACCGGAGCCCAGACTGGAGCATCCGCAACGACACCTGGAGGATTCGGCGACTCCACGGCGCAATGGGAGATGTGCGTATGCCGGGCAGTCTCCAACACCCAGCCACGGGAGCGTGCAGCCATGGTCCTCAACCTCGATGCCCATTTTCCTCGATATGAGCAGTTTGACCCCGCAGTGCCGGTCTGGTGTGTGACACCCGGGAAGGGGCGCACAATCCACCGCTTCTTCGACACCTCCCCCTTCAGCCCCTCCGGGCGCTATCTCGGCCTGACGCGTCTGGCATCAGACACGCGCCTGCCGGAGCCCGGCGATGTGGCCGAGGTGGTGATCGTCGATCTGCAGACGGGGGATGAGAGCATCGTGGCGCAGACGCGCGGGGCCGACACGCAACTCGGCGCGCAGGTGCAGTGGGGAGCCGATGACACGCAGCTCTTCTACAACGATGTCGACACCGACACCTGGCGACCATTCGGCGTGGTCATGGACGCACGGACCGGCAAGAGCAGACGCATCGGCGGGGTCTACATGGTTTCGCCGGACGGCAAGCATGCCGTCTCCCCGTGCCTGCGGAGGATGGCGCGGACACAGGCCGGGTACGGAGTCATCGTGCCGCCTGAGCACATCCCGGAGAACCATGGCGCGCCGGAGGATGACGGCGTGTATGTGACCGATACTGCCACGGGTGAGAAGAGGCTGCTGGTCTCACTGGCGCAGGTATTCGAGGAAGCGATCCCGGACGAGGAGAAGGACGAGTTCGCCGGTGGCAACTTCTACACGTTCCACGTCAAGTACACGCTCCAGGGAGACCGCATCGCCGCCGTCGTCCGCTGGAAGCCCGAGGAATCGACTCCCCGCATGCGCCATGCAATCATCACCATGAAGACAGACGGCAGCGATCTGCACCACGCTATCCCGTTCCCCGTCTGGGATGCTCGCGGCCATCACCCCAACTGGACGCCCGATGGGAAGCGGATCATGATGAACCTGACGGTTGATGACACAATGCGGCTGGTCAGCGCGGGCTATGACGGCAGTAACCTGGGGCTGATGTCGCGGGTACTCGAGGGCTCCGGCCACCCGAGTCTGCACCCGGACGGCAGGCACGTGGTGACCGATGTCTACGAGCATGAGCGGCTGGCCTTCGAGAATGGGACGGCGCCGATACGGCTGCTCGACCTGCACGAGGACACGGAGACGATGCTGTGCCGGATACGCATCAGGCCCGAGTGGGCGGGTCCAAGGAAGGAACTGCGGATCGACCCCCATCCAGCGTGGGACCGCTCGTGGCGCTATGTAGCCTTCAATGCCTGCGCCGACGGCCTGCGCGGGGTGTACGTGGCCGACCTGGAGGCGCTGCTGGGGTAGACGGCGCCTACTTCTCCCGCCGCCCGATGCGGAACAGCACGATCACGATCACCGCGCCGGAAGTCGCCACGAACAGGCTCCAGAGGTTGAAGCCGGTCACAGGGGCGCCGCCGATGAAGGTGAATACCAGCCCGCCGACGACGGCGCCGATGATGCCGAGAACGATGTTGGTCAGGCAGCCGCGTCGCGGCTCGCCCACAAGCACGGACGCGAGCCAGCCGGCGATGCCGCCGAGTATGATCCATCCAAGAATGCTCACCTGTATCAACCACCTTCAGAGGGGATGAAGGGAGGGCCGCGCCCGGCTACCTGCCGCGCGCTGCCGAGATGATGCCGCCGACGACCGCGATCAAGACCACTATCACCGCGACGCCCCACAGCAGCTCGAGGAAGTGCAGCGCCAGGCCTACTGCGACTCCGGCGGCGGCGAAGGTCAGCACGAAGCTGATGTAGCCACGCTTCTCACCGATAATCGCCCACAGCACATAGCCCACTATGCCGCCGAGTACCGCCCAGCCCGCAAGACCCATCTCGAGGCTCCTCTCGATTGCATTATACCAGTATACGAAAGGAGCAGCCAACAGGTTGCGCCTGCCGTGGTGCTTCTTCGCCCCCGGCGTCAGGGCGCGGTCGCGGCATCTTGCGCGGTGATCTCGGCCCACAGACTCTCGACCACAGGTCGGACCACGGCGGTCCAGCTCACGTAGACCTCCGGCTGCAGGTGCAGGCGGTCGGCGAGATAGCATTCCTCGCGGGGCAGGCCGTCCTCTCCCAGCAGCGTCGGGACAATGTCGATGTAGGTCAGGCGCGGGTCGCTTGCGCATAGTTCGGCCAGCGCGGCGTTGCCGGCCTGGTACTTCTCCCAGAGATGCCAGCGCGAGGGGCTCGGCTTGTTGGAGACGAATGCCACGCGCGTCTGTGGGTTCCGGGCGAATACCTTCTCGAGGAAGAGCCCGACATACTTCATGTAGTTGTCGATGTCAACGGCCTGCTGCGGCATGTCGTTGTCGCCGATGTAGGCGACGATCAGCCGGGGCTGCGTCGGGAGCACGGAGCGCTCCGCATACCACCACAGGTGGATGCTCTGCGAGCCGCCGAAAGCGCGGTTGCGCACAGGCATCGGAGCCATGTCCTGCTCGACACTGAGCCAGCGGACCATGCTTGAGCTGCCTGTGAAGACAATGCCCCCGCTCATCGGCCGCTGCAGGTCATCCGCGGCGAATCGCTCCATATAGTTCTCGAAGGACAGCTTGAAGCTGCGGGCCTGATGTGTTGCCACCGGTATGCCGTCGGCGCCCTCGACAATGCTCACCTGATCATCTCCCAGACATTGGGTACCAAGGGCGAGCAATGCAACCAGGCCCGACAGGACGGCCGTCGCGCGTGTCATTACTTCACCTCGTCACCAGTTCTGTAGTACCAGACAGACGCGCCTGTCGCAGGGACGGCGCGCGGGTCCACCAGATTAGCACGTTTCATGCGCCTTGGGTAGTGCGCCCGCGGCGGCCGGCATGCCTCGGCGCACGCCACGATTCTGTTGCCGTCGTAGACAAAAACGCACACAACAAAGGCACATCCTCCAAATGCGTTACCGACGCGCATGCCTCAATCACTGCCGTTGCAGGAGTAGGAGTGGGCACAGATGCTTCCGTACGCGACAGATCGAGAACTGCAGCGCGACCCGTGGGCGACGATCGGCGTCCTCGCGGCCTGCGTCCTGGCGTCAGTCGCGCAGTACACCTCGCCGGAGGTATACCGGATGTTGCTGCTCGACCCCGAGCAATTCCACTGGTGGTCGATGCTCACTACCACCCTCGCGCAGGGCAGCATCATCCAGCTCATCGTCTTCGGGCTGTTCCTGTGGACCTTCAGTTCACATCTGGAGGACATCATCGGGCCGGCCTGGCTGCTGGCGATCTTCTTCTCGTCGACACTGATCGGGGCCGCGGTCCACCTGCTCACGCCGGCGCTCGGCCTGCAGGCTGTTGTCGGCCCGGTGGGGATGAACGGTCCGATCGCGGCCATGCTGGCGATCTTCGTCATCCGCCTCCCGGCGACCAGGGTCGAGCTGTTTGGCTACTCGATGCGCATGAGGCAGGGCGGCAGCCTCACCCTGCCGGTGATCTGGGCGGCGGGGGTATTCGCGCTCGCGGACCTGTTCCTGCGCTTGCTGCGTGATTACTGCGGGCCGGTCAGGCTCACGACGTTCCTGGGGCTGTGGACGTGCGCAGGCGTCGGCGTCGCGTGGGCGTTGCTGCTGCCTGCACTGAGAAAGGCCGCTGATGAGGCTGTGCTGCACGAGGCCGGCGGCTTTGCGGCAGCGGGGACCTACGGCGCCGCCGGGATGGCCGTCGAGGAGCAACTGCTCAAGCGTCCGAACGACCCGCATCTGCGCCTGCAGGCGGCCCACTACTTCCAGCACCGTGGCAAGACGCTCTCCCGCGCGCTCGAGCACTATACGGAGGCGATCAGGCTGCTGCTGAAGGCCGGCAGGCCCGTCGAGGCGCTCGCCGCGTGGGAGAAGGCCGCCACTGCCTTCACTCCCGAGCAGTTCGACCCGGGTGTCGTCTGCGACCTCGCCGTGGCCGCCGACAATGCCGGAGAGTGTGCAATCGCCCGCGAGCTGTACCAGGCTGTGGCAACCAGCCATCCGAACAGCCGGACGGCACCGACGGCGGCATTCAGGCTCGCCGCCATGCTGGAGCGGACGGGGGACGCAGGCCGCGCGCAGGAGTGGTACCGGGCAGTCATCAAGAACTGGCCCAACAGCCAGGAGGAGCTGGATGCGGAGGTGGCGCTGAAGCGGATGGGCCGGCGGCTCGATGACACGTGATCGGCGACACGAGCAGGGATGCGTGGGCAGAGGGTGGAAGTGACCGCCCGTATAGCGGTACTTCCGGGGTACGGGGGCTCCGCCCATAGGCGCTAACATGAGCGCTTTCGGAGCGTTGGAAGGGCCGGTCCCGCAGCTGCAGAGATTTCCTTGCATGCGTTCATTTGACGCCCAGGGGCGGTGTGACGCCGTTGACGCAAGTGCAAGCCCCGGCGACGCACGCTCTGTCCAATCAATTATGGCAATTCGACATGTGCCGCAAGGTGCCCATGCGCCGGCGACCTGAGACTACGGCACACGGCCCCAACGCCTAACGGCGAACGTCGCGGGGCTCTGCCCCACACCCCGCTGGGGAACTGCGAGTTCCCCAGACCCCGCGATGAGGAACGGCGCTGGAGGCACCCTGAGGGGCGGAATGGCGCGGCGCAACGACCGTGCGAACCACCGGCCGCCCGCGCCGCGCCCGTCGGGCGCGATGCGGCCGACTCCGTGGTTCGCCCACCAGGCGCCGAACGGCACATGCGTAGCTTCACACGCATTCGGCCAGAATTGACTGGACGCGATGATCGACACCAGTGCTCGCAAGGCTGGGATAGTGCTATGCAGCGCCTGCACATCTCTGGGAGTGTCCAATAGAATCCGCCCAGAAAATGTCTGCAGCCGCGGGAAGACCGGCCCGCGTATGCCTTTCGCGAACGAAACGTCAGCCCTTGGCGGCGCGGTGATCGCGGACCAGTCTCGTGACGCCGCAAAGGACGCGGCGTCTCTCGGCTGGCCCCTCCAACGACGTCTGCACGATCCGCCAGATGCTTATGTTAGCGCATATGGGCAGGGCGCCTGACACTTCGCAAGACACAACATGAGGTGACACGATGGTATCGCATCGCTGGGAGGACTTGCTTCCCGAGGAGTTCTATGCCGAGTTCGCGCGCGCGCCGCTGGCCTATATGGCCGCCGCCGCGCCGGAAGAGCACGGCCTGCACAACCCGCTGGGCTCGGACATGTGGCCGCCGTATGAGGTCTGTCTGCGGGCGGCTGAGATCACCGGCGGCATCGTCTTCCCGCTGATTCCCTTTGCCCCGGCCTACTTCCCCGGCCTCTCGCGGGATGAAATGCGCTCGGGGGAGAAGGAGTTGTACCCGCCGAGCCTGTTCGTCAGCCGCGAGTTGTGCGAATTGGCCTATACCGAGGTGCTCGAGGGGATGGCGGACATGGGCTTCCGCGCCTGCATCGCGCTGGGAGGGCATGCGCCTGCCGATCAGTTGCTGCAGGATATGACTGCCGCGCACGACGGTGTGATCCGGGGCATGCGCTTCTTCGGCGCTGGCACCTACAGCCTGGTCAAGGACGTGCTGACTGACCTGGCCCGCGAGAGACCGGGCTCGACTGGCCACGGCACCCTCTGGGAGACCTCGATGATCATGGCCGTCGCCCCCGAGCACGTGGACCTTTCGCGCGCCGGGGGTGTCCTGCGGTACCCGCGGCCCTCGCAGCTTCAGGCCAACAGCGCCGAGGTGATCGGCATGATCCCCGACGCCAACGCCGAATTGGGGGAGAAGACCCTCGGCATCACCGTCGAGCGCGTTGTTGCGAAGGCGAATGAACTGCTGGCGGAGTGACACAGGATGCCCATAGGGGCTAACGTGAGCGCTCTCGGAGCGTTGGAGGGGCCGGCCGAGTGAGCGCGGGGCCGTTTGCGCGCGACGGAGACCGGCCCGCGCATGCCCTTCGGGATCGTCCGTCCAGGCCCTGGCTGCGTGGTGCTCGCGGACCAGTCTCGCTCTCCCGCATGCGCGGGATCGCTCGGCTGGCCCCTCCAACGACGCCCGAACGGTTCGCCAGATGGTTGTGTCAGCGCGCATAGGCAGAATGCCTGACCTACCCGCTCTATTGATACCTGTGAGCGGCCGACTGCATGACGGGTATCCGGCATAGGCGCTCGCGCGGACGTTCCCGGCCCGCTATGCACGCGCGAATGTGCAATACGTGGAGATGAACTGACATGCTAAAGGCAGATACTCAACCGCTCATCATGCCGTATCCGCGCACGATGAAGACAGGCAAGGGCGCCGTCAACCTCAGGGCCGTGACGCTCCAGGCCGACGGCAAAGTCGCCAAACGTGCCGCGAAGGTGCTTGCCGCCGGGCTCAAGCAGATGGGCCTCGCCGTCGGCGAGGGCGGCTACCAGGTATCGCTGGTGCAGGCGCAGCCGAAGGGCAGAAACGCTGGCGATGAGTGGTACAGCCTGCAGGTGAGCCAGAAAGGCGCAGCCCTCAGCGCGGGCGCCTACGCAGGGCTCTACTATGCCGTCCAGAGCCTCCTGCAGTTGGTTGCCCTGAAGGAAGCGGGCACGAAGCGCCCCGCGGGCAAGACCCCTGCGAGGACCGCGAGCCTGCCGCTGGTCGAGANNGCACACGTATCTGCCCGCGCGCGAGAACCTGCCTTTCTTCAAGCGTTTCATCGAGTGGATGGGCCGCCACAAGCTCAACACGATGTTTTTGGAGATCGGCGGAGGGATGGAGTACAAGCGCCACCCGGAGGTCAATCAGGCCTGGGTCGACTTCTGCAAGGAGGCCATGGAGTACCCCGGCGGGCCCGATGCGCTCCAGGACTCGCAGTGGTTCTTCAAGAACTCCACGCACACCGAGCTTGCCGGTGGCGGCGTCCTGTCGCAGGCGGAGGTCAAGAAGATCGCCCGTTGGTGCGCCGACAACGCGATTGAGATCATGCCGGAGGTGCAGTCGCTCTCGCACTCGTACTACATGGTCATCCCGCACCCGGAGATCGCCGAGATGAAGGATGATCCGTGGCCGGACAACTACTGCCCCTCGAACCCGAAGTCGTACGAGCTGTTTTTCGATATCCTCGATGAGGTCATCGAGGTCCTCAACCCGCGCCTGATCCACATCGGCCATGATGAGGCGTACCTGTTCGGTCACTGCCCGAAGTGCAAGAAGCGCGATGCCGCCGAGATCTACGCCACCGACATCACGAAGGCCCGCGATTACCTCGCAGAGCGCGGCATCCGCACCGCCATCTGGGGCGACAAGCTGCTCGAGATCCACCACCCGAACGGTGTCACTTACGGGGGTGTTGAGCGCAACATCGTCCGCTACGGGAAGAACTTCCACCTGCCGGCGACCAACCGCTGCGTGGACTTGATCCCGAAGGATGTGCTCATCTTCGACTGGTACTGGAGCCTGAGCTACGAGTCGGCCTCGATGCTCGCGGCGAAGGGCTACGAGATGATCTACGGCAACTTCCACGGGCCGAGCTTCAAGGGATGGGCCGAGTATCGACAGAATCCGTCGCTGCTGGGAGGGGAGACCTCGCTGTGGTGCGAGGTGGACAACTACTCTATCGGCCGCAACGGCACCTTCCACAATATCCTCTGGGGCGCCAATGACCTCTGGAGTGATGTGGACCCCGACACGGAGCGCGAGCGCATCGTCTCGGATATTGCCGCCACCATGCGCAAGGACCGCCTGCGGCTGGGCCCGACGCCCTCGGTGCTGCAGGCAGCCGTGAAGAAGCGCATGAAGCCGGTGGATATGACCAGATCCAGTGCGCGGGGTATGTATCCCGGCGATACCCCCGGCAGCGATCTGTCGGCGCTCCCGCGCGGCCTGCAGGTGCTTGGCGGGGTCGAGTTCTCCATTCCCGGCGATGGCGAGACGCCCGCGACGGTGCCGGTCGTGGACTGGCACGTCCGCTCCTGCCCGCCGATACCGATCTCGGGCAAGGCCGACGCCATCGCCTTCCTGCACACTACCACGGTCGACCGCGTCCATGCCCCGACCTACTACAGCCTCAACCTGGGGCCGAACACGGTCGGCGCCTACCTGGTCACGTATGATGATGGCAAGACGGTCGAAGTGCCGCTCGAGTACGGCTGGAACATCGATGCCTTCGGCTGCCGCTTCATGGTCGGGCAGGCGGGCGACCAATCGGCCACTCTGGGGGCATACGCCTATGCGGCGGACCCGGTCCTGACGGGGGAGGCGCGGGAGGGCGAGCCGTTCTCGCTGTTCATGTATGAGTGGGTGAATCCTCGGCCCGACTCGGCCATCCGCGATGTGCGGTTGACTTGGCAGGCAGGCTACCAGAAGGGCATCATCGCCCTGATCGCGATGACGGTGGTACGGCAGGGGTGAGGGGTTAGGGACAGGGGTGTGGGATGTGGGGCGTGGGGTGTGGGAACGGCCGGGGCCTGCCTCGGGCGCTCCCNNGCATGGTATTCCCTCAGTTGCTCGCCATCGCGATGATCTCCCGCACGCGGAGATCGAAGAAGTTGTTCTGGTGGGCGGCGCGCAGCACGATGGCGGCGTCACAGCCTGTCCCGCTGCCGCCGAGGGCGATGATGTCCTCACTGGTCGGTGCGCATGCGGCGTCCGCGGCCATCACAGCAATCTCGATGGCGACCTTGATCCCCTGGCCGAACAGACGGAAGGCATGGGCCATCAGCTCGACCGGCCCGATCGTGCCGAAAGCGTTCTTGAGTGACCTCTCAACGCCGCTGAGCGCGTGGGAGGCAATGACGACCTCGACGCCCATCTGCCG
This sequence comes from Armatimonadota bacterium, assembly GCA_003542955.1. Lineage (GTDB taxonomy): Bacteria > Armatimonadota > Zipacnadia > Zipacnadales > UBA11051 > UBA11051. The sequence goes on from DPJP01000399.1 coordinate 21,946, forward strand.
CAGTTGCTCCCGGCGCTCGACGGGCATCGCGTCATCGCCCTCGCGGAAGCCCGCATGGTAGGTGACGCAGACGACATGCATGTCGCGCTCACCGACGGCTTCCCGCAGCTTCTGGGCGCTGTCGCCGCTGCTGGAGGCGACCACGAGATAGCGGATGCCGAGTTCCTCCGCCCGTTGCACGGCGGCGGCGATCGTCTCATCGGTGTTCGCCGGCCCGGCCTTCTCGAAGAAGAGAGCCTCCCTGCGCATGTTTCTCACCTCGCAGACGAGCCCGATTGGGCTCGGATAGTGCTTCGCGCGTAGCCTTGCAGAAAGCGACGGGGGTGTCAATGGGGAGGACGGCAGAACGGCAGGGGCGAGGGGTTNNGATCAAAGCCCGCGACCCCTGAGGGCGAACGGCAGGGGAGAGGGGTTAGGGGTCGGGGGCGAAGGAACGGCCCAGCAGCCGCGGCCCGGTGACACCCTGAGAGCAGTACCGTTGCGTGGTTCCTCTGATCTCGGCACGTGACCCGCAGGGGATACAGCCTGCCGGGACGAAACCTCCCCCTGCGCCGGTCACATCAGCAGGGGGAGATCAGATGATGGTGCGTGGATTGCGGACGCTTGTATTCGTGCTGCTTGCAGGGATGGCCGCGATGGCGTCGGCCCAGGAGCCGCTCGTGCTCGCGCGCGGTGGCAAGGCGCTCGCGACGATCGTGGCTCCGACAGACAGCACCGTACCCGGTATCGCCGCGCGGGAGCTGAAGAGCTATCTGGACCAGGTCACCGGGGCGGAGTTCACCATCGCCGCATCGGCAGACGCCCCGCCGCGCATCTTCGTCGGCGATTGCCCGGAAGCGCAGGCCGCGGGGCTCGATGTCTCCGCCCTCAAGCGTGACGGCTCGATCCGGGCCGTGGTGGGTGATGACCTCTACCTGCTGGGCAGAGACGCGCCGGGCGCGGTGAGGATGAACCTCTTCAGCTACTTCGAGCGCGGGAGCCTCTTCGCGGTCTACGACTTCCTCGAGGATGTCTGCGGGGTGCGGTTCATCAAGGCCGGCCCATACGGGGAGGTCATTCCACCGGCGCCGACGCTCTCCGTTCCCAGAACCACCGTGCGGGATGAGCCCGTGTTCCTGGATCGCAGCCTCTGCCAGTTCGGCCTCCATGGATACGACTACCCCGACGCGGGTCTCCACGCCACGCGGAGCGAGGACGGCCGTGGCGAGCCGGACCGCGTGATGTGGGGCTTCAAGGCGAGATGGGAGACGGGGAAGATGGTCGCCGGCTGCCACTCGTCACACTACCTGCTCTTTGATGAGCGCTTCGCCGCCGAGCATCCCGACTGGTTCGCCCTGCTGCCGAACGGTCAGCGCGCCACCAACACACCGCGCGGGTCATATCTGTGTTACTCGCACCCCGGCGTCATCCAGGCCTTCATCGATGACGCGCGCGCGTACCTGGCGGGTGAGAAACCCGAGACGCGCGGGCTGACGACCTGGAACAAGTGCGGCTACGGCGATGAGTTCATGGTCGACCCGCATGACTCCTATCCCTACTGCCAGTGCGAGGCCTGTCAGCGGGTGCACCAGGCCGATCCGGATCAGGACTTCTCCGAGATCATCTTCGGCGCCGTGGCGAAGGTGGCCGAGGCCACCGCCGACTTCGAGGGCAAGTACATCAGTACGCTGGCCTATGGGCCGAAGGTGCAGCCGCCGAAGACGGTCAAGCTGCCGTCGAATGTGCGGGTGCGGCTCTGCATCAACGGCCCGCTGTATCACTCGATGCCCGGTACGCGTGAGAAGCAGCTCGACCTCTTGCGCCGCTGGAGCGAGCGCATGGCCGGTGACCTCGTGCTGTGGGTCTACACCGACCAGGCGCGGCCCACCAAGCCCATCGCCGGGGTGCCGCAGGTCGAGGCCCATGCCATCGCCGACTTCCTGCGCGCGGTCAAGCCCTACTGCAAGGGCGCGTTCTTCGAGAATGAGTCCACGGCCCAGACGTTTCGCTTCCTCGATGAGTATGTGACGATGAAGCTCCTCTGGGACCCCGACCAGGACGTCGACGCTCTCCTGGATGACTACTTCACCAGCTTCTACGGCCCCGCCGCCGAGTCGATCAAGGCCATCTATGCGCGCCTCGAGGTGCTCTGGCGGAAGGTCTACACCATCTACGGCGGTGACCAGCCGCGCTTCGCCGGCCGCGTGGACCTCTGGGAGAGGATCTACACCGAGGAAGAACTGGCCACCATGGATGCTCTTGTGGCGCAGGCCGTCGAGTCGGCTGCCGGCAATGAGGCCTACGCCTGGCGCGTGGGGATGATCCGTGACGAGCTGGTGGGCCGCCTGCATGCTAACCGCGAGGACTACAAGCGCACCCTCGGAGTCGCCAGCCAGGCACAGGCGTTCTGCTACCGGGCGCAGGTCGAACCCGGTGACGACGGGCTGCTGCCGATCGAGGCATGGGCCAACCTGCCCCACGAGGTGCTCGGGCCGGCCATGGAGACCGAGAAGCTCCATGTGCTGACCCACTTCAAGACCGCGTGGACGCCGGGGACGCTGCATCTGCTCTTCGAGTGCGAGGAGCCCGACCCGGACGCCGACCCGACCCTGCCGGATCGACAGGCCGACGATGTCGACCTCTGGAAGGATCAGACCATCGAGTACATGCTCACGCTCGATGATGACCGCATCATGTCACAGTCGCAGTATCACACGATGATCAACAACCGGGGCGTGGTCTGCGACCTGCACAAGGCGCTCGGGGAGATGGACCTCTCCTGGAACGGCGACCCGGTCGTGAAGGCCGAACGGACCGAGACGGGCTGGACGGTGCGCGTGGCCGCGCCGCTTGAGAAGATGGGCATCAGCGACCCGATCAAGCTCGGCCGCGTCAGCCTCAACATCGTGCGGCATCGCCCTCTCGTCGACAAGCCGCACGAGTACTACGCCTGGTCGCCGGCATCTCGGCCCGGCAACTGGACCGAGGCCACCACCCACGGCCAGCTCATCTTCCGCGACGAGCCCGCGCCACTGCCGCCCGTCAACCTGCTGCAGAATGGCTCACTCGATGAGCCCGACCAGCGGGGACGCTTCTTCATGGGATGGGCCGTGCCGACGGCGAATGCGGACAACATCTCGCGCGATACCGAGATTCGCTACGACGGCGCCGCCTCCGCCCGCCTCCACGCCGATGAGCCGGAGACGGTCACGCTGCTGCAGTATGTTGACGGAGTGCAGCCGGGGCGCACGTACCGGTTCTCGTGCAAGGTGCGCCTCGAGAACGTGGAAGTGGCCGAGCCGGGGCACAACGGGGCGTATGTGAACTTCAACGCCCCGGAGTTCAACCTGTTCGTGCCAGACCAGGCGCTCACCGGGACGAGCGACTGGCGCAACATCGAGTTCGAGGGCACCACGGCGGCGGCGTTCCCGGAGGGACGCAGACCCTACATCAGGCTCAAGATCGCCGACTGCACCGGCACCGTGTGGTTCGACGAAGCGAGCCTGGTTGAGGTGCAGAGGTAGGGCGGCGGCAGAGGGCGGGGCTCTGATGCTATGGGCTTCATGTCGCCATCGGGCACGCACGCGGGCGTCGGGGGTCCAGAGCGTGGCCGCCCTCGACCCTTTTGACACACCCCGCCCTGCGGTCTCTCAGCCCCTGCAGGTCATGCCGCCCTATACTGCGAACCTCCCCTCCGCAGGCCGTCCTTCATTTCACTGTATAGGAGTTCAGTGCCATGGCCTCGCACATCGCCGGCGTTCTGCTGCTGCTGCTTGCTGCGGTCATCGCTCTGCTGCCGCTGTTGGCAACCGCCGACACCGGCCGGCCGCTGGCCCACTATGACTTCGACTCCGCGGAGGGCGACCGGCTCCTCGACACCGTCGGCTCCCGGCACGGGGCCATTGAGGGCGCGACGTGGAGGCCCACCGCCCTCGGCCACGGGCTGCACTTCGACGGCGTCAGCGACTACGTCAGCCTCGGCGCCGACCGCGCGTTCAGGTTCGCCGGCAGCTTCTCCGTCGCACTCTGGGCCCGCCACGACAGCGTGGACGGCTGGCAGGACTACATCGGCAACTACATCGGCGGGGTGAGCGGCTTCGTCCTCGCCCAGAGCGATGGATACCTCTACTTCCACCAGGGCGGCCTGCAGCCGTACACGCTCGAGACCGCCGTTCTGCTCCGCCCCGGCGCCTGGCACCACGTCGCCGCCGTCTACGACCACGAGGCCCATGCGATGCGCATCTACGTGGATGGGATGGAGCAGGCGTCTCAGACCGTCACCGGAGCCCCGAAGCCATCGGCGGATGTGCCGCTCTTTCTCGGGCAGTACCACGAGGGCCGCGAGTTGTTCAGGGGCACGATGGATGAGTTGAGCCTCTGGGACAGAGCCATCAGCGAGGCCGAGGTGATGGCCCTCTATGGACGGCATCAGGCCACATTCGCCGGTGATGCCGTCGAGGCCGCTCCGCCCCCGCTGCCGGAGGGCGTGCTGATGGGCATGGCGCTCGAGCAGGTTGAGTGCTCCGGCGACCGCTTCCGGGTCCTGACCACGGGCGCCCAGTTCAGGCTCGGCAACGGAGCCATCACCTGCTCACAGCGCGTCCCCGAGCAGCGCGACGTTGCCCACATCGCCCTGGATGGGAGTGCGGGGCCGTTCGCGCTCGAGGGGCAGACTGACTTCGCCTGCAAGCTCCGCGGCGACGCTCTGGATATCACCATCCACGGCGACTCCTTGATCATCCTCCGCGCGAAGGCGCCCTCACAAGTCAGCTTCCAGGGGCTGTTCGACCCGGAGTACCACGTTGCGCACAACGGCAAGTACCTGTTCATCGATGAGACCGGCGGCTTCGGGATCTACCCTGTCCACACCCACGATTCGGCAATGCCCGACTTTGAGCAGAAGCCGTGGGCGGTGACATGGCAACTCCAGCGGGGCGAGGAGGTATGGGTCTCGGTATTCCCGCCCCGGCCCTACAACTACGAGCGCAGTTTCGAGTCGCTTGCCCATGAGGGCATGGAGGAGCCCGAGCGCTGGTACCCGAGTGACGAACTGATCGAGGCCACCGCCCGACACTGCAAGGTGCTCACGATCCACTCCTACGTCTTCCCCGGCGGGGAGAAAGCCCCGTGGCGCATCCCGAGCTTCGTCCCGGCCGATATCGACAGGTGGCACGAGGTCAGGCAGAAGATCCAGGGCCTTGGGATGAAGATCATCCCCTACTTCAGCCCCTTCTACTACAAGGGGTCGCTCGAACTGACCGAGGGCGGGCCGGAGCGCACCTACTTCGATGAGGTCCGCTACGCGCTTGATGAGTTGAAGGTGGACGGCATCTACTTCGACGGCGTGTCGATGGATTTCCGCAAATCGTACTCGATCACGCGCAAGGTTCGGCAGATGATCGGTGACGAGCGCATCCTCTATGTGCATTGCAGCAGCGACCCGCTGGGCACCGCCGACATCTACTGCCCGTTCATCGACACCTACGCCGACTACATCCTGCGCGGGGAGGCGGGCCGCGGCGGGCTGGACCGCGACAGCTTCCTGCGCTACATCGTCGGCAACTACAACATCGGCAACGCCGTCGGGCTCTGGTGCTACTACGGGTCAACCGGCGCCGCGGGGTATGTAGACGTCGTGCCGCCGACGGAGGACATCGATGCCTGCCTGGCGGCCCAGGCACGCCTCTGGCGGCAGGGGATGTACTGGTCGGACGCGAGCGAAGAAGGACTCGCGCGCTTCGACGCGGAGTACTACCCGAAGGTCGAGGCCCTCCGCCGCGAGTACGAGACACGGACGGCTGACTGAGGTTGTCGTCCGCGAACACTGACTTCCACCCACGGAGGCTTCACGACCATGGCTCTACGCACCCTTGCGGCCGCGCCACTCATGACCATCGCCATGATCGCCCTCTTACCGCTGTCGGCGGCCGGCGCCGCTGGCGAAGCGGGGCCAGAGCCACTTCCCGAGGGCGTTCTCATGGGCATGGCGCTCGAGCGGGTCGAGTGCTCCGACGACCGCTCCGACGACCGCTTCCGGGTCCTGACCACGGGCGCCCAGTTCAGGCTCAGGGCCGGTGTCATCACCTGCTCGCAGCGCATCCCCGGCCAGCGGGACACCGCCAGGATCGTGCTCCCGGAGGGCGCCGGTCCGTTCACGCTCGACGGGCAGACCGACTTCGCCTGCCGTCTGAAGGGCAATGCCCTCGATGTCACCATCCACGGCGACTCGGTGCTCATCCTTCACCCCAGATCACCCGCGCAGGTCAGCTTCCAGGGCCTGTTTGAGCCTGAGTACCGCGCGACGCACAAGGGCAACTTCCTCTTCATCGACCAGACCGGCGGTTTTGGCGTCTACCCGACCGGCGCCTCCGCCGCGATCATGCCCGATACCTCCCAGACGCCATGGCAGATGGCACAGGACCTCACAGCGGGGCAGGACGTGTGGGTGTCGGTCTTTCCGCCGAGGCCGTACAACTACCTGCGGAGCTTCGAGTCGCTTGCCCATGAGGGCCGCCGTGATTCCGAGCGATGGTACCCGAGCGACGAGCTGATCCGGACCACCGCCCGCTACTGCAAGGTCCTCACAATCCACTCTCACATCTTCCCCGGCGGCGAGCAGCCGCCATGGCTCATCACGCGCCTGGTGCCCAACGACGTCGACAGGTGGCACCAGGTCAGGCGGATGGCCCAGGGCCTCGGGATGAAGATCATCCCCTACTTCAGCCCATACTACTACAAGGGGTCACGCGAGCTGACCGTCGGCGGGCCGGAGCACACCTACTTCGACGATGTCCGCCATGCCGTCGATGAGCTGAAGGTGGATGGCATCTACTTCGACGGTGTTTCGTATGACTTCCGCACCTCGTACGCCATCACCCGCAAGGCCAGGCAGATGATCGGTGACAACCGCCTCCTGTACGTCCACTGCAGCATCGATCCCCTGCGCTCGACGGAGGTCTACTGCCCCTTCCTCGACGCCTATGCCGACTACACGCTACGGGGCGAGTCCGGCCGCGGCGAACTCGACCGCGACACCTTCCTCCGCTACGTCGTCGGAGGCTACAACATCGGCAACGCCGTCGGGCTCTGGTGCTACTATGGCTCGACCGGCGCGGACGGGTACCGCAACCTGGTCCCATCCACCGAGGATATCGATGCCTGCCTGGCGGCCCATGCGCGCCTCCCGCGGATGGGGATGGCATGGTCGGATGCGAGTCCGGAGGGCCTCGCCGCCTTTGACGCGGAGTACTACCCGAAGGTCGAGGCGCTGCGTCGCGAGTATGACGCACGCAAGGCCGACTGACCGGCCGGGCTCGCACATTTCAGCGGCTGCCGGGGACGGCGTCACCGCTGGGGCGCCTGGCCTGAATCCGTGGCGAGGTCCACAAAGGTATCGGCCCCCACCGCGTGGAATTGCGCTTCGGCGCCGACGGGTTTGAGGAGGCCTCCAGGCGCCGTCTGTGCCGATTCGCCCCGCAGCATGCCGTGCCTCGGGACTCTGGGAGGGACACGTGGGGGAGTGCAACTGGTTCGACATCATCGCCGGTTCGCTCGGCGGTGTCGCTCTGCTGATGTTCGGCATCCGCTATATGGGCGACGGGCTGGAGAGCGCCGCCGGCGACGCCATGCGCCGCATCCTGGCGGCACTCACGCGCAACGCCTGGATGGCCTGCGTCGTCGGCACCGTCGTCACCGGCATCGTCCAGAGCAGTTCCGCCGTCACCGTGATGGTTGTCGGCTTCGTCAACGCCCAGTTGATGACGTTCCGCCAGGCCCTGGGCGTGGTCTACGGCGCCAACATCGGCACCACCGTGACCGGGCAGATCATGGCCTTCCAGGTCACCAAGGCGGCCCTCCCCGCGATCGCGATAGGCTTCGCGATGACGCTCTTCGGCAAGCGCAAGGTCGTCAAGGACATCGGCCAGGGCATCCTCGGCTTCGGCATCCTCTTCCTTGGTCTGCTCTTGCTCAAAGACTCCGTCGCCACACTCAAGAACAGCCCGGTCATGGTCGAGATATTCCAGAACTTCAGCCACAACATCGTCATGGCGGTGGTCGCAGGGGCGCTGGTTACGGTCAGCATCCAGTCAAGCTCGGCTTCGCTGGGGATCACAATGGCCCTGGCCTCGCAGAACCTCATCTCGCTCGAGGCCGCCATCGGGCTAATGCTCGGAGACAACATCGGGACTTGCATCACCGCCCAGCTTGCCTCGATCGGCACGCACGCCACCGCCCGCCGCGTGGCGTTGGCGCATGTGCTCTACAACGTCTTCGGCGTCGTGCTGGTGCTGGTCCTGTTCAAGTTCTTCGTTCCACTGGTGACAATGATCTCCCCCCACCCCGACGCGCTGCAGATCGGCACGCCGGCGTACCAGGCCGCGGTACAGCGGCAGGTCGCAAACTCGCACACGCTGTTCAATGTGCTCAATGCGCTCCTGTTCCTGACTCTCAACAGCTACTACGCGGCCTTCCTCGAGCGCATCATGCCCGACCGCCGGCGCCCACTCGAGGGCGCAGTTCACATCGACGCGCGCCTGCTCGATACCCCGCTCGCCGCTGCCGCCGCCGTCATCCGCGAACTGGGGCGCATGGCCCGCCTCTGCCGCGGACTGGTCGCCCGCTCGACTGATGCCCTGCTCGCACCGGCCGAGGCCAACATCGACGACCTGCGCGCGCAGGACAAGGAGATCGACCAGCTCCAGCGAGCGATCACCAACTACGTGATCGATCTGATGGAGCGCGAGATACCCGACTCGATCTCCGAGCATGTGCCGGCCGTGCTCCACGCCGTCAACGACCTCGAGCGCGTCGGCGACCACTGCAAGAACCTGCTCGAATTCGCCGAGCAGCGTCGCTATGAGGGCATGGTCTGGACCCCGGCCGCGGAGGAAGATGTGCGCTCCATGGCGTCGCTCGTCGACGAGATGCTCGCGCTCACTGTACAGGCGTTCTCGGGTGAGTACTCCGAGGACATCCCCGAGCACATTCTGGAACTTGAGAAGCGCGTCGACCGGGAGACCGAACTCGGTCGCGTGGGCCACATGGAGCGCCTCCGCAACGGCGAGTGCCTCCCGCTGCCCGGCGTGCTGCTGATGGATACGCTCGCCAACTACGAGAAGATGGGCGACCACGTGCGCAACATCGGCCGCGCAATGCGTGATGGCATCATCAAGGTCGGCCCCGAGTTGCGTGCGGTCCTAGAAGCCGACAGCACAGATGACTCCGAGGCTAGCACCGTCGAAGCCTGAACTCCCCCCCGGCATCCCCGATCGCTGGGGTCTGTGCCGAAGTCTCAGAAACGGCTGGGGTCACGCCTTGAAAACTCATCNNAGCGAATGGCGCCCGCAATGGCCGGTGTTCCGCGTGGTGTACCGGACCCCGGAGAGCAGAAATGGACTCTCAAGACGTGACCCCAGCATCTCTCCGTCTGGAACCCTGAGACTTCGGTACAGCCCCCGATCTCTGCAGGTCCCGCCTGGCCGCCCGGCGAATTCGCACGCGCGAAGCGGCAACCAACCCGCCCTTTCGCGTTGCGCTGCACCTGATGTAGCCACATGGCTGTGGAGGTCGAATTGGAGCAGGTCAACTGGTTCGATATCATCGCCGGATCGCTGGGCGGCGTCGCGTTGCTCATGTACGGCATCCGCATCATGGGTGACGGGCTGGAGAGCGCCGCCGGCGACGCCATGCGCCGCATCCTGGCCGCGCTCACCCGCAATGCCTGGATGGGCTGCCTGGTCGGCACCGTGGTCACCGGCATAGTGCAGAGCAGCTCGGCCATCACGGTCATGACCGTCGGCTTCGTCAACGCCCAATTGATGACATTCCGCCAGGCGCTCGGGGTCATCTACGGCGCCAATATCGGTACCACCGTCACCGGCCAGATCATGGCCTTCCAGATCACAGAGGCCGCTCTGCCCGCCATCGCCCTCGGCTTCGGCATGCACTTCTTCGCCAGACGCAAGGTGATCAAGGACATCGGCCAGGGCATTCTCGGTTTCGGCCTGCTCTTCCTCGGCCTGCTGCTGCTCAAGGACTCCGTCACCACACTCAAGGACAGCCCGGTGATGGTCCGGGTATTCCAGGACTTCAGCCACAACCTGGTTCTGGCGGTACTGGCCGGCACCTTCGTCACCATCTGTATCCAGTCCAGTTCGGCGTCTCTCGGCATTGCAATGGCTCTTGCTGCCAACAACCTCATCTCCCTCGAGGCCGCTATCGCGCTTATGCTCGGCGACAACATCGGCACCTGCATCACCGCCCAGCTCGCCTCGATCGGCACACACGCGACAGCCCGCCGCACTGCCTGGGCTCACACCATACACAATGTCGTCGGCGTGATCCTGGCGCTGCTCCTGCTCAAGTTCTTCACCCCGTTCATCCTGATGGTGTCGCCCTCCGCCGAGGGGCTGCCTGTCGGCTCACATGCGTACCAGGCGGCTCTGCAACGCCAGGTCGCCAACTCACACACCATCTTCAATGTCCTCGACGCCGTCCTGTTCCTGATATTCAACACCTACTTCGCGATGTTCCTCGAGCGGATGATCCCCGACCGGCGCGGCAAGGTCGCGGGCCCGGTTCATATCGACACCCGCCTCCTGGATACCCCACTCGCCGCCGCCGGCGCCGTCATCAGCGAACTCGGCCGCATGGCGCGGGCCTGCCGCGGCTTCGTCGCCCGCTCAACCGAGGCCCTCATCGAGCCCGGCCGTGCCGACCTCGAAGCCCTCATGGCCGAAGACGATGCGCTCGACCAGTTCCAGGAGTCGCTCACCTCGTATGTCAGCGAGCTGATGGTGCGTGATATCCCCGACTCCGTCTCCGCCCAGGTGCCCGCCGTCCTCCATGTCATCAACGACCTCGAGCGCGTCGGCGACCACTGCAAGAACCTGATCGAGTTCGCTCAGCAGCGCCGTGATGATGAACTGGCATGGTCGCCCGCGGCCGAGAAGAGCGTTCGCGACATGGCCGCCCTCGTCGATGAGATGCTCGGACTGACCATCCAGGCATTCTCGGGCGAGTACAGCCCGGAGATGTCGGCTCGCATCCTTGAACTGGAGAAGCGGGTCGATGCTGAGACGGAACAGGCGAGATTCGAGCATCTCGAGCGCGCCCGCACCGGCGAGTGCCTGCTGGCTTCCGGAGTGTTGATGCTCGATACCCTCAGCAACTACGAGAAGATCGGCGACCACGTGCGCAACATCGGCCGCGCGATGCGCGACGGCCTGATCAAGGTCGGCGCGGAGTTCCAGCCGCGTAACGGCTCCGAGGAGCCTGCTCTGACTGCGGGAGACTGATCCGGGTCGGCATGCCATGCGCGATGCGCCGGCCGAGCGGTATCGAGTGCCGTGCACATCAGGGAGTGAATCGTCTCCACGCCGGAGTGCGGGCTGCGGCTGCGGCGGTTCGTCCGTCCCCGTCGGTGCGGTCGTGTCCCTACCACTTCAGCCGCGCGTTCCCCCACAGCGCATGATCGCTGTTGATGCCGTCGCCCCCGTCGGTTGTGTACAGCCGCAGATAGGCCGCATCCCCAAGCTCCACCGAGATCGTCTCCGCCTCCATCCCCCCGCGTTTGACCCCGGAGATGTACAGCGTCTCCCACGGTCCCTCCGCCGAGGGTCCCCGCTGCACCATGAAGACAACACTGCCGTAGCTCTTTGCGACCTCCTCGATACCGATATCCGAGTGCAGCGTCAGTGACCCACGATCCCGCGGGAGCTCATACACCACGCGGCCGTGCGTACCCTCCGTGCTCGGCTCCGGGCAGATCATCACACACTTGGGGTAGACGCGATCCCCGATCTGGGCGACATCGCCCATGTAGTCACGGTCCAGGATCAGCCCCGCGTGGGCGTAGGAGTCGACTGCCTTCAGGTCACTCAGATAGAGGGCCTCCGCGTCCAGGGCGACCTTCCCGATATACGAAACGCTCGCAGCGGCCTCGCGCCGCGCGATCGAGCGATCCTGCACACTGATCTGCAGCGTGTGCCGACGGGCCTGGCTGTCGGCTTGCGGCAGCGCCTCGTGCATGTCGACTGCCACCGTCAGGCCCCGGCCGTCATCCTGTGACGTGATGCCTACTGCCGCCTCGGGCGCCGGCGCGCCGTTCAGTACCACCTGCAGGCTCCCAACATCCAGTGGACTGCCCGCATCACTGAAGGCGATCGTGACCGTCGCGGGCGGGTCAATCCACCCCATGTCGCCGGCCTTCGCTCCCTCGACGGCCCCGCCATCGACCGTGATGCCGACGACAGTCGGCGCATCGACATCATTCAGGTTGAGCCAATCGGGCTTGTCGGCAATGAGCATGGCCCCCTCGCCGGCAACCTCCGCCGCTGCGAAATGCGCGCGCGCATCGCCGACCAACCCCCACTCCCCGCCGCTCAGGCAATGATACTCCCCGGCGGTGATCGGGGAGGCCACCGTGACGTCGCCCGTCGCCCGCACCGAGTACTGCTTCCACTCCGCCGCCCGCTCCCGCCGGAAGCAGAAGTCGCTGCCGACATCGACACGCCGTCCCGGCTCGACTGCGTAGATGATGTACCAGTCGCCCTCTGCAATGCCCTCGTCCCGCAGGCTCACGTCCTCCACCAGTTCGACGGTATCGCCGCCGTAGCCGCCGCCAAGTCTGTTCACCTGTTTGATCGTGTAGAGCTTGTCGCGCTCGGGGAACCACAGCTTCATCCCCCCATACCACGGCGTGTTGGCGTGGCTCGACATCGGCCGCCAGGTGCGGATCACGTTTGGCCGGTCCGCCGGAAGCTCCTTCACCTCATGCCAACTGGTGGCGAACGGAGCAGCATCCTGCAGGTCCACGCGCACCAGGCCGCCCGGTAGCTCGCTCGTCTTCTCGATGCGGTAGCCCTCATTGCAGGTGTCGCGCAGGTCGCTCTCCACGGGCACGAGCAGTTGCCTGCCGTGCAGGGCATCATCCATGGGCCAGGGCGCATCCGGCCGAATCACAAGCGCCGACTGCAGTCTCGTCCCGGTTAAGTCGCCGATGACGTCGACGATGGTCCCCGTTAGCTCGCCCGGCATCCTCACCTCGAACTGACCCGCCTGCAGGTAGCTGCCGCGGACGATGTCGACCTCGATGATCTCTCCGGCCGCATCCCTGCGCACCAGCGCATACCGGGCATCGGTCCGCAGCCCGTCAACCAACTCGAGGCTTCCGGCCTCCGACTGGTAGATGAGCGTGTCCGTATGTCCGCCGGCCATCTCCAGCCGCAGCGCGACAACCTGCCGGCCGGGGTCCGAAGTGGTCGTTGCCTCAAGTGGCGTCACCGACCTGATTGCCGACTGCTCGCCCTCGCGGTAGCCCTCGATGACATGGCAGAAGAGGCTCTGCAGCGGCGCATCCTGTGTCCCGCCGGTGCGGTACTCAATGAGGAAGTCGCGGGCATCCATGAAAGCGACGTTGCCGTCCGCACGCTGGTTGTCTGGCAAGGTCTGCCGGAGCCAGCCGATCCATGGGCCTTTGCCGCTGAGCAGTTCGGTCCGCCCATCGTCCTGCCCCAGGCCGATCATCCGCATGCGAACCCGGCCCACGTCATCAGGCAACGGGCGACGGAACGGCGCTCCGCCGTGCTCGCGCGGCGCCAGCGCCGCGTAGTCGGTCTGCCACTCGACATCCCATGTCTCCGAGGGCTCACCATGCCGCTGCACTCCGCGGACCTGCCCGAAGTTCCGGTAGTGCGCGGTGTCCTCCGGCAGCGTGTTGCCGAAGAAGGCATCCGCCAGCGTGTCGGCCCGCGCGGTCACCGCGGGGAGATTCTCGGCCGCGCGCTCGGCCCAGGCGTTGTTGTAGAGAGCGTGTCTCTGCCCGCCGACGATATGGGTGATGTCGAGAACGTACGGGCGCCCGTCGGGACCCTCGACGCCGATCGCCGTCCGCCGCCAATCGCTGACATCCACGTCCATCCGCGCCCACGAGTAGTGATCGCGCACATCCAGCACCTGGAAGCCTGAGCCCGGCGCACCCGCCGTCTCCCCGCCCTTGAAGGTGATGCACTCCCCGTAGCCGCGGTTGTCGTCCCAGCCGGCTCCCGTCGCAGTCTCATCCACCGTCAGTGTGTTCTGACAGAGCGGGCTGTGCGACCAGACCCATGACCACCCATCAAAGTCGTGCCCGCCCTCGGCGATCTCGTAGGGGTAGTCCATGGCCTTCAGCGCCTGGAACTCCGGCCGGTCCCACTGCAGACGCTCGTTGGACCACCAGGCCGAGTATCCGCCCTTACGCATCACAGGTACGCCATCGATCCAGCACTCCATGCTCAGGGCGTCCCGAGCGTTGTGCAGCGTTGCGCGAGTGTAATCGAGGGCGAACTCCTGCCGGTGTCCCGGCCCTCCCACACGGATGATGCCGACACCGTAGCCGGCCCAGTTCCGGCTGCCGATCCGTTCGTTCGTCCGCACCCGGGCCGGATCGCTGACGAAGTTGGGGGCGAACGCATGCTCATGCTGGTCGCCGAACTCCAACTGCAGCCCCCGGACGGTCTCCAGCTTGCCCAGCTCGCCACTTGCGGCCCAGTAGAACGGGTTTCTCTCGAGGAAATCGGGCTGGTACTGCAGCCATCCGTTCGGGTCCTTGAGCACCGGGTAGTAGTAGCCACCGGGCATCGCCATGTAGTTCGGCGCGCCCTCACCATTCATCCCGTCCTGGTAGCTGTGGTTGTACATGCTCAGCTCCTGGCACGGTCCCGCGAAGTCGATCAGCACATCATCCTGCAGCAGCACCCCCAGCAGCCACAGGTCGATGTAGATAGCCTCCTGATAGTTGTGCAGCAGCTTCTGCGAAAAGACGCTCTGGAACATCAGCGACAGCTCCCGCATCAGCTTGCTCATGATCTTCCTGTCGAGCGCCTCCGGGTCACCGTGCAGCTTCTGCGATACCTGCTTGAAGACGGGATGATGCCGCACTCGTGCGAACGGCTCAACCCAGATGTGCTCATCCATCATGTTCAGCCAGCCGGGGCTGCTGTAGGGCATCCGCTTGCTCCAGGGGCCCAGGTAGCTGACCTCGAAGATCGCCGGCCGCGGCACGGCCTCCCACTCAGCGCGCGTCAGAGGCTTGCCATCTCTCCCGTTGCAGAGGTTGTTGTTGGAGGCCAGTGGCAGGCCGTAGTAGGTGTCGGCCACCCTGTCGAGCAGAATCGCTATCTTGTGCACACACACCGGATCGGCGGTCTGCCGGAAGCGCTCGCCGTAGTGGCGAACCAGCGACCCGCCCTGGTCCAGCCAGCGCTTGTGGGCGAAGATCGTCGGGATGAACAGCTCCCACTCGACGCCCTCGGGGTCCGTGTGCAACGTGCACGCGACATCCACGACCGTGTCATCGAGGTGGGCGAAGGGCACCGTTGTGCTCGGCTTGAGCGGGGAGTCGGCCGGCCAGTCCTCATCCCGGGAGTACAGGTGCGTCTTGCAGCAGCCGGTCACCGCATGGCCGTAGGGGTCATCGGCGTCGAAGGCGAGACTGAACGAGTGCGACCCGCAGAACGGGCAGTATGTGTTGAGGAGCTTCTCGGCGTTGTCCGTCAGATGGTGGGTCGGCTGCGTGCCGCCGCCTCCGCGCGGTCGTCCGAAGGGCGATATGTGAATCGGGAAGTCATCGGTCAACTCGGCATCGGTCGGGGCAGTTGCCGCATGCTCGGCGTACAGCGTGTCGGCATCCTGTTGGGGGTGTTCCGCGGCCCAGCGGGCGGCCTGCTCCGCCGTCCATTCGGCAAACAGCGTCTGTGGAGTGTATTTGGGTACGGCGCGGCCCGGGATCAGGGCGGCGACCTTTGCGGCTCGGTCCGGCGCATTCCAGTGCTCGCCGCCGTCTTGCGCCCGGCTCGTCATCGTTGTCGACACCAGGATCAACGCCCCTATCGCAATAGTATGCAGTCGCATGGGTCCTCCAGTGCGGCCGGTTGCTGATGTCAAGGAATACCCTCCGCTTCGCCCGACGCTGACCCTCGACCTGCGCGCATGCCGCTTCCGCGTTCTATTCCGGGGACACCATACCAATTACACAAAAATGCCTTCTCACCCGCGTCAAAACGGCATTCTCGCCATCAACGACACGCCGCAGACACTGGGAGAACGACAGGGGCGAGGGGTTAGGGATTAGGGGCGAGGGAATCCCGCA
>DPJP01000372.1:0-19440 GCA_003542955.1 Armatimonadota bacterium
ATTGTGAGTGCCTGACCCCAGCAGTTGTCCTCGACGCCTTGCGTGACGTCGAATCCAGACATCTATCTCCCGCGGCGCCCGGTGGACGAACTCCGCTCGCACAGGGACTCATCGCGCCGAAGCCCGGCGATGTCAGGAGTGTTGGAGTTTCCTCACCTTCTCACTCTTCCCCCCCTGTCACGCTTCCACGCGTCTTTCGCCGGTGATGCGCCGTTTCAATGTGCCGGATTGTGGATTGCCGGAGTAGGGCAGACCACGTGCGGTGTGGAATGCTCCCCTCGCGGCGTGCCGCGGCCGGAGTGTCCCGCGCCGGAGCCGTCCGGTTGTACGAGAGCACGGCTGCCACAGGGGCAGTGCGCACACATTACATTGGCGAGGATGACATCCGTGAACCACCGCGAGCGCGTCATGACGGCGCTCTCCCATCAGCCGCCCGACCGCCTGCCGCGCGACTACTGGGCGACCTCCGAGGTCACCGCGCGCCTGCTCGAGCACCTTGGTCTGCCGGATCGCGAGAGCCTGCTTCGGCACTTCGACATCGACATGCGCACCGTCGAGGGGCCGGCATGTGTCGGGCAGAGCTTTCGCGCTCACCCCGACGGCAGTGTCGAGGACCTCTGGGGCGTGCGCCGCAAGCCGAAGACGGTGACCGGCGGCGGCTACACGTGGACCTATCAGCACGTGGTGGATGCGCCACTGGCCGCCGCGCGAACGCCCTCCGAGGTCGACGGCTACGGCCGCTGGCCGAGTCCGGACTGGTGGGACTACTCCCACGTCCGCGAGCAGTGCCTGGCGCATGAGGGCTACGCGGTTGTCAGCGCCGGTGACCGCCTCGATCGCACCGCGCAACTCAAGCCGATGATGTACCTGCGCGGAATGGAGCAGACCTACCTCGACCTGGCCGACGGGGGAGGAGTTGCCGAGGCTATCATCGCGCATATCGTCGAGTACTTCCTCGAGTACAACAGGCGGGTCTTCGAGGCGGCGGGCGACGCTATCGACATCCTCATGATGGGGGACGATTTCGGTACGCAGCAGGGCCCGATGATGAGCCTGCAGACCTGGCGGAGGTGCTTCAGGCCGGGCTTTGCGGCCTTCATCGAACTGGCGCACCGATACGGGATCAGGGTCATGCACCACACCTGTGGCAGCGTGGTCGAGTTGATCCCGGATTTCATCGAGTGCGGGCTGGACATCCTCCAGTCGTTGCAGCCGCAGGCCGCCGGGATGGACCTCGGGGGACTCCGCCGCGCCTACGGCCGCGACCTGTGCTTCCACGGCGGCATCGACATCCAGGGCGTTCTGCCGCACGGGAGGCCGGAGCAGGTTCGCGAGCACGTCTGTCGGCAAATCGAGGCAGCGGGGAGTGAGGGGGGCTACATCCTGTGCACCGCCCATAACATCCAGCCGGACACGCCGCTGGAGAACGTGCTGGCGCTGTTTGCGGCGTATGAGGAGTTCGGGTAGGGGAGCGCGGTTCGTCGCTACGGCCAAATGGACGGGGCTGCCATCGCTTGTCGACAGCAGCCCCTCAATGCTCAGTATGGCGGCGCCTTACTTGCCGCAGCAGCCCTTCTTCTTCTCGTCCTTCTTCTTGTCGTCCTTCTTGGCGCCTCCACAGCCGCCCTTCGGCTTGCAGCCCATCTGTGTCACCTCCCGCGTGACTGTCTTCGCTCGATTCCCTGGTGCTCACTCAGTGCCCCCTGCTGTCGGGGCATGGAGTGGCACACTGCAGCATTGCACATTGGACGTACCCGGCAGGTAGATGTTCATCCGTGTGAGGAAGAATCTGTCCGCAACGGTTTACCCCGGCGCGGCGCATGCAGCGTAGGCTCCGGCCCGAGGCGGCCTACAACCGCGACGGCGCGCGCGCTGTGCGCAGGCTCGCGTCGGGGCTTGCCAGCGCGTCCCACGCCCCGACGACAATGGCTGCGATGAGCGCGAGCAGGATCGCGTACTCGACGGACGTCAGACCTGTCTCGTCACCAATGAATGCGGCGAAGGCTGCGAGCATTGTTGTGTCCCCCCCGACGGCGCGATGGCACCCGAGCGTGCCTCCACGTATGCGGGCCTCGTCTCAGGTTGGCACATCACCGAGGTGAAGGGAAGCAATTTGCACGGATCTTGAGAAACTCTTGCGTTTTCGTTGCATGGCTCTGTTTCAGGTGCGTGTCGATGCTGGCCGGGGAACCTACCGCGGCAGTGGCTCGAGACCAAAGAACTGCCGATAGGCCTCCACCGCCGCATGGTAGTTCTCAACCTTGACATCCTCATGCACCGAGTGGCTGGCATGCAGGATGTGCCCGCCGGGGCTCTGTTGCCCGTAGGTCAGGCACTCGATGACCTCCGCACGCACGTCGTCGGGTGTGCCCAGGCACAGTGTATGCCGGGCGTCGAGGTTGCCGATGATGCACACGCGCCGATCAATCCCCTCCTCGATCAGGCGCGGCCAGGTCATCCCGGCGGCCTTGTCGACTTCCTTGTAGCCATCGACGCCGGAGTTGAAGAAGAAGTCCTCCTTGATGTCCCAGTGGTTCCCGTCGGCGGTGTATACCGCCCGCGCGCCGTGCTCGTGGATGACGCCGACATGCTCCTGGATCACCGGGAGGATGAAGCGGCGGTAGTGCGCAGGGGAGATGAAGGGGCCCTTGTCACAACTGACATCGCCGCCGATGGCGATCACCGAGCAGCCGTGTTCGATACACTCGATCGTGCGCGCGAAGGCCGGGATCTTCTGGGTGTACAGCCATCGGTCGACGAGTTCAGGCTCCGTGGCCAGCCACATGAGCATGAACGGCGGGTAGAAGGCCACTCCGGTGCCGGCGCCGATCTCGCCCATGTAGACCCAGTCGAGACCGGCCTCTGCCGCCAGCTCCTGCACGCGATGCAGCACCGCGAAGTTCTCCGGCGGAGTGGGCCGGATGAGGCCTTCGCAACGCTCAATCTCCTCGCGGCGCTCCTGCTCGGTGACCTTGGCCGAATCGGCCATCGGCTCGGCGGGTTCGACCAGCGCGGTGCGCTCGTTGTAGAGGTAGCCGGTGCCGTCGAGCGTCCATGACCACCTCCCCGTCTTCACCGGTCGCGCGTAGCCGGGGCCGATGTTGCCGCCGACGCGGACCATGTCCACCCCGAAAAAGCGGTTGACATCGAAGATCGCCCGCGCCTCGGCCTCGATCAACTCATCCCACGCAATGCCGTCCGAGAGCGCGTCCCAGTACATCACTGCATCGGTGGCGACATTGCGCCCCGCGATGTCCCAGTGGATAGGGTGGAACTTGCAGAATATCTCAAACAGCGGCGTCCGGTCAGGTAGCTCGTGCGCGAAAGCCCTGGCAATGCGCTCCGTCGAACCCGGCATGGTGCTCCTCCATTCATGCGGCTACCAGCACATATAGCCGCCGTCGATGACCAGATCGTGCCCCGTGATGTAGCTCGAGGCGTCGGAGGCCAGGAAGACGGCAGCGCCGGCGATCTCATCCGGTTCCGCCATCCGGCCCATCGGGATGCGTTCGCACCAGCCGGGATGGTGCTCGGGGACGGTTTGGGTCATCTCCGTGAGCGTATACCCGGGGCTGATGGTGTTCACCCTGATGCCGTGTGACGCCCACTCGGCGGCGAGGCTGCGGGTGAGTTGGATCATCGCCGCCTTCGATGCGTTGTAGGCCACCTGGTTCTGCGGCGTGTTGACGATATGCGCCGACATCGACGCGATACTGATGATCGAGCCGCCGCCGCGCTCGATCATGTGGCGACCGACCTCCCGGCAGCAGAGGAATGTGCTGGTGAGATTCACTTCCATCACGCGCTGCCACTGCTCCAGGCTCATGCCCACCGTATCCTGCCAGATGGTGATACCGACGGAGTTGAGCAGGATGTCGATGCGGCCGAAGCGATCCGCGACCGTATCGACCAGCCTCACGACTGCGGTCTCATCGGTGACATCGCACTGATATGTCTCGACGGCGACGCCCCACGCCTCGGCCGGTTCGGCACGGGCGGCGGCGAGGTTGCCAGCATGGATGTCGACCAGCGCGAGGTCGGCCCCGAACTCAGCGAGACCCTCCGCGCAGGCCCTGCCGATGCCGCGCGCTCCCCCGGTGATGAGTGCGGTCTTGCCGGTGAGGTCGAACTTGTCACGTAGAGGCATGGTGTTCCCCTCCTCTATTCACCCTCAAACAGCCTGTCGAGCAGATACAGCGCCGCGGACTTGTCCGGGATGCGGCCGCGCACGGCGCTATCGAGGTCAGTCATTGCAAAGGGCGGCACTGCCGCCCCGACACAGGAGGGGCAGCCATCCTCGCAACTGCACTCTGCGATCACCGAGTGCACGGAGCGCATCAGCTCATCGATGCAGTCCAGACACCGGCGCGCATAGCCCATCCCGCCGGGGTAGCGGTCATGCAGGAACAGCGCGTCGCGATTCAGACATGCCGATTCGACGACCGTGCCGATGTCCTGCGTATCGCACATCACATAGAATGGCGCAACCTCCACAATCACATTGGCGATGCCGATCAGCCCGTCGGCGAGGATCATCTTCTGCCGCAGCATCTCTTCGGCAAGCTGCTCCGGCGGGGCGACCCACATCGCGACGGTCTCCAGGCTCTGCGGCGGGAGTTCCAGCTCCTCGAAGCCGAGGCTGTCGCGGGAGTGGAAGCGTATCTTCTTGAACATCGGGATAGCTGTGGTCACAGTGACATCGCCGAAGCCCGCCAGTCCGCCGCGCCACTCGCGGTTCTCTTCCACCTCGTCGATGCGAATCTGAGATGTCTGGATGGACTGGGTGTAGTAATCCAGGTCGCGGCGCTCGACATGCACGATCTTCTGATCGAGGTCGAGCCGGTTGACGAAGTAGGTATCCGCGCCATGCAGGTAGACGGCATGGTCGTGGAGTTGGGCCAGCGCGCTGACCTCATCGAGCGTGCCGATGATGCGCTCGCTTTCCGCCTCGTCCTGGATGGTGTAGACGGGGCCGGCGATGTTGCGGAGGTTCACCTGGGCGGCCGGGTAGTCCGATGACGCCCAGTACCAGTGGTCCTCGAGGTGCTTGACGAGGCCTTCGTCCTCGAGCAGCTCAAGCACCACGTCGGCGTAGGGGCCGAATTGCTCGACCTCGGCGTCGCCGAGCGGCAGTTCATGCGTGGCGCAGCGGATATGGCCGATGCAGATGTGGGGGTTGTCGGCATCCACGACGGCCTGCTCGGGCGACTGGGCGAAGATGTAGTCGTGATGCGTCATCAGGTACTGGTCCATCGGGGTGTTCTGACCGACTAAGAAGACCACCGACTCGTCGTCACCGCGCCCTGCGCGGCCTGCCTGCTGCCACAGGCTCGCCACCGTGCCCGGGTAGCCGACCATGATGCAGCAGTCGAGGCTGCCGATGTCGATTCCCAGCTCGAGCGCGTTAGTGCTCGCGACACCCATGATCGACTTGTCGACCAAGCGGCGCTCGATCTCGCGACGTTCCTCGGGCAGGTACCCGCCGCGGTAGGCATGGACGGCCTGCGACAGGCGCGGGGAGACCTCCCGCAACAGGTCACGGGTGTTCTTGAAGATGAGTTCCGCCATCAGCCGCGTGCGGACGAAGGCTATCGTCTGGATGCCCTCCCGCACGAGCGTGGACATCAGGTGAACAGCTTCCCAGAGGGGGCTCTTGCGGTCACCGCCGACGCGCCACTGGTCGGGCCGTCCGCGGGCGGCGGTGGTCAATGGCGGCGGGTTCCACATCACGAAATGGCGCGCGCCGCGCGGCGAGCCGTCGTTGGTAACCAGCTCCATCCGTCTGCCGGAGATGCGCTCAGCGTGCTCGCGCGGGTTGTCGATGGTGGCCGAGGAGCAGATGAACCGGGGCTCGGCGCCGTAGTGAGCACAGATGCGCCGCAGCCGACGCATCACGTTAGCCAGGTGAGAGCCGAACACCCCGCGGTAGGCATGCACCTCGTCGATGACGACATACCTAAGGTGCGTGAAGAAGCGGTTCCAGCGCGCGTGCTGGGGCAGGATGCCCTGGTGAAGCATATCCGGGTTGGTGAGGACGATGTTTCCCCCGTCGCGCAGCCTCCGGCGGAGGTTCTGGGGCGTGTCACCGTCGTAGGTGCCGGCCAGAAAGTCGATCCCCTCATTGGGGCGGTGGAAGCTGCCGATGCCGCGAAGCTGATCCTGAGCGAGCGCCTTCGTCGGGTAGATGCACAGGGCGGTTGCCAGGGGGTCCCCGATGAGCGTCTCGACAATCGGGATGTTGTAGCAGAGCGTCTTGCCGGAGGCGGTTCCGGTGACGATGACGACGCTGTTGCCGGCACGGATGTGGTTGATCGCCTCCGCCTGGTGGCTGTAGAGCCTGGTGATACCTGCCTCACCGAGGACTGCGGCTACGGCGGGGTGCAGGCCGCCAGAGACCTCGGAGAAGACGGCCTCGCGCGCGGGCACGGTCTCCACGTGCACGATCTGGCCGTCGAAGAACTCGCTGTGTTGGAGGCGGTCGAGCAGGGTGCCTGCGTCCATTGATTGCTCCGAAATCGGGGTGGGCTGCTACTGGTCCTGCTTGCGCTGCTTCTTGAGACGGCGGGCCCTGGCGGCCAGCGTATCGCCCTGCTCAATCGGCTCCCGCCGGGGCGGTGGCATGGCGTCGCTATCGGCGGACGCCTGCTCGCTCTGCACCTCGGGCCGACCGCTGAACGCGATCGGCGGCAGGCTCCGGCTCGTGCGCAACGGCTCCGGCCCCTTCGCCCTGGGCGCGAAGGCATCCAGCCTGTCGGTTGGCAGACGTTTTGCCAGCCGCCTGCGGAGGTCCTTCTCCAGATTGCCGCGTCGTTCCTTGCGGGTGGCGACATCGGGCTGCGCCAACTGCTCCTCGGCCTCGCGGGAGGGGTACTCCGTGCGCGGCAGCGGGTCGATGGGGTGGAAGTGGCTCGGCTCGCGCATCCGCTCGAGGCGTCGGCGCATCGAGCGCTCGAGCCGCCCGCGCATCGCATCCTCGGAATCGGTCATCGAGCCGACGTCGGGATTGCTCAGGTTGCTCATGTCATCGAGGTAGCCCTCGAGGATCATCAGCGCGGATTTCTTCGAGGGAACCGAGGCCTCGCCGCGCTCGACATTCCACGTCGAGTAGCCGCGCAACGGCTTGCCGACACAGCACGGGCAGCCCTCCGCGCACTCGCAGGAGCGGACGTTCTCATAGACGGCAGGCAGAATCCCGTGCAGCAGGTCATAGGCCTTCTCGGTGAAGCCCAGCCCCAGCGGGTAGCGCTCATAGATGAAGATCGCGTTCCACTCCGAGTTGGCGCTGCCGATCGAGTGGGAGAAATCGAGCGTATCGCAGGTCATGAAGGTCGGCAGCAGCATGCGGGTGGCATAGCCGACGCCACGCAGGCCGCTGTGGGCGTCGAGACCGGCGGTGCGCACCATGTGCATCAGAGGCTCGGGCGGCACCATCCACAGCGCCATCGTCTCGAGCTGCATCGTCGGCAGGTCAAGCCCCTGGATGTCGATGGCATCGAGCGAGTAGAAGTGGACGCGCTCGAAGCCCCAGTTGCGGAAGTAGGCCGTTACCTCGCCCCAGTAGGCCCTGCCGGCGCCGAACGGCTTCTCACGCAGGCGGTGGTCGACGTGATGGACGTCGGTGCCGCCGAGCGGCTGCGTGTAGTAATCGACCTCGATGCGCTCGACGCGGGCGATGTTGCGCTGCAGGTCAAGCTCCCGGACGATGTAGGTATCGCCCTGGTGCATGTAGATCGCGTGCGGGTGCAGGATCGGCGGGGCGTCGAACTTGTTGACCTCCCCGAGGATGGCGCCGGTAGCGATGTCCTCGATGACCACATTGTAGTCGGCGTAGTCGCGCAGCGATATCTCGTGCTGGGGCGTCTCGGTGGAGGCGTGGTACCAGGTGCCGCCGATGCGGCGGACCTTCTGGTTCTCCTGGAGTATGTCCAGAGCCAGGGGAGCGTGCCGGCCGAAGATATGCGAGTCTTCCTCGGGCAGGGGCAGCTCATGGACCGCGCAGCGCAGGTGGCCGGTGATGACGTAGGGGTTGTGCTCGTCGATGACGGCGCGCTCGATCGGTCGGCCGAACAGATACTCCGGGTTGGTCATCACGTACTGGTTGATGGCCGTATCGAGCCCGACGAGGATGATCAGGCTCTCGCGCTCACCACGTCCCGCGCGCCCCGACTGCTGGAAGAACGATGCCAACGTGCCGGGATAGCCGACGAGGATGCACGCATCCAGCCCGCCCACATCAATCCCCAGCTCCAGCGCGCGGGTGGTGCTGACCCCGAGCAGCTCGCCTGCGAAGAGTCGGCGCTCGATCTCGCGCCGCTCCTGGGGCAGGTACCCCCCGCGGTAGGGCGTCACCCTCCCGGTCAGCTCCGGCGCCTCCTGCTGCAGCTTCTCACACACGTACCGGTAGATCATCTCCGCGGTCATCTTGGCCTTCGAGAAGGTGATCGTCGGCATCCCCAGGCGGATCAGCCGCGCCATGAGTTCGTGTGCCTCGACGTTGGCGCTGCGGCGCGAGCGGTAGATGGTTCCGCGCTGCCTGGGAGGATTCCAAAGCACGTATGTGCGCTTTCCGCGCGGGCTGCCGTCGTCGTCAATAATGCGCATCGGGCGGCCGGTGAGCCCCGCCCCCAACTCGCCCGGGTTGGCGATGGTCGCCGAGCAGGCGATGACCCGCGGCGAGGAGCCATAGTGCTCGCAGACGCGGAAGAACCGTTGCATCAGATTGGCCATGTTCGAGCCGAAGATGCCGCTGTAGACGTGGAGTTCATCAATCACGAGTATCTTCAGGTTGGCGAGGAAGTCGGCCCAGCGGCCATGCTGGGGCATCACCGAGGCGTGCAGCATGTCCGGGTTGGTGAAGATGACGCGGCCCTCGTCACGCAGCTTGCGGCGGGTCTCCGCCGGTGTGTCACCATCGTGGACGCCGCAGAGGACGTCTTCCATTCCGGCCATTCGCAGGCCCTCGGAGAAGCCCTTGAACTGGTCCTGGGTGAGCGCCTTGGTGGGGAAGAGCAGCAGTGCGGTGGCGGTCGGGTCGGCGGCGAGGGCCTCCAGTATCGGGATGATGTAGCACAGCGACTTGCCGGAGGCGGTGCCGGTGGCGATGACGATATCATCCCCGGCCCTGAAAGCATCGAGCGCCTGGGCCTGGTGGGAGTAGAGGCGCTCTATGCCCCGGCAACTAAGCATCCGGGCGGCGGGCTCACGGAGGGGCTCTGCGGGGTCGGCATACCGAGCCTCACGCGCGGCGACCTCACGGGTGTAGACGATCTGCCCGCGGTAGTCGGGCGATGACCGGATCTGCTGAAGGAGGTCAGATATCCGCATTGCCGGCCGTTCACCTCCCCGGCAGGCGGAGGAGGATTTCGGCCATGGTGATCAGGTCGGGCACGTTGTGCTCGAGTATCTGTATGATGCGGCGGGCATCGCCCGTGCGCACGAATTCGTGATAGGCCTCCGGGATGAATCGCCCCGGGAGGTCGTCATGGCGCTGCCTGCCGAGGATGTGGGTCTCGATCGTCTGCAGCCTGCAGTTGGGCAGGCGGTTGCTCCACGCGCGCCTGGCCTCGATCAGCAGGTCGCAGTGTGGGAGCCTGACGTCGAGCGGAGCGCCGGTCGCGGCGGCGCGGGTGCGCACATACGGCAGGTCGAAGCTCCTGCCGTTGAATGACACCATCAGGTGCTTCTGCCGCGCCTGCTCGTGAAACAGCGCAATGACCGCACGCTCCTCCGAGTAATCGCGGGCCAGGTACTGGTGGACCACAAAGTCGCCGTCCTCCCACACCATCGTGCCAATCAGAAACAGCGGCGTGGCGTCCAGGCCTGTGGTCTCCAGGTCCATGAAGATGATGTTTTCGACAGGGACCTGACCTCCGGCGGTCGCGGAGAGCATGCGGGCCACCGGCGCATCGGGTCGCGCCAACTCGGATGCGAAGGCGTCGCTGACGTGCTCGAAGCCGCTCAGGGAGCTGATCGGGGTCTTGATGAGGTAGCCCGTCCCGAGCGGGCCGGCCACCTCGACGCCGTTGACGGCGCTCTCGAGCCTCACCGCGGGGCCCGTGAGTGGCGTCAGGTCGGGCTCGGCGGGCGTTGCGGCGCGTGCCGCCTGCTGAGAGCGCGGGCGCGACATCGGCGGCGAGGGAGCATCAAGCGTGCGCCGAATGTGCGACTGCGCGCCGACCGGGCGCGGCCGGGAGTGCTGCTTGCGGAGCTTCCGGCGCAACTCGGCGATATCGGGCGTGCGGCCGGCGTCGGGCTTCTGCGGGGTGTCAGTGTTGTCGTCGTGCTCGTGCGGAATAGTGACCGCCTCTTGCCTGTGGTTTCCTCCCCCGCGGCATTATAGTCGGATGCGAACGGGTGTTCAAGCAAAAAGGGTCAGACGCGCTTGATGCTGCTGCCTGGGCGCGGGCTCGGTCACAGCCCTGCGTGCTCGATAGGCCGTACATCAGAGGAGGCACGGGCCTTCCGGCCCGCGGTGTCATAGTGATTATGGTCTGTTAACGCGCGGTCTCAAAAGCCCGCGACTCCTCTGATCCTGTGTTGTTGCTTCCCCCGGAGACGCTGCTGCCTGGGCTCGTTCAGTCGGCTCTCAGTGCGGTGATCGGGTCCATATCCGCGCCGCGCTTGGCCGGCCACAGGCCGAAGACGATCCCGACACAGGCCGAGAAGATGAAGGCGTAGACGATTGAGCTGGGCGAGACGATTGCCGTCCAGCCGGCCTTTGTAGAGACGATATGGGATGCTCCCACGCCGACACCGATGCCGATGGCGCCGCCGATGACGCTGAGCACCACCGCCTCGATGAGGAACTGCCAGAGGATGTCTCGCTTGCGGGCTCCTACCGCTTTGCGGATGCCGATCTCGCGCGTNNCAGTCACCGACACGAGCATGATATTCATGATGCCGACGCCGCCGACGAGCAGGGAGACCAGTGCGATGCCACCGAGCAGCCTCGTCATCGTCTCGCTCGCCTCGGCCATCGATTCGAGCATCATCGACTGCTTCATGATGGTGAAGTCATTGTCCTGGCCGGTGCGGAGCTTGTGGCGGCGCCGCAGCAGAACCTCGATGCCCTTTTCGACCTTGTCGATGGCGTCAGTGTTTACCGCCGAGACGCCGATCATGTTGATGTTCCTGCCGCCCAGCACCCGGTACCGCACGGTCGACAGAGGCGCGGCGATCTGGTTATCCGGGCTACCCCAGGAGCCGCCGGCTTCCTTGGCGGCGCCGATGACCTCAAAGGGAATGCCGTTGAGGCGGACCCACTCACCGATGGGCGATCGGCCAAAGAACAGCTCATTGACAACCTCGCTGCCCAGTACGCAGACGCGCTTGCGCCCGCGGACCTCCGCCTCGGTGAAGAAACGTCCCTCCGCAAGGTTCCAGCTCCGCACCGTCTCGAACTCGGGAGTGCTGCCGACGAGCCGCGTCCGCGTGTTGAGGCTTCGATACTTGGCCTGGACGCTGCCCTCCAACTGGGGAGCCACATCCAGGACACCGCCGACCGTCCGCTTGATCTCCTCGGCGTCGGCGACCTCGAGGCTGATGACAGGTGTATCGCTCGAAACCCCGCCGCGCCGCCCCATGCCCGGTCTGACCATCAGCAGGTTCGTGCCCATGGACTGGATGCGGTCGATAGTGTCCTGCTTGAGGCCCTGGCCGATGGCGACGACGACAATGACGGCGCCGACACCGATGATGACGCCGAGCATCGTGAGGAAGGAGCGAAGCTTGTTCGCCTTCAGGCCGGCGAGTGCGACCCAAACCGCTTCAATGATCGTCACTGCCCCGTCACCTCCCCCTCCGTGGAAGCATCATCGTATGGCTCGTCCTGCGGCGGTATCCCGCGTGCGGGCGTATGCCCGGCGTCCCCGGCTGCCGCCGTGTCGCATTTGCCGGCGCCATGGTTGTCGCTGACGATGCGGCCGTCGAGGAAATCGACCAGGCGCCTGCAGTACGCGGCGACGTGATCGTCGTGGGTGACGATGACGATGGTGATGCCCTGGGCGTTGAGATCACAGAACAGCCCCATGACCTCCTTGCCGGTCTTCGAGTCGAGGTTGCCGGTTGGCTCGTCGGCGAGGATGATCGATGGCTCGTTGACGATGGCGCGGGCGATGGCGACGCGCTGCTGCTGCCCTCCGGAGAGCTCCGTGGGCCTGTGATGGGCGCGCTCGGCGACCCCCAGTCTCTCGAGGGCCTCGAGCGCACGCTTGCGCCGGTTCGGCGCATGCCCGTACAACAACGGCAACTCGACGTTGTGCAGCGCCGTGGCCTGCTGCAGCAGGCTGTAGTTCTGGAACACGAAGCCCATTCGCCTGTTGCGGATGTCCGCGAGTTCGCCGTCTGTGAGCGTCTCTACCTGTCGCCCCTCGAAGCTGTAGCTGCCATCCGTTGGGCGGTCCAGACACCCGAGCACGTTCATGAAGGTCGTTTTGCCGGAGCCCGACGGGCCCATGATGGCAACGAAGTCTCCTTCGTCAACCGCCAGATCGACACCCCGAAGCGCGTTGACCTGCACCTTCCCGGTGTCGTATACCTTCGTTAGGTCGCGTATCTCAATCAGCATCGTGGCACCCTATCACACGGCCGCGGGCGGCCTATCTATTGCGGAACTGCCTGAGCATGCGCTGCCTGTTACGGTCTTCGGCTTCCTTCTTCGCCTTGTCCTTGTCTGATTGCATCCAGGGCACATTGCTGCCCGGAGGCGGCGGGATGAGGACTACCTCGCCTTCCTTGAGGCCCTCCGTGATCTCGGTGTCCTCCCAGTTGCTCAACCCGACCTTGACGGCTCTCATCTCGGGCTTGGTCGTGGTGCCGTTCTCGAAAACCTCGACGAAGGGCCCGGCCTTATTATCACGGGTGACACAGACGTCAGGGATCACAAGAACGTTCTTGCGCTCGGCGACCTTGATGGTGGCGTCGGCGGTCATGCCGGGCCGCAGTTCCTTCGGCGGGTTGTCAATCTTCATCCTGACCTTGAAGCGGATGACCTGGTTCTCTTCTTGACCGAGCGGGAAGATCTTGACGACCTTGCCGGTGAGCTTCTTGCTCTCGAGCGCGGACACGCTGATCTCACAGGGCTGATCGACGGCGACGGGCGCAATATCGACCTCGTCGACGTCGGCGAGCACATACATCTCGCTGATGTCGGCGATGGTGACGAGGCCGGTTCCCTCGCGGAGCGCGGCGGTACCGGCGGGTACCACAGTGCCCTCCTCGACCAGCTTCGACATGATGACGCCGGAGCGCGGCGCAACCACCTGGGTATACTGCAGGTCATACGCGGCATCCTGCAGTGCGAGTGTGCGCTTGTGCAGGTCGGCCATGGCTATGTCGATCTGCCTGCGCTTGACCTCATCCTGAAGGGTGCCGGACTCCGCCTTCGCGAGCGCGGCTTCGGCCTCCACAAGGCCTGCCTTCGCAGACTTGAGTCGCTGTTCCATCACGAGTACCGAGCCGCGGTCGGCCTCCGCGGAGGTCAGGTTGGCCCTGGCCTCCTCGACCGAGGCCTCGGCGACGGTCACCGCCTGCTCCTTGACCTGCACGTCCGAGTAGCCGGCCTTGGCCAGCGCGAGGGAGGCCTCTGCCTGTGTCACGGATGCCCGAGCCTGGGCGATTTCCTCGGGGCGGTTGCCCGCCTCGAGTTCCGCCAGTGCCGCGGTTGCCCGATCAACATCGGCGCGCGCCTGCTTCTGGCTCTTCTGGGCGTCGTCGAAGGCCTGCTGGGAGATGAAGCCCTTGTCGAGGAGCGCCTTCTGCCGTTCGAGCGTCTTCTCGGCATTGGCGAGGTTGGCCTGCGAGCTGCGGAGGCTTGCGCGTGCCTGCTCGATGTTCTCCGTACGCGGCCCCGCGATGGCCAGTTGCAGGCTCTGGCGCCTGGAATCGAGGGATGCCTCGGCACTGGTGATGTCGGCGTCGTAGAGCTTCTTGCCGGCATCACGTTGGAGAATGGCCTGCTTGAGGCGGGCCTCCGCGGATGCCAGCGAGGCCTTGGCCTTGTGCACCGCGTCGGCGGTGGTCTGGCGGCTCTGGCGCAGCTCCTCCTCCGCCTGCCTGACCTGGGCGCGGGACTGTTCGAGCGAGGCGCGCGCCTGGTCGACGGAGGTGTAAGTCTGCACCTCCTGCGAACGGGCGTTGAGGCGTGCCTGGGCCGTGCCGGCCCGCGCGGAGTTGACATCGGCCGTCGCCTGATCGACCTTGGTCCGTATCTGCGTGGCGTCGACCTCGGCGATGATCTGTCCGGCCTCGACATAGTCGCCGGCCTCGACGAACATGCCGGTGACTTCACCGCCGCTGCGGGATTTGACCTCGACGGTCGTCAGCGCCTCGAGTTCACCGCTCGCCGACACGGTAATCGAGAGGTCCTTGCGCTCCACTGTCGCGGTCTCGATCTCGACTTCCGACGCGGCCGCCTTTGCCGCCTTGCGGCTCCTGTAGAACCATACGCCGCCGCCGATGATCGCGAGGATAACCACCCCTGCAACTATTCGCTTGAGCATCACTACTGATCACCTGCCGGCATAGGATAGCCGCCGACGGCCCTCTGCAGGGCCGCCAGTGCTGTGGCGTGGTTGTATTGTGCCTGTATCTCGGAGACTTCCGCGCTGCGGAGCGATGTCTGCGCATCGGTGACCTCGATAATGATTGCGAGGTCTGCCGCATACCGGGCCTCAGCCGCGGCGAGGTTCTGCTGCGCGTCGGCCCTCGCGACCGTCGCCCTGTCGACCGATTCGCGGGCCGCCACGAGGGTGTAGTAGGCCGACTCGACCTGCTGCTGAATGGATATCTCGAGCGCCTGGAGTCCGAGTTCGGCGCCCCGATAGTCCGCCCTGGCCTGCTTCACCGCGGCCGAGGACGCGCCGGCATCAAACAGCGGGTACGACGCGCCTGCGCGCAGGCTCCACTCGTGGCCGGTGTTGTCATCATAGTGACCCCAGTCGGCCGTTGCCGACGCCGACAGGCTGACACCCGCCGCGGCCTCGGTGGCCCGCAGACTGAGCCGCGATGCGTCCACCCGGAGGCGACGCTCGGCGAGGTCGGGACGAGTGCGCATCGCCTCATCCAGCAGCGCCCCAGGCTCACGGTCCTCTCCACCCACAGGCCCGGGCTCTGCCAGGTTGAGCGTGGTCGCAGGCGGCAGGACAAGATAGGCCCGCAGAGCGGCCTCGGCAGTGCGAACATCCGCCTCCGCACGCACCGCGGCCAGCCGGGCATTGGCCAACTCGAGCTTGACCGGGAGCAGGTCCGACTCCGGCGCGGTGCCGGCTGTGATCCTCGCCTGTACCAGGTCACGGTGGCGCTCCGCATCAATGACCCCGCGCATGGCGACCTCGGTGTACTCCCTGGCAGCCAGGACGTCGTAGTATGCGGTGATGACCTCATAGGCAAGCAGTCGCCGCGTGTCCTCGATACCGATCTCCGAAGCCGTGGCCCGCGTCTTCGCGGCGTCGATGCGCGCCCGCCGGCCTGTCTCGAAGATCGTGTAGGTCATCCCGACGCCGGCCCCGCGCGTCGTCGTGCGGTTGCCGACCGTCGCACGGCCGTCGAGGGCTCTGCTCTCACGCCAGGAGTAGTCGGCGCTCAGTTGCGGGTAGAGGTTGGCGGATTGCTGGCGCGCCGAGGCACGGGCGGACTCCGCCGAGGCAACGGCGATGCCGATGTCGGGGTGCCGCGCGAACGCTATCTCGACGCAGTCGCCGAGCGTGAGCGGCTCGCCCGATGGGATGCCGACGTCGTCGTCGGCGCACACGCACGGCACGAAAACCAGTGTCAGCAGCAGAGCGACCAGGGCCGCCGGTACCGGTCCCGCCCGCACCAGGAGTACAGTGCTCGTCATAGCTCAGTCACCACGATCGAGGTCGGGCGCAACGGCTGCGCCACGTATAACACGCACGAAGGTCCGCTCGCCTGTAGCGGGAGTGTGGGGAAAGTCTGCGATGATTGTGATTGATTGCGACCCTTCGGTGAGACGCTTTCTTCGTAAAAGTTATTGCACCTTCATTCCTCAAAAAAAACGCTCACTCTCTGCATGCCATTGCTTCAGCAGGGATGCCGGGCAGCGGGGCCGAACATCACACGGGTGTGAACCCGCATGCCGACGCCGGAGGGAATCGATGAGGACGTGGCAGGTCGCGCTGGTTGTGCTCATGGTCGGAGGGCTGGTCGCCTTTGCGGCGCTGCGGGGCTGGTGGCGGCAGCCTGACGAGCCTGCCCAACACCTCGTCGTTACGCCGCAGATGACGCACGAGGCGGGTGATGAGGCTGTGACGCCCGCACCGGGTCGCATCGCCTTCGTGTCTCAGCGTGACGGACACCCCCAGGTCTACGCATGCGACGCCGACGGCGGGAACCAGGTCAACCTCAGCAACACCCCGGCGGCCGACGGCGCGCCCTGCTGGTCTCCCGACGGCCAACTGCTCGCCTTTGTTCGCACGGATGACGACACGAGTGACGTCTGGGTGATGGCCCCCGACGGCAGCGGGCAGCGGGCCCTCACGCACAGCGGGCAATACGTTATGGAGGTCTCCTGGTCACCGGATGGGAAGAGCATCGCCTTTGCCCGCCACGGCGCGGACGGCAGATGGAGCATCTGCATTGTGGATCTCGCGGGCGGAGAGCCCGTGTCGCTCACCCCCAGTGACGCCGAGGACTCTGCACCCAGATTCTCCCCCGATGGCTCACGGATCGCCTTCACCGCGGGAGTCGACGGCAGCGGTGGCGTCTGGGTTATGGAGCCTAATGGAGGGAACAGGAGGCGCGTGAGTAGCGACGCGGGCCCTGCCACCAGGCCGCTCTGGTCGCCTGACGGCGCCTGGATCGCGTTTGCCTCCGAGCGTGACGGCGTCGCGGGCGTGCATGCGGTCAATATTAAGACGGGCGAGCAGCGGCAGTTGGCAACGCAGGGCTCCTTCCCACAGCCCGACGCCTGGTCCCCCGACAGCGGGCGGCTGGCCTACACCGGCACGCAGGATGACCTCATGCACGTGTCCCTGGTCGGCATCGACGGGAAGGACGCCGCCAGGCTGACCGAAGACGATGGGAGCGACTGGGGCGCGGCCTGGTCGCCGGATGGCAGCCACATCGCCTTCCTCAGTGACCGCGACGGCAACGACGAGATATACGTCATCTCAGCAACCGGGGGGAAGGCTCACAGACTCACCGACAACGACGTCCATGACGGCGAGGCGGTCTGGCGCCCCCGGTAGGCGTCGACTGCGCCCGCGCGGGGCCTCCGGGCTCCGGGAGGTAGTCGGCTCATGTCCGCGCGTCATCTGTGTGCAGCGCTGTCGGTTCTGATTGGCTTTGCCATGCTCTGTGTGAGCGGGTGTCACGGCAGCGGGGAGACGGCTGTCACCGGCGCCGCGTCCGCTCCCGTTGACACTGCCCAGGACTACCTGGCAGGGGATATGAACGGCAACGGAGCCCCCGACATCATCGACGCGATCACCATCCTGCGCATGGTTGTCGGGATCATCGAGCCGGCCCCGCAGGCCGACTGCAACGGGGACGGCGCCGTCAACATCATCGACGCAATCCTGGTCCTGCGCTGCGTCGTGGGCGTCGACCCCTGGCCGATTGCCGCGCTGGTGGGGCAGATCGCCTACTGCAACAACGCCGGCGTGATCGTCTGCGAGCCCGACGGCACGGATGCGGATACCATCAGCCCGATCCTCAGCCACCACCCGCGTTGGGCGCCGATCGGCGGCTGGCTGAGCGTCGAGCGCGGCACGCCGTGGGAGATATGGCGGCTGCGCGAGGACGGCCACGTCTCCTATGCCGTCTACAACATCGCCGACCGCGACTGCCGCCATGCCCGCTGGTCACCAGACAGCTCGATCATCGCCTGCGCGGTCTCTCATGAGGGCGACACTGACATCTGGGTGCAGCATGTTCAGACCGGCGCGATTGTCATCCTCACCGGCGCCGCAAGCTATGACGACAGGCCCACATGGGCGCCCAACGGCCTGCGGCTGGCATTCCAGAGCGCCCGCCTCGGCGGCTACGACATCTGGGCCATCAATCGCGACGGCAGCGGGCTGACCAACCTCACCGACAGCGAGGATGCCTGCTACGAGCCCGACTGGCGCTCCGACGGGCAGCGCATCTGCTATCGGGCGGCGGAAGACGCCACCGGTGAACTCAACATCTGGGCGATGGATGCCGACGGCGGCAACCAGCAGCGCCTGACAGACGACCCGTTCCAGGATTGGAATCCGAAGTGGTCGCCCGACGGCACGAAGGTCGTCTACGAGCGCAGCGGCGATGACGGTGCGAGAAACCTGATCGTGATCAACGCCGATGGCACGGGCTTTGTCGATGCCACCGGCGGCCTGGGCGGCTACGATGCGGAGTGGTCACCCGACAGCAGCAAGCTCGTGTTCGTCTCAGAGCGCGATGGAGACAGGGACATCTACACGGTCGGCGTCAACGGCGGAGGCCTGCGCAACATCACCAATACCAGCGGCGACGAGTGGGAACCCCACTGGGGCCCTGACACGGACTGATGAGCTGATTGCGCGAGACGGCGGGGCAGCCCGCCTCCGTCCTGCAAGCGCGGGACTACGGCGGGACCTTCGGGTGGCAGTCCCGAGCCCCGGTGCGCAAAGAGCATTGGGGACAGCGACCTGCCTGGTTGCAGGTGGAAACCGAGACCGCGCGAGATGGCCAGGCAGGTGGCAGTCCCCGGGGGACTGGCACCCATTGCGCCAACCGTCGCAGCCGGAGGCCCTACTTCATGCCACGCAATGGGTCCCTGTCCCCNNCGAGAGGTGGCAGTCCCCGAGCCTCTACAGCTTCGAGGCGTCGACGATGCGGCCCTCGCGCATGGATATCTTGGCCGCCTCGAGCAGTACCATCGTCTTGCGCACGTCGCGCCCCGATGCCTCCGGCTCGCGTCCCTGCGCTATCGCGGCGCCGAACTCCGCCAGCTCGTCGCGCATGCCGTTATGCTCCTGCAGCGGCACGTTGAGCGTCTCCTCGCCGATAGTGATGGTGTCCCCGCTCAGGTAGAGCGAGTCCTCGGTGCCCATCACCACGCAGTCCCAGGCGCTCGCGCGGCTGTTGACCGAGTGCGTCTCCAGCGCCATCGCCCCGTTGGATAGCTCCGCCTGGATGGTGATGTCATCATAGTCATTCCAGTGCGGGTTGATCTTCCGCCCCATCGCGAAGACGCTGACGGCCTCCGAGCGCGTCAGCCACAGCATGAGGTCGGCCTCATGGGTGCCGAAGCCGTAGAGTACCCAGCCGCCCGCCAGGGCCGGGTTGTCCGCCCAGGGCTCCGAGGCAATCGACTTGGTAAACGACCAGCGCCTGCGGATGATGTTGCGGACCTCGCCGATGCGCCCATTGTCAATGAGCTTCCTGGCCGCGAGGTGCGGGGCGCGGAAGCGGAGCACCTGGGCGACCATCAGCACCACCGAGTTGGCCTCCGCCGCGGCGATC
>DPJP01000372.1:19522-19970 GCA_003542955.1 Armatimonadota bacterium
GCAGATGTCGATGGCGTCGAGTTGGGCATCCTCCAGCATCGTGTGCCAGTCGGTGTAGATGCCCTCGGCGCCGGCGTCGGCGGCAAACGCCTCGGCGCGCTCCCGGTTGATGTCGCATGCGGCGGCGACGGCGAACTCCGGCAGCGTCTTGAGCGAGCGCAGGTGAGCGCCGGCGATTCCGCCGCAGCCGATGAAACCGAGCTTGATGGGGCCGGTGTTGCCCATGGAGACCACATCCTGTTGAGTTCTGAGCCTGGTCCGGGCTTGTTCCGCGCGCGTGACGGTGCACCTGCAACGGCGCTGGCTTCTCCGGTAATGACGCGCGTCGACCTCGTGCGTCGCTTCTGGAACCGGAAGCGGTATCGCCCAGGTGATACGATAAAGGACGGTGCGTCTGAGCTCGCCCGCACCTTGAGGGAAACGCGGAACCGCAGGAGTCCGTGAGCGC
>DPJP01000365.1:0-13301 GCA_003542955.1 Armatimonadota bacterium
GCCCAGCTCATAGCGCAGTCGCGGAGAGCTGCCATCTTCGTCCGCGAGCTGCAGCGCCACTGCGCACGCCTGCCCGTTGACCGTCGCCGTGAACGTCACCGTGCCATCCGCGACCGTGGCCGCGGGATCGGCCACATCCACATTGCCGATCTGGATGAGCGTCACCAGCACGGTGCGCTCGGCTTTCGGCGAGGTGGCTTGCACGTATGAGTTGTAGTTCTCCGCGCCCGGGTAGACAACCAGCCCGGCGGTCATCCCGGCCGGCTGGAGGAACCGCAGCGTCATCGCGTACTCGCCCTTGACGATATCCATATCGCCGGGTGTCGCGGGGGCGCCAACCTCGATGGCCTGCCCGCCGCGCGTCACCTCCGCGATGCCGCCCTCACTGGCCCATGAGTGCGGGTGCAGGAGCCACTGGAACTCCCGCTCGCCGCCCGCCGCGCGGAGGTCATCGACTACCAACAGCAGGCGCGGCTTGAGCAGCAGCAGGTGCCGGTGGGCGCGTTCGATCATCGAGCTGCTGTAGGCGAGTGTGGCGTCACCCATCGCATAGTCGATTTCGCTGGTGGACCTGTAGAACGGGATCGATCCTCGCTTTGTCACCTGCATCTTGCCATCGACGAGGATGCAGTTATGGCCCACCGCGCCACGGGCGAACTCCCTCTGGGCGCCTCCGAGGGCCGAGGCATAGCCGCAATCCATCGCCATCATGCGGCCGCCGTCGTAGATCAGGAAGTTGTTCTGGTCCTCATGGGAGTGCCCCTGCGCCGCGGAACTGCACTGCAGCGCCACGAAGACGCCGTCTCGCTCCCAGCCGGAGCGCAGTGAGGCCCAACCCGCGCGGGGGAAGACCGCGCCCGGCGGGTCGGGAGCGTGCTCCGCCACCGGCATAGCCACATCGCACGCGAGCAGCTTGAAGTGGTCCCAGCCCGGCTGTCCGAGCATCTGCGTCTCACTGAGATACCATCCGGCATCCGGGTCGCCGGTCCACGCTCCGAGCAGTGTGAAGGGGAAGTGCCACGCCACGTTCGACACTCCACCCCCGGCATCGGCAAACCACGCCTGCTTGGTGCGGTCGTTGGTCATGAAGGCCGTCCCGAAGTCGACCATGGTGGGCAAGAATGGGTGGTCGAGATGATCGGCTCCGCAATTGCGCCTGAGCGAATCGGCCAGGAAGACGAGCAGCCCGTACGCCCAGGCGTCATAGCCCTGGCCCTCAGTGCGATGATCGGTGGCGCGCATGTCGAAGTAGGCGAGCATGCAGTCCTCGGCCCGCCGGATACACTCGGATGCCCCGGCCACCTCGCCGTGCACGCTGATGGAGCACAGGCCCAGGGCGGTCGCCCAGAGCGCATAGCCGTTGGTATTGCCCATGCCTGACGAGAGCCTGGCATAGAGCGGCAGGAGCGCGTTGCGGCGGATCGCCTGCGCGACCCGCGCGTGTTCCGACTCGCTCAGCCGGTCATGGCAGAGGTCATAGGCGAAGGCCGCGCCAATGGAGATGTTGCCGATTTCGAGCGCGATGTAATCGTTGACCGGATCCGACCACGCAGGNNCACTCGCAGATGGCCAGCAGCAGCTCTTTCGCCCGATCTCCGTAGCGCTCGTCCCCGGTGCCTGCGTAGGCGACCGAGAGGCTCTTCAGACGCTCGGAGACCGCCGCTGCGACCGGGTTCCAGCTCAGACCACCGCCCTGCGTCGGCATTTCGGTCGGCGGCCACGGCAGCGACTGGTCCTTACCGATGGTGATCTGGCTCTCAGCGAGGTAGCCATCGGCCCTCTTCACAATGGCCGCGAACATATCCGCCGGGGATGCGCCGAACCGGCCCTTGTCGGTGAGCGCCAGCTTCTGCCTGAAGGCGGCCACTTGTTCCGCGCTCACCAGTGCCCGGGGGTGCTGCGCGGGCAGATCGAGCGGGTCTTCACTCGCGAGTTGCTCGTCCGCGTTTCCGGCCCTGGTGAGTGTGACCGACTCGATGGTGAGCGTCCCGGCGGGGAGCATCGTGACTATCTCCGCGGTCGCCCGATTCGTGCCCACCGGCGCGACCCCCTCCGCCAGCGCATGGCCACTCTCCCCGACGGGGAACAGCCCACTGGAGATAGTCCTGTGGGGGATCTCGATGCCGTCGATGTTGTAGAAGCGGATGCGGGCTTCGGTAGGGGCATAGGCGTTCGGCGACAGCCCCGAAAGACGTGCCCGCGCGAGGAGCGTGTAGGTCGCCTCGGGCTCGATCTCCACGCTGCCCATCGGGATGCTGGCCCACGGCGCGAGCAGGCTCTCGCCGGGTGGCGGGCTGACCTGCCACTCGCCCGCGACGCTCTCGATGCGATAGCCGAAGGTGGCAACGAGATCGCTCGGCGGCGCGGAGAAGTCCGTGGCGATCAGGGGCGCCTCGGCTCGGCTCTCGGCGGTAGCCAACNNAACTCCCTAGGGGTGACCACGCGGGGCCACTCACGCTCGATTGCGCGGGGCGCCGCGGGCGGTGGTCCACAACGCTCCTGTGCGCGCCCGTAGATCAGGTAGCTCAGCACCCTGTCGCGCAACTCGCGTGCCGTTCCGTCCCAGCCGGCGGCATAGCCGAGGTCGCCACAGGCGTACAACACGCAGCCATCACCGTGCTCGGCGATCAGCAGGGCCGGGTCGCCATTGGTCTCCTCCAGGAGCACTGTTGCGTTCCCGTCGAGGCCCGTCACCCGGCCGCGCTCGGCCCCGTAGACGACCGCCTGCCCGATCTGCATCCCACGCGTGATCGGATGATCGGAGTCGACGACATGCCAGTGCGAACCCCTGCCAAAGCGGCTGAAGCTGCCGGCCAGGACCTGCGCAGGTGGCGCGCATCCGTAGGTGCACAGTACGCNNTGCGCGTCCCCCGCCGGCGATGTACTCTGCCACGGCCGCCTGCGCCGCCTCGGTGAGCCCGTAGCCTTCCTGTCCCATGTCGCCGTTGGTCACTGCGATGACGGCGTCATAGCCCGACAGGGCCTCGATGCTCTCCAGCTCCGAGCCCGGTATCTGCACGGCGTCGGCGCCGAGGCTCTCACAGGCGCCAACGTAGCTCGCCTTGTACTTGCCTCCGGCCAGACCGACCACCGGACGGGCCGCCTGCGCGAAGCATGCCCCTCCCAACACAAGGGCCGCGGCCACAGGTATCCACACACGGGTAAGCAGCATCTGCGCTCTCATTGTGCCCTCCCTGGCTCGACTTCAGCGCCGCTGCGCCTGCACCCAATCAGCGAGCGCCGCGCCGGGGTCGGCCACGGGCGTGTCGGTGCGAGCATCGCCGACCTCCGCGTACCCGTCGCCGATCCAGCCGTAGGCCTTCAGGATGTAGTGGTGGGCGTCGGCGTGCGCTTCGTCACCCATGTCGGCACGGGCAAGCAGCAGCTCCGGCCCGGGGAAGGCCTCCCCGAATTCGCCCATCGTCACCACGTCGTCGCTGCTCATCTCCACGCAGCCGCCAGCAACCGCGTCAGTCAGTTCATCATCGATGATCTGCCAGATGTAGAGCGTCTCAGGCCGCGCCGAAACGCCGAAGCCGTAGTAGCGCAGCATGAGTTCGGCAATGCCGTCATCGTTGATGTCGCCGGCGGCGAGGATGCTCTCCTCATCCACGAACCTCTCGTCGCCGGGGGCTGGGATGCTGAACCACTCCTGCCAGTGCCCTGTGTTGCCGTCATATCGCAGCAACGCGAAGTACGCTGCCTCGGTCGGTTCCCCGAGATCATCCACCTCGGTGAACTGGTAGCCGACGATACACTCGTCGACACCATCCATGGTCAGGTCAACATGTCCGGCGACCTTCGGCGCAAAGCGATCGATGGCGAAATCGCCGGGCATACATGGAGGGATAACGGCCTTCATCCCGCCCCCGATATCGATAGCGGCGGTCGGGTCGTTGGAGAGCTGGAGCGTGCCGCCGCCTCCCGTCGTCCCGACCTGGACATCGGGCGGCATGTTCACGGGCACTTCGCGCGCTTCACCGATCTGCGTGCCGCCGCCCCCGCCCTCCGTCTCTCTTGGACAGCCACACAGGGAAAGCGCAACAACCGCAAGTGCGATGACGACAGGTGTGGATCTCATGGTGTTCTCCAGACGCGTTGGATGGCGTGTGCCGGCGTCATCTTCCCGGCGGCGCGGCGCCGTTCCTGCCCCAACACACAAACGCCCACGTCAGATGCAGACCGACGTGGGCGAGGGTGATCTATGGGATAGTGTGCAGCGCTCAGGTCACCGAGGGGTTCCAGAGCAGGTGCACGCGATAGCCGCCGGGGTCGGATGACTTGAGGAACGCGGCCTTCAGGCCCGGCTTGCCCTTCGGCTCCTCGAGTTCGAAGCCTCTGGCCTCAAGCTGGGAGACGGCTTCCTCGAAGTTGCGCACCAGCACGCAGACGTGCGCCTTCTCCTCGGCCGGCTCCTTCATGATCTCGAGGCGGCCCTTGTCCTCGCCGGAGACGAAGATCGAGGAGTTGCCGACCGCGACATCGAAGCCGAAAGCCTCGGCGTACCAGTCGGCCATCTCCTGCCCGCCGCCGGGCTTCTCGGGGAAGATGCCGGGGTGCTCGATGCCGATGAATACCGATTCCCCGCGTGCCTTGCGGACGTACCACAGGCACTCGGCAACCTTGGCGGCGATGGCGTCGAAGTCACCGGCCGCCACCAGTTCCTTGGTGATCAGGTTGCTGCCGATGCCGAGTGCGACCGCACCGGCCTTGATCCATGCGGTGATGCTCTCACAGGTCGCATCTACACCGCCGGTGGGCATGATGCTCGTCCACGGGCATGGGCCCTTGACTGCCTTGACGAAGGCGGGGCCACCGACCTCGCCGCCGGGGAAGACCTTCACGATCTCAACACCGAGCGCCTCCGCCTGCATGATCTCCGTCGCGCTGCCGCAGCCGGGGGAGTACGGGACCTTGCGGCGATTGCAGGTTGTCGCAACCTCCGGGTTAAGCACCGGACCGACGACAAAGTTCGCGCCGTTGGCGATGTAGAGCGCCGCGGTCGGGGCATCAATGACCGAGCCGACGCCGCAGATCATCTGCGGGTGCTGCTCGCGGCAGTACTTGATCAGTTCGCCGAACACCTCGATGGCGAAGTCGCCGCGGTTAGTGAACTCCGCAACGCGGCCGCCGCCCGCGGCAATCGCGTCCACGATACCTTTGGTGGTCTCGACGTCCTTGTTGTAGAACACGGGCACGAGCCCGCAGTCGTAGATCGCGTTGAGTGTCTCCATCCTGCTGAATTGTGCCATAACAGCGCCTCCTGCAACGGTATCCCATCCGGCGGATAGACGACCGCCGGGGGCTTTCGCTTCGTCACGCCGATTGTAGGCGTCAATCGCCACGCAGTCAAGCCGACGGGGTATCAGTAGTAGCCGCTCATCCGCTTGCATGCCTGGGNNCTGGGTGACCCTGACGACCTCGACGGCCTCCTCGGGCTTGAC
The DNA here is from genome assembly GCA_003542955.1 of Armatimonadota bacterium. GTDB lineage: Bacteria > Armatimonadota > Zipacnadia > Zipacnadales > UBA11051 > UBA11051. Next base: position 5,445 of record DPJP01000365.1, read on the forward strand.
GATCATCTTCTTGCGATCCCGCAACACTGCCCAGACATTGTCGTAGAAGTCGCCGATGCTCGGGCCGACGCTCGGGACCTCCTCGGTCTTCCACGGGATGACGTCATCATTGCCGTATGTGCGGCCGGGCGTCGGCGTCTCGATGTTCGGGAGCGCCTTCAGTTTGCCGTCGAACCACTGTATCTTCGATGTCGTTCCATCTGAGATGAGCGTGCCGCGCGAGCCCAGGACCGTCCACTTGGGTTCCGAGAACGCGCAGACGCTGGAGACCTCCATGTCATACACGCGGCCGTTCTCCCCGCGCAGCAGCACCTTCACGTGGTCCTCGACATCGCCTGATGAAGCAAGCTGCTTGAGGTCGCAGAAGATGTCCCTGACGGGCGCGCCGAGTATCTGCAGGCCCAGGTCGATGAAGTGCGGGCAGGTGTTGTTGAGCACGCCGCCATGATGGCTGCGGAAGGTCTGCCAGTCGTTTCGCCGGCTGAAGCCCAGCGCGCGCATGCGGACCTCGAACACATCCCCGATTCGCTTGGAGCTGATGACATCGAGGATGTGGCGCGCGTCGGATGCGAAGCGGTAGTTGTGGTGGAAGAGTATCTTCTTCTTTGCCTTCTCCGCTGCATCGACGATGCTCTGGGCGGCGGCGACGGAGTCGGCAATGGGTTTCTCGCAGATGCAGTGGAAGCCCGCCTTGAGCACGTCGCGGGCGACCGGCGCGTGCGTATCCGAGTAGGTGGCGACCACGACGACATCGGCGTCGGCCTCGCGCAACAGCGCCCTGTGGTTCTTGTGAGTGGTGCAGCCGAACTCGGCGGCGACTTCCTCCATCCGCTCGGGTATCCAGTCCGTCACGGCCGTGATCTGGAAGCGCTTGTCACCCCGCATCCTGTGGATGTGGATGCTGTACCCGGAGCGTCCGAGCCCGATGACGCCCACTTTGATCGGCTTTGCTGCTGCGGCCATTGTGTGGCCCTCCTCGTCGGTCTGTGTCTGTGCGTCTGCCTGGTGAGCCGCCGCGGCGAAGGGGCGGCAGGCGGTAGGTTCGGCGGGGCGCGCGGGGGCACCTTCAGGCGACCAAGGAGGCCGCGCCGCATCGGGGGTCGGCGTCGTCGGATCGGCGAAGCAAAACGCCCCGGCCGGGCAACCGGGGCGTACAGTAGCGTCTGGTCGGGCCTGCGTGCGCTATGAGGCGGTGCCGACGCGCATGACCTCGACGGCTGTCGTCACGCCCTCGGCGAGCTTCTGCGCGGCGGCTTCGCGCAAGGAGACCATCCCCGTGCCGGTCGCGTACTCGCGCAGTGCGTCGGCGTCGGCATCCTCGTAGATGAGCCGCTGCGCATTCTCGTCGAGGACGAAGATCTCTCCGACGGCCCGTCTGTCGCCGTAGCCTGTGAATGCGCACTGCGGGCAGCCGATGCCATGGAACTCCTGCTCGGGCACGTCCTCGCGTCCGAGCAGGCCCTTGAGCATCTCGCGGAGGCGGGCCTCGATGGGCCGCATCTCCCCGCAGTGGGTGCATGAGGGCCTGTAGAGGCGCTGTGCGTAGACGGCCGTGAGGCCGGTGGCGATCATGTAGGTCTCCAGCCCCATCGCGCGCAGGCGTGGAATGGCCGCGATGGCGTCATTCGTGTGCATGGTGGCAAGGACCAGGTGACCGTTGGTGGCGGCCTGGGTGGCGATGCGGGCAGTCTCCAGATCGCGGACTTCGGCGACCATGATCACATCCGGGTCATGGCGGAGCACTGAGCGGAAGGCATCGGCGAATCCGATACCACTGCGCTCATCAATCTGGATCTGCTTGAAGCCGGGCACGTTGCGCTCGACGGGGTCCTCGATGGTCACGATGTTGAGGCTGCGGCGCAGGAGCCTTCCGAGTGCCGCATACATCGTCTGGCTCTTGCCCGCCCCGGTCGGCCCGGTCAGAAGCAGCAGGCCCTGCGGCCGGTCGAGCACGGTGCGGAGCGTGTGAGCGACGTCGTCAGAGAGACCGAGCGACGGGAATGAGGGCAGTTCGCCGTCCTCGGCGACCAGGCGCAGCACGAGGCTCTCGCCGCCGACGACCGGGAGCACGGAGACGCGCACCGCCACCTGCTTCTCGCCGGCGACGGCGGAGAAGTGGCCATCCTGAGGCTCGGCGCGGCGGCCGAGGTCCAGGCCCGCGAGCAGCTTTGCGCGGCCGATGAGCATGTTGTGCGCGGGCATGCTGATCCGCAGGATGTGGCGCAGTTCACCATCGATACGCAGTCGCACGAGGCTGTGGTCGAACTCGGGCTCGGCATGAATGTCGCTTGCGCCTTCGCGGAGCGCGACCTCGATCAGCTCGTTGACCAGCCGCACCGCGGGCTTCAAGGACACCTGCCGGCGGATGTCTTCGGTATCGGCGACCACGGTCTGCTGGGCCCTCGCCGGCGCACCGCTATCGGGCATCCCAGACTCCCCGATGGCCGTGTCCGCGTCGTAGAGGCGCAGCGCCTGGGTCAGATCGGCGTCGGTGATGACCGCCCAACTCACGTTGTGGCCCGTCAGCATGGCGACCACGCGCTGCTGGACGCTGCTGTCGGTCGGGTCACAGGTGCCCACCAGGACGTCCTGCTCTTCCGCCCGGAGCGGGACGACGCCGGCCTCGCGGCAGAAATCGGCGGGCAGATGCAGCAGTGCCTCGGGCGACGGTGGCTCCATGCCCACATCGAAGCGCATCATGTCGAACTGGTAGGCCAACACTTCGGCCAACTGCCCACCATCGATGAAGCGGTTCTCGACCAGAATCTGCCCGATGCGCCCGCCCCTCTCCCGTTGCTCTGAGAGCGCGAACTGCAATTGTTGCTCACTGAGCATCCCACGCGTGATCAGTATCTGGCCCAGCAGGCTCGCCAGGTCGGGGTCCTGTGCTCCCTGGTCGAACGGTTGGGCATTCTCGGCGCCTGGGTCTATCACGCTCATGCACTCCTCCGGCACGGCACGACTGTGTCGGCTGTCGGCGTTGACAGCGACATGCTCTGCGATTACATCGGCAATTTCCGCGCCTGATTGGCTGTTCCGGCTGCTCACGGCCCCGGGCTTGGCCGCCAGAGATGAGCCCTGCACCGTGTCTCGACGCACCTGCGTAGACGGTTGGGCCCCCGCAGGTGACATATCCGCACCGAACACTGACCGCGCGCGGACGTCAGTAACGACGCAGTGATCGTAGGGCCGGAGCCCCTGCAAAATGGTTGGGTGGCCGGCCTCGTATTCATGCTATGGCGTCTGTTCAGGGAGGGGGCCACCGTTGTTCATCGAGCGCATCAAGTCGCCCGGTATTGCGCACATCTCCTATCTTGTCGGCGACGGCACTCGGGCCGCTGTCATCGACCCCCGGCGCGATTGCGGCATCTACGCCGAGCTTGCCCGCAGGCAGGGCGCCCGCATCACCCACATCTTCGAGACACACCGCAACGAGGACTACGTCATCGGCTCGGTCGAGTTGGCGGCGATGACCGGCGCGGAGATACTCCACGGCAAGCAACTGGATTTCGCGTACGGGACCCCCGTGGGAACCGGAGACGCTTTCGACCTCGGCAGCGCGCGGCTATCGGTGCTGCATACACCCGGTCACACATTCGAGAGCATTTCGATCGCGCTGGCGGACAGGAGCTTCAGCCCTGAGCCTGTGGCCGTCTTCACCGGCGACGCGCTCTTCATTGGCGATGTGGGCCGCACCGACTTCTTCCCCGGCCGCGAAGACGAGGTTGCCGGCCTGCTGCATCAGAGCATCTTCGAGACACTCCTGCCGCTTGGTGACCACGTCCTGCTGTATCCGGCGCACGGCGCGGGATCCGTGTGCGGGGCGCACCTGGCATCCCGCGAGTTCTCCACTCTCGGCTATGAACGTCTACACAACGTCGTGCTCAAGCACACGGAGCAAGAGGACTTCGTTGCCTTCAAGCGCGCGGAGCATCACTACAAGCCTCCATACTTCACCAGGATGGAGCAGTACAACTTGAGCGGTCCGCCGCCTCTGTCCGGCATCGCGATACCGGGCCCGATGAGCGCCGACGAGTTCGCCTCCAGGATGGCTGCGGGAATGGTCGTGCTCGATGTCCGCGGGCCGGAGGCCTTCGGCGGCGCCCATATTCCCGGCAGCGTGTCGATGCCGCTCGACCACGTGCCTGTCTACGCCGGGTGGCTGGTCCCGTACGATGTGCCGATAGGTCTGGTCATCGACAGCCTCGACCAGGTGACGACTGCCCGTGAGCACCTGCTGCGGATCGGCTATGACACCGTCTCGGCGTATCTTCACCGGGGGATGACGCAGTGGGAGGTCGGGGGGCGCGAGTTCGAGGGCCTGCCCCAGGTCTACATCGGCGAGGTGAAGCGTCGCCTGGACGCAGGCGAGGAGTTCCTGGTCCTCGATGTTCGCTCCGCCGGTGAGTTCGCCGCAGGCCACCTGCGCGGAGCGCTGAACATCTACCTCGGCGACCTGCCGCAGCGACTGGGCGACCTGCCGCGCGACATGACTATCACCACCTTCTGCGGCAGTGGCGCCCGCGCGAGCATCGCGGCGTCGATCCTGAAGCAGAACGGCTTCGGGCGAGTCGAGAACTGTCTTGGCTCGATGGCCGCCTGTCGGTCCACCGAATGCCCACTCGAGCTTGACTGAACAGGAGCCATACGGATGGTCCCGCTTGCCGACAAGCTGTTTGTCCTCGGGTGCGTGCTGGCGCTGGCCGGCCTGGGGCTTGCGACGGCGGCGACATGGTCGCCATATCTGGCCGGCGCGCTGATCGGCGTGCTGAGTTGGCTGAGCTTCTACCTGGTTGGTAAGCCGATCGGCACATCCACAACGTATGTCAGGGTCTTCGGCATGCTGGCCCGCCTCGTGGCCCCGCGCACCGTCGCCGAAAACGAGTACATGCGGGAGACCGGCATCAAGGTCGAGTGGCAGATGCTCGTGGTGTTCGGAGTGCTGCTGGGCGGGCTGGTCTCCGCTCTTGCCGCCGGCACCTTCGGTCTGCGCTGGGTGCCCGATTTCTGGACCGCGACATTCGGCGCTGCGATCTGGCCGCGGCTGATGGTGGCGTTGTTCGGCGGGTTCCTGGTGGGCTTCGGGGCGCGCTGGGCCGACGGCTGCACCAGCGGCCACGGCATCTCCGGCGCACTCCAACTCGCCGTCGTCGGCTGGATCGGGGCGATCTGCTTCTTCGTTGGCGGAATTGTCATGGCAATGCTGCTGTACTCGGGCGGAGGTGGGGCAGGATGAGAACGCGCGGCGCGGCCACCGGCGAGCTGCTCGTCGGCCTCGGCATCGGGTTGCTGTTCGGCCTTGCCCTGCACCGGTCCGGCGTGACCAATCCCGATGTCATCATCAATCAGTTGCTGCTGCGGGACATGACCGTCGTCAAAGTGATGATGTCGGCAGTCGTCGTTGGGGGCCTGGGCATCTACATCATGCACCACCTCGGGCTCGTGGAGCTTCACATCCGCGAAGCCGCAGTCGGCTCAACGGTCATCGGCGGGCTGATCTTCGGCGTTGGCTTCGCCTTGCTGGGCTACTGCCCCGGCACCGCCGTGGCGGCCGTCGGCGAGGGACGCCTCGACGCGCTCTTTGGCGGCGTCATTGGCATGCTCCTCGGAGCGTTCGCCTTCGCAATGGTCCACCCCCGTGTCAGAGGGGTCCTGAAAATGGGCTCGATGGGGAAGCAGACGCTCTGGGGGCTGTTGCGGGTGCCGCCGCTCGTGGCGATGGTCGCCGTGAGCGTGATCATTGGGGGGCTCTTCTGGTGGTTTGAGGTGGTTGGGCTGTGAACTGCACGGGGCGGACAGAGGCCGCCTCGACATGACGGGAGGTCCAAAGATGAATGTCCGAATCGTCTTCTACAGCATGTACGGGCACGTGTACAGGATGGCGCAGGCCGTCCTCGAGGGCGCCTCGGAGGTAGCCGGGGCGGATGTGAAGCTGTTGCAGGTCGCCGAGACTCTGCCCGACGAGCTGGTCGAGAAGCTCGGAGGGACCCAGACGCGCGCGCAGTTCGCCCACATACCTGTCGCCACCGTCGATGACCTGGCCCAGGCCGATGCGCTCATCATCGGGACGCCGACGCGCTTCGGGAACATGTGTGCCCAGATGCGCGCGTTCCTGGATGGCACAGGCGGACTGTGGGCCTCCGGGGCGCTCGCCGGGAAGGTCGGCAGCGTCTTCGTCTCGACCAACACCCAGCACGGTGGGCAGGAGACGACGATCATCAGTGTGATGCAGACGCTCCTGCACCATGGTATGGTGATCGTGGGCGTGCCGTACACACACGCGGGCATCTCGTTCATCGACGGCATCTCGGGGGGCGGCCCGTACGGCGCAAGCACTATCGCCGGGCCTGACGGAAGTCGCACACCGACCGAGAATGAGCTTGAAATAGCCCGCTTCCAGGGCCGACACGTGGCCGAGATTGCGCTGAAACTGCATGGCTGAGATGCCTGTGCGGCCTGCGTTCGTATTCACATCAGTGCTTGCGCACATAACACAAGGATGGTGTCAGAGATGGCCAGATTTGGTGACGTGATCATTGCAGCCGAGCACGAGGGCAAGGAGAAGCATGTCCCGCAGATCAAGGCTCCTGAGAAGGTGGCCGCGGGCGAGGCGTTTCATGTGCAGATCATCGTTGGCGAGGAGGTTCATCACCCCAACACGATTGAGCACCACATCAAGTGGATACAGCTCTTCGCCAAGTCGGAGGGCGACGTGGTCAAGCATGTTGCGACCTTTGATCTGGGCCCAACCTACGCCGACCCCAGGGTGACCGTATCGGTAATGCTCGAGCAGAGCGCCACGCTCTATGCGCTCGAGTACTGCAACATCCACGGCGTCTGGGACAACTCGGTGGATGTGGCAGTCGAGTAATCGCCCGCTCGAGTCCGTGAATGCGGTGCAGGGAATGCCGCACCTCGGCGCGAATCGGGGTGCGGCATTCTCGTGTCTGCGCATTCATCGCGGGAGGGGGATTCGTGCGGATGGACTGGTTCCTGGGACTCGACCCCGTCGTGCAGGCCCTGGTGGCAACCACGTTCACCTGGGCCTTGACCGCCGTTGGCGCGGCGGTGGCGCTGTTCGGGCGCACAATCCATCGACGGACGCTCGACGGCGCACTCGGCTTCGCCTCCGGCGTGATGATTGCCGCGAGCTTCTGGTCGCTGCTTGCTCCCGCCATTGAGATGGCCGAGGACGGTCCACTCCCTGGCTGGGTGCCGGCGGCGGCTGGCTTCATGGGCGGCGGGCTCTTCCTGTTCTGCGTGGATAAGCTGCTGCCCCACGTGCATCCCGGCATAAGCTCACAGCACACCGAGGGGATCAAGACATCATGGCAGAGGACGACGCTGCTGGTGCTGGCGGTGACACTGCACAACATCCCCGAAGGGTTGGCCGTTGGGGTGGCTTTCGGCGCCGCCGCCGCCGGTCTCGAGAGCGCCTCGGTCACCGCCGCCATCGCGCTGGCTATCGGCATTGGCATACAGAACTTCCCCGAGGGAATGGCGGTCTCGATGCCGTTGCGCCGCGAGGGCCTGTCACGGCGGCGGGCCTTCTGGTGGGGGCAGGTCTCAGGGATGGTCGAGCCTGCCGCGGGCGTGCTTGGCGCGGCGCTGGTGATGCTCTTTCAGCCCATGTTGCCGTACGCACTGGCATTTGCCGCCGGCGCGATGATCTACGTGGTGGCAGAGGAGTTGATTCCCGAGGCGCAGCGTGGCGGGCATACGGATGTCGGCACCGGCGGAGTGATGATCGGCTTCACGTTGATGATGATCCTGGATGTGGCGTTGGGGTAAGGCAGCAACAACGTGCATGCTCGGTAACTTCAGAACGCCTGATATGGGCACGCAGTGCGATGTCCA
>DPJP01000365.1:13431-13600 GCA_003542955.1 Armatimonadota bacterium
TCTATCTCCCGCGGCATCCGGTACGTAACCCCCGTTCCCACAGGGGTTCATTGCGTTGAAGCCCAGCGGTGTCAGGAGCTTTGATGCCAGCGCGTATCGGGATGTGGGGTCCGGGCGCGAGAACGGCAGCGGCGCGGAATCCGTGATAAAACGTGCATGCGTGATAACT
>DPJP01000365.1:13645-13838 GCA_003542955.1 Armatimonadota bacterium
CCAACGGGCTCAGGGGCTCGTTCGATTGCGGGTTTTATCAACCTGTACCGACATAACTATCCCTCAGAATAGCCGCAAAATGCCGATGTAATGTACGGGGGCGTGGCGACATTCACATTTGCGATACAGTTTCACATGCGTGCAACGGTGGAATTGTGGAATAGTGAAACTCTGGAATTCTGAGGAACCCCAA
>DPJP01000365.1:13869-14085 GCA_003542955.1 Armatimonadota bacterium
CCCCAACGCGCTCAGGGCCTGACACGATTTCAGGGCTTCCTCAACCTGTTCCATTGCTGCCGCGAAGCAGCCCGAGAGACGCAGACTCGTTCACATCTCCCCGGCTCACAATCCCCGCTCTTGTCAACGTCTCAGCGGTTCGTATGGCAGACCGGCCCCCGCGACCTCTCAGTCTACCTGCCGTCGCATGCCTCTCCCACATCCCACACCCCACGC
>DPJP01000365.1:14109-42482 GCA_003542955.1 Armatimonadota bacterium
CATCAGTCGGCCGGACGCCCGCGGCCGGCGTCGTGTGCCGGTCGGGATGGTATGACAGCGCGGCGCCGACGGGGCCCGTCTTGTCCGCGCCCAGGGCCAGGAAGGCGATCAGGTGGGCGGCATTGAGCACGGGGTAGGTCAGGCTGAGGCGCACACGCGGCTCAGTGGGACCCTCCGAGGGGGCGACCCAGCGCGCTCGCTCATCGAGGACGGGCGCATTGGGGAAGAGCGACGCCGTGTGACCGTCTGCGCCGATGCCCAGCAGGATCAGGTCGAAATGAGGGGGCCTGGTCGAGAAGTGCCGCCGCAGGCAGGCCTCATACTCGTCGGCGGCATCCGCGGGGTTGGCGTGATGCGTGGGCATCGGGTGAACCTGCTCGCGGGGCGTAGGCACCCGGTCCAGCATCGCCTCCGCAGCCATGCGCGCGTTGCTCTGCGGATCATCATGGGGCACGTAGCGCTCATCACCGAAGAAGAAATGAGTCTGCTGCCAGGGCATTGTCTCCGCATGGCGCTCGGCGAGCAGGGCATACAGCGCGCGCGGTGTTTGCCCGCCCGAGAGCGCGATATCGAAGCGCCCGTGGCGCGCTACGGCGGCCTCAGCCGCGACCTGGATGAACTGCGCGAGCTTCTCGATGACGGCATCTTCGGTGTCGGCGATGTGCAGGATCGGCCTCAGCGTGTTTGCCATTGGGTCTCCGCCGATAGCAGCAGTCGGTTCGCGGCTTCCGGGCCCCATGTGCCTGCCGCGTACTGGTGTATCTCATGCTCCTGCTCGAGCACAGGGGTGTAGAGCTGCCAGCTCTGCTCGGCCTCATCCGCGCGGACGAAAAGGGTCGCATCGCCGCGCGCAATGTCCAGCAGCAGCGTCTCGTAGGCGTCTTTGATGCGCCCGTATGCTTCGGAATAGCGGAAATGCAGGTTCTGCGACTGCACGCTGAAGCGTTCCTCCGGCGCCTTGATCTCCAGGCTCAGGTCAAAACCCTCGTCCGGCTGCAGCGTGATCACCAGCACGTTGGCATGTGCCTGGCAGTGCGCGTGCGGCCGGAACAACGACAGCGGCGGGCAACGGAAGGTCAGCGCTATCTGAGTTGTGCGGCGGGGCAGACGCTTGCCCGTCCTCAGGATGAAGGGCACTCCCTGCCAGCGCCAGTTGAGCACATTGAGCCTGAAGGCCGCGTATGTCTCCGTTGTCGAGTCAGGCGACACCTTGTCCTCCTGCAGGTACCCCGGCACCGGCTCGCCGTTGACCATTCCCGGCCCATATTGTCCGAACACGATGTCCTCCTGTGACAGAGGTGCGATCGACCGGAGTACTTTTGTCTTCTCATCGCGAATGGCATCGGCCTCGAAGGCCACGGGAACCTCCATCGCGGTCAGGCAGAGGACCTGCGTCATGTGGTTCTGGATCATGTCTCGCAGGGCGCCAGCCTGCTCATAGAAGCCGCCCCTGCTCCCGACTCCGTCGGTCTCGGCCACTGTTATCTGGACACACCGAATGTGCTGACGGTTCCATAGAGACTCGAAAATCGGGTTGGCGAATCGCAGTACCAGCAGGTTCTGGACGGTGTCCTTGCCGAGGTAGTGGTCAATCCGGAATGTCTGGCTCTCATCGAAGTGGCTGTGAATGACACGGTTGAGTTCTTTCGCGGAGGCGAGGTCGCGCCCGAAGGGCTTCTCGATAACGAGGCGTGCGAAGCCACCGCTCTGCGTCAATCCGGCCTCTCCCAGCGCCTCGATGGTGGGTTGGACCGCCGAAGGGGGGATGCTCAGGTAGAAGATGCGGTTGCCGCCGAGGTTGTACTCGGCATCCAGCGCGGTGATGCGTTGGGCCAGCGCGCGGTAGTCCTCGGGGCGCTGCTCCCCAATCGATTGGAAATGCAGCGATTCTGAGCACCAGTCGATGCGGCACTGTGCCTCCGTCCTGTCGCCGCTACTGACCTCCAGGCCGGCCTCCTGAAGCGCTCCCTCTGCCCATCTGCGGTAGCTGGCGTCGTCGTGCTCGTCAGTACGCGCAACGCCGAGGACGTGGGTCAGACCCGCGAGCGGCCCCCCCACCGAGAGATGGTACAGAGCAGGCAGGAGCTTCCGGCGCATCAGGTCGCCTGTCCCGCCGATGACGATGAAGAGGTGGGGCCGCAGCTCCTGCTCGGGCATGCTCACTCCTCCCTCTTGACGTCATGGCCCCCGAACTGGTTGCGCAGAACCGCGAGCATGCGGTCCGAGTATGACGTCTCATCTCTGGAGGCGAGCCGTTGCAGCAGCGACAGGGTGATCACCGGCGCCGCGCGGTCCAGCTCAATGGCCTCCGCCACCGTCCAGCGCCCCTCGCCCGAATCCGCGACATACGGGGCGATCTCAGAGAGCGAGGTGTCATCCGCAAGCGCGTTGGCCGCCAGGTCGAGCAGCCACGAGCGGATCACGCTGCCGTGCCGCCATATCTCGGCGACCTGGTGCAGGTCGAGGCCGAACTCCTCCTTGGCCTCCATGATCGAGAAGCCTTCTGCGTACGCCTGCATCATCCCGTACTCGATGCCGTTGTGGATCATCTTGACGAAGTGGCCCGCCCCGGCCGGACCGACATGGCCCCAGCCGCGGTCGGGCGCGGGGGCGAGCGCCTCCAGCAGCGGACGGATGCGCTCTACGGCATCCGCCTCGCCCCCCACCATCATGCTGTAGCCCTCGGTGAGGCCCCAGACGCCGCCGCTGGTGCCGACATCCACATACTCGATGCCGGCGGCGCGGACGCTCTCGGCGCGCCTGATTGTCTCCTTGTACCACGAGTTGCCGCCGTCGACGACGAGGTCGGCCGGTGATAGCAGCGGCAGCAGGCTCTCGAGCACGGCGTCCACGGTCTGCTCGGGCACCATCAACCAGACGACGCGGGGAGCCGACAGCCTCTGAACAAGCTCCTCCTGCGAATACGCGCCTTCGGCGCCGTCCGCCATAACGCGGTCAACCGAGGCCCGGGTGCGCGCGTTGACGACCACCCTGTGGCCGTGTTTCATCCACCGGACGGCCATGTTACCGCCCATCTTGCCGAGCCCAATCAGCCCCAGTTCCATAGTCAGACTCCACCTCAGTGTACGTGCTCAGTCAGTCGTTGTACTGGAGGGGCCAGCCGAGCGCCACACGCCGCTGTGTGCGGGTGGCGGGAGACTGGTCCGCGAGCGCCGCACCGCCAAGGGCTCGGGTTTCGTTCGCGAATGGCACACGCGGGCTGGTCTCGGTCTCGCGCAAACGGCCTCGCGCGACCTCGGCCAGCCCCTCCACTGCTCTCCACAGCGCCAAAGATAGCGCGTGTGCCCCACGTCCCACACCCCACACCCCACACCTCACCTGCCAAGCAGCTTCTTCACCCGGCAGACGACGTTCTCCACGTTCAGGCCGAGCTTCTCCATGACTTCATCACCGGGCGCGGAGGCGCCGAAGCGATCGAGACCGATGGCGTCTCCCTCCAGCCCGACGTAGCGCTGCCAACCGAGCGTCGTGCCGGCCTCAATCGAGACGCGGGGCACGCCGCACGGCAGCACGCTCTTCCTGTACTCGTCATCCTGCTCCTCGAACAGCTCCCAGGACGGCATGGAGACAACCGAAGCCTCGATGCCCTGCGCTGCGAGTTCCTCCGCGGCCTTCAGCGCCAGTGAGACCTCCGACCCGGTGGCGATCAGCACGATGTCGGGTGAAGTGGCTGCCCTGAGCACATACGCGCCTTTGGCGACACCCCCGGTGATGTCGTGGGCGGCGGGGTCGAGTGTCGGCAGCTTCTGGCGGGTGAGCATCAGGCATGCCGGGCCGCCGCGCTCGATGGCCACACGCCATGCGGCGGCTGTTTCATTCGGGTCCGCCGGCCGCAGCACCAGGAGTTCGGGGATTGCCCGCAGACTCATCACATGCTCGATCGGCTGGTGCGTCGGGCCATCCTCACCGACGCCGATGCTGTCATGGGTGAACACGAAGACGGCATGGGTCTGCATCAGCGACGCCAGTCGCAGGGAGGGCCGCACGTAGTCGGAGAAGACGAGGAATGTCCCGCCGTAGGGGATCACCCCACCGTGCAGCGCCATGCCGTTGACGGCCGCGCCCATTGCGTGCTCCCTCACGCCGAAGTGGAAGTTGCGTCCGCCGGGGTGCTCCGCATCCGCGGCGTCGAAGCCGTCGAGCATCGTCTTGTTCGAAGGAGCCAGGTCGGCGGAGCCGCCGATCAGCGTCGGCAGCACCCCAGCGAGGGCGTTGAGCACCTTGCCTGATGAGTTGCGGGTCGCATCGCCGCCACCGGCCTCGAACACCGGCAGGGCCTCGTCCCATCCGGCGGGCAACTGCCCCGTCACGCACAGGTCGAATGTCGCGCCCTGCTCGGGGGCGGCCGCCCGGTATGCCTCCAGCATCTGGTTCCACTGCTTGTGGAGTTGCCCGCCCCGCCTGCCTGCCTCGAGCATGTGCGCGGCGGCGTCCTCCGGCACGTGGAAGCGGGGTTCGACGGGCCATCCGAGCTTCTCCTTGGTGGCGGCGAGGTCATCATCACCAAGCGGCTCACCGTGGGCCTTGGCGCTGTCCTGCTTCGGGCTCCCGTAGCCGATGTGGGTCTTGACCGCGATCAGTGACGGCTTGCCCGTCTCCGTCTGCGCCGCCTTGACGGCAGCTTCGATGGCATCGACATCGTTGCCGTCGGCGACGGTCTGCACATGCCAGCCGTATGCCGCGAAGCGCGCGCAGACATCCTCCGTGAAGGCCAGGTCTGTCGAGCCCTCGATCGAGATCGAGTTGTCATCATACAGGTAGATGAGCTTGCCGAGCTTCTGGTGGCCCGCGAGTGAAGCGGCTTCGGCAGAGATGCCCTCCATGAGGTCTCCGTCAGAGACGATAGCGTATGTGTAGTGGTCGATGACGGCCTGCTCGGACGTATTGAACTGCGCGGCCAGGAAGCGCTCGGCCATCGCCATCCCCACACCCATCGCGAAGCCCTGCCCGAGCGGGCCGGTGGTGGCCTCGACGCCGGGAGTGAGGCCGTACTCCGGGTGCCCCGGGGTGAGGCTCTCCCACTGCCGGAAGTTCCTCACCTGCTCGAGCGGAAGGTCGTAGCCGTAGGAGTGCAGCAGCGCATACAGCAGCGCCGAGCCGTGGCCCGCGGAGAGGATGAACCTGTCGCGGTTGATCCATCCGGGATCGGCGGGGTCAAAGCGCATGACGCGGTCAAACAGCGTGTACGCCATCGGCGCGGCGCCCAGCGGCAGGCCGGGATGGCCGGAGTTGGCCTCCTGCACGGCATCGGCGGACAGGAAGCGCAGTGTGTTGATGCACAGCTCATCGATCTGATTCATACTCGTGCACGGTCACCTTTCAGTTCTGGGGAAGTCTCGACGCCGCCACGCCGTGTGCGCCTCAGTTCTCCCGGCCCCCGGATACATCGACCCCTCAGGGCGCAGGCAGGTTGAGTTGCTCGCGGAAGCGGACGACATCGGTTGTCGGCATTTCGCACGTGTTATTTGTACATACGTATGCCGTCGCCCTCCCTGAGACCGGCGCATAGTCGGCCGTGAATGGCGCGATTTCGGACATCGGCGGCGTCTCGCCCCCCGGCGATTTGAGCAGGACAACAGCCGCGGGGACGAAGGCGGACCGCAGTGGCGCAAGCATCGCCTGTGTGTCCTCCGCAGCGGGGTCGCCCGCGATGACGACCTCCTGCGTCAGCCCGAGCGCGAAATCGACCGCGCACAGCAGCATGCAGTGGGCGGCGGGGGAGACATCGACCGGCTCGGAGAATGCCCGCGCAAGCCGGTGTGCTACCTGCTCGTATTCGGCCTGCCCTGTGATACGCCCCAGGCGCAGGAGGTTGAGCATCTGCACGGAGTTGCCGGAGGGCATTGCGCCGTCGTAGATGAGCTTCTCCCGCGTCAGCAACTGCTCCGCATCATCGGCGGTGAAGAAGAAGCCGCCGCTATCGGCATCGTGGAAATGCGCCATCAGCCGGTCATTCAGCTCGATGGCGGCTGCGAGGTGACGGGGCTCGAACGTGGCTCCATACAGCTCCAGCAGCCCCCAGATCAGGAATGCGTAGTCATCGAGATGGGCAGCGATGCCCGCCTCCCCGGCCCGGTAGCGATGCAGCAGCCGCCCACGTTCATCGCGCATCCGGCCCAGGGCGAACTCGACGCAGCGTGCTGCCGTGGCGGCGCAGCCGGGATTGTCGAAGGCAAACGCGGCCTTCGCCAGCGCCGCGACCATCAGACCGTTCCACGAGACCAGTATCTTGTCATCCAGCCCCGGCCGAACGCGTCGTCCGCGCGCTTCGAGCAGCTTCGCCCGAGCCTGCGCCAACCGGCTGCGCCACTCGTCCACGGGCACCCCTGCTTCAGCGGCCAGCTTGTCAGGTGACCTGGTCAGATGCAGGATGTTCGCGCCCGTTCTGACGCCGGTGGCCTCATCGGCGAAGTTGCCCTCGGCCCGCACGGTGTACGCAGCCGTCACCAGGTCGACTTCGGCGGGATCGAGCACTTCGCGAATCTGCTCCTGCGTCCAGACGTAGAACTTGCCTTCCTCGCCCTCGCTGTCGGCATCCTCGGCCGAGTAGAAGCCGCCCTCGGGAGAAGTCATATCCCGGAGCACGTACTCGATGACCTGCTCGGCGACCTCCCGGTACCGCGTCTCACCGGTCGCCTGCCAGGCCTCCGTGTACGCCATCGTGAGCATCGCCTGGTCATAGAGCATCTTCTCGAAGTGGGGGACAAGCCAGCGCTCATCGGTCGAGTAGCGGTGGAAGCCGGAGCCGAGTTGGTCGTGGATGCCACCGTCGGCCATCTCCAACAGCGTCTTCTCGACCATCTCGAGAGCCTTCTGCTCGCCGGTGCGGGACCAGTGGCGGAGCAGAAACATCATGGTATGCGGCGTGGGGAACTTCGGCGCATCGGAGAAGCCGCCATGGCGCGGGTCGTAGCGCGTCTGCAACTGCGTGCAGCCGCGCTCGAGTACCGGTCGGCCGATGTCGCGGCCGGCATCCGCGGGTGCCACCGTCTGCATCGCCTCGGTGATTTCATCGGCGGAGGAGAGCAGCCTGTCTCGCTGTGTGCCCCACAGCTCGGCGATGCGCGGGATCAGCTCGAGCATGCCAGGGCGTCCGAAGCGGGCCTCCCTGGGGATGTAGGTGGCTGCGAAGAACGGCTTCTTCTCGGGGGTCATGATGATCGTCAGCGGCCAGCCGCCGCTGCCGGTCAGCGCCTGGCAGACGCCCATGTAGACGCTGTCGATGTCGGGGCGCTCCTCGCGGTCGAGCTTGATGTTGATGAAGGTCTCATTCAGCAGAGCCGCGACCTCAGTGTCCTCGAAACTCTCATGGGCCATCACATGGCACCAGTGACACGTCGAGTAGCCGATCGAGAGGAAGATGGGCTTGTCCTGCTCGACCGCGGCGGCGAACGCCTCGTCCCCCCACGGGTACCAGTCCACGGGGTTGTGGGCATGCTGGAGCAGATACGGGCTGCTCTCCCGGGCGAGACGATTGGGGGCGGCGTCGGGGCGCGGTTCCATGGATGGCTCCGTTGCGGAGGATCGAGTAGCTGTCAGCACGGTCGGGGGGTACGGCGTCGAGCGCCCTCCGAACATCCGACGCATGGTCCCGGCGCGGTGTTCGCATGGGAGTGCTCCCCGCGGTGCGCAGAGGGTGTGTGCTCTCAGCGACAGAAAGGGGGGATGGGCAGAGGGCAGCCGCTCACCTCCGCTCGAGGATGGTGGCTCCCAGATCGATGGTGACCCCTGACTCCGCGGTGAAGGTGAGCACCTGGCTGTTGAACTTGCGGTCTCTGTCATGAAGCGCGACGCTGTACTCAACGCCGCCGATGAAGCCCCAGAGCGCCCAAGTCCCATCCCCATCCGCGTACCCGTATGTCCGGCTGCCGGCTTCGCGCTGGCGGTTGATGATCTCCTGACAGATCATCGCAGGCGGGGTCCGGTGAAGGCTCGCTGTCATGCTGGTGACGGGACGACCGTCGGCGTCCATCGCCCGACCGCTTGCGCCTGCGGCGGGGCCAAGCTGGAGTGTGAGTCGCCGGGCATAGTCGGGATCAACGGTAGCGCCTGCGAAGAGCGCTTCTGTGGGATGCACGGCCTGGACGTCGACCATGCCGTCTTTCGGGAGGCCCGATAGCGTGAACTCCCCGTCGACACCGGTGACGGCCGGCGTTACCGTGCTGTCGCCGAAGACCAGCGCATCGCGAACGGGGTCGCCGTTGGCATCCACAACAATCCCGGACACACTACGCCCGCGTGGGTCGAAGACGATCGGGAGCAGTTGGCGCTCCTCGCCGGGATCGAGACAGAACATCTCAGCGCCGATCTCATTCTCATTGAAGAAGAACCTGCGCAACGAGTCGCCGAGCTCTATCGTGCAATAGGTTTCCGGCGGGATCGGCCCGATGCGCACGAAACCCTCCGCATCGCTGACGGCGCCGGGCATGGTCCGCACCATGTCGCTGTACTCGCCCAGCTCCCCTATCTTGACGCCTACCGGCACACCCGGCACGGGCTCGCCGTCACGATTGACAACGCGGCTGAGCAGCCACGCGGCCGGTCTGAGCCGGATTTCGATGGGATCATCGATGGCGTCCGGCGTGGTGATCCCCGCCAGACTGCGGGCGATGTCGCGCGCAATGAACCCCCAGGAATGGTAGCCCTTGCGCACGATACCCTCAATGGCCTGCATGGCGAACGCTCCGCTCTCATCACACCGCGCGCAGAAGAACTCGCGGGGGAGCACATCAACAAACCACCCGCGGTTGATGGTGCCCACCTCGGCGTCGGGGACAGGCTTCCCGTCGGCGTCTATCACGGTACCGATGACGGTCGGCTCCGTGTTGACAGTGAAGTCCATACCCTCATGGACCTCGCCACTCCCAATCCTGATGGGCCCCTCTGGGCCGTCGATAGTCCACCACAGTGGGTCCTCATCAACCCTGACCCATGGGTAAGCGCTGAGGTCACCCGGGGGGACACGCAACTCATATCGGCCTTCAGGACCGGACCATACCTCCCATGCGCGCCTGATGCGAGGGGTAGGTTCGACGACATAGGCATAAAGCCTGACGCCCCCGACCGGATCGCCGGTGTTCTTGTCGGTAAATGTGCCCCGAACGATAGCGGGCTCCGTAAGCGGGATATCCAGATTGGTGACAGTCTGGCCTGCTACGAGTTCGACCTCAGGCAGCCAGTCCGCCATGAGACCGTCCGGAGCGCCATTGACCTCCACGGTGTAGCGGCCGGGTGACAGACCCTTGAGCATGAAGCTGCCATCGGCCGCAGTCTGTGCTGCTGGGAAACTCGGCCACGAGCCGATGACGACTGAAGCATCGGCTACAGCGGCCCCATTGTACGTCACCCGCCCGGAAACGATGGCTTCGGGGCGAAGGTAGACGCGCACGCCGTCCGCATCCGCGGGAATCTGGTCCCGCGTGCGCTCTTCACATCCGTCTGCCGAGGCTTGAATGCGGATGCTCGAGCCGGGCGGGAGGTGCGGGATCGCGAATGCTCCGTTCTCACCTGCGGTCGTCGTGATTGGGCTGTCGTTTGGCAGGCTCAGCCACAATTCCGTCTGCGACCAGTGGTTCTCGTGCTCACGTGCGATCTCCGTGACGGTGACGATGGCGTTCGGTAGCGGTTCGCCTGCCGCATCGACGCAGACGCCACGGCAGGTGACCGAGTCCGTTGAGAGTTGCAGATCGACCTCGGCACCGGGTGCCATAGTAGCCCAGGTGATGCAGTGCCCGGGCCTCATCGCGGCAATGTTGACCAACTCGTATGGAGCCGCGTCGTCGACTGAGAATGAGAACGCGCCTGTGTCATCAGTTGTGTGACTGACGACCGCGCGCCGGGGCTCCGTGCTCACGTAGCTGAGGAGTGCTGTTGCACCCGCCATCGGCTCGCCATCCGGCCCGAGCACGCGACCCGAGACCGACAGCGGCGCGGCGGAGAGTGGNNCCGCCGTGAGCAGGAGGCAGGCAACGGCGATCTGTACCAGTGGGAACCGTATGCGCGTGCGTGGCACTAAGCTCACCTCTGTGCTATTGTTCTGGCGCGCGGACATGGCCGCCGCGGGGGGAAGCCACCTGCACGCCGTCTCGTCCCTCACTTCTTCTGCAGGATAATGTCGCCCAGATCGGTCGTGACACCTGACTCTGCGGTGAAGGTCATCTCCTGATTATGGTACTCGCCGAGACGCTGGTTGAACATGAGCTTGTAGTCGAGGCCCCCGGTGAGCCCGGAGAGCATCCAACTCCCGTCCTTCCCGGGGTAGGCGAATGTGTCTCTGCCTGCCTCGATCTGGCGCTGCGAAAGCTCGATCGAGAGTGTCGGATAGCCCTCATAGCCCGGCGAGGTGATGACACCCGACGGCCAACGGTGGATGATCATCACCCCGGGTATCGGGTTGCCCTCGGCATCAAGCACCCGGCCGGTGACACTCCCCGGAATAGCCAGCGTCAGTGTCAACGGAGAAGCGTCGTCGGGGTCCACCACGGTTCCGGCCAGCAGCGGCTCGGTGGGATGGACGGCCTCGATCTCAACCATGCCGGCCTTCGAAAGCCCGTTGAGCGTGAATTGCCCGTCGTCGCCTGAGATGGCCGGGGGGCCAAGCCTGTCACCAAACACGAGGGCGTCGCGAACGGGGTTGCCCTCGCTGTCGACAACGGACCCGGAGACGCTTCGCCCGCGGGGGTCGAGGATGATGGGGGGCAGTTGGCGCTCATCTCCGGGCTCGAGGCGCTGCACCGTGTCGCCGACCTCGTACTGGTTGAAGAAGAAGCGGCGCAGCGGTCCACCCAGCTCGACGGCGCAATCGATCCCCGGCGGAATCGGCCCGATGCGTACGAAGCCCTCCGCATCACTGACACCTGCGGGCATGACGCGTGGATACTCGCGGAAGTCGGCCAGTTTGAGCCCGACGGCTATCCCCGCCATGGGCTCATCGTCGCGATTGACGATGCGCGTCAGCAGCCAGGCGCCGGGCTGGAGCTGGATGTCAACAGGTTCGTCAACGGAGTCGGGCAGCGCCATGCCCGCCAGGCCGCGGGAGATATCCCGCGCGACGAAGCCCCAGGAGCTGTACCCGTTGTCCACAAGAGACCTCACCGCCTGAAGTGCGTAGGTGCCATCCGCCGCCGAACGAGTTGGGAAGAACGTCGGCAGCGGCACATCACCGACTCCCATGCGCGTGATCGTGCCCACCTCGGCCCCGGCCACCGGCGTGCCGTCCGGTCCAAGCACGGTGCCGGTGACGGTGGGGTTCCTGGTGACCGTGAAGTTGACATCGTCGTACGTCTTCCCCGCTTCGACGGACATTGTCACCGCCGGCCCACGGACGCTCCAGAGGGGCTCCTCGGAGATGCGGTGCCGCGGGAAGAACCGCAGGTTGCCCGGGAGGACACGCAACTCATATCGGCCGTCACTGTCGGACTCCGCGCTCCATCCGCGCTTGACGCCAGTGGCGAGGTCGATCATCTCACTGCCGGTACCGGCCGCCTCAACCGGTTCGCCGGTCTCGGCATCGGTGAAGACGCCGCTGATCGTGATAGGCTCCCTCAGGGGGACGGTGAGGCCCGTCAATGCCTGCCCGGTGGCGAGTTTGATCTCGGGCATCCAGTCTACGATGAGATCGTCGGGAGCGTCTTCGATGTAGACAGGGGCCCTCCCGGCTGACAGATTCCCGAGTGTGAAACTCCCGTCGGCGGCTGTCTTCGCTGTGGAGTAACCAACATTGACAGTCACGCCCTCGACCCCGGTTCCTCCATGGGTCACCCACCCGGAGATTGTGGCCTCGGGTCGGAGGTAGATGCGGATGCCATCCGCGTCGCCAGGGACCTCGTATCGAGTCTGGGTCGCACAACCTGGTGCCGCGGCGCGAACGCTGAGAATGCACCTGGGCGGGAGGTCAGGGATTGAGAACACCCCGTTGGCATCGGTCGTCGTGGTGAGAGGGTTGCCGGAATAGAGCCACAGCTGGAACTCGCTCTCTGACCAGTGACGCAGGGGCCAACGCATGACACCTGTGACGGTGACTGTAACGCCGGGCAGCGGATTGCCGGCCACGTCGACGCACACACCGCGGCACGTCACTGAGGCCGATGAGAGCCGCAGATCGGCCTGCTCCCCGTCTCGTAGCAGGGCCCAGGCAAGAGCGAAGCCGGGCTTGCTCACAAACACTGTCGCCGGCTCATACAGCCGTGCATCGTCGACGGAGAATGAGAACGCGCCGGTGTCATCGGTCGTCAGCGTGGGCGTCGGGTGCCCGGGAGTTGTGCTCGAGTACCTGAGCGATACCTGCGCCTCCGCCATTGCCTCCCCGTCAGGCCCCAGCACGCGGCCGGAGACCGACAGCGGCGCGGCGAAGAGTGGGCCTGCCGTGANNGCAACCAGTGCGGACAGCCTGAGGCGTGGCATCGGCGCTCGCTCCAATCGGGACCTTGCCGATTCCGGCCGGCTGCGGCCCCGCGCGGATTGAGGTGCATGTACCGTGTACAGGTATTCGCCACAGGGCCATAGATGGCCTGCCGCCGGTCGAAGAAGAGTGACTATGACGGAGGACGCCTTTGCCTGCCACCCATGGCACGCCCCGCGAACACACAGAACGCCGAGGAGCGCGCTCCCGGCTGTCATGGGCGTGTGCGCGAGCCTCGGCGTCCGCCATGCTGTCTACTCGATTGTGCGTGCTGCCCTTACACCCCGCCGAAACAGGGCACGATGGCGCCGTTGATGGCACCCGCGGGCTCTGAGGCCAGGTATAGCAGCGTCTCGGCAATCTGCTCGGGCTTGACCCACTTCTCGTGCGAAGCCTTCGGCATCGCCTCGCGCATCCCCGGGCTGTCAATCACGCTCGGCATCACCGCCGATACCGCCACCCCGGTGCCCTTGAGTTCATGGGCCAGGCTGCCCGTGAATGCCGATACCCCGGCCTTGGCGACCACCGGGGCAGCCGACTTGCCGGGCAGGTCGATTGCGATCTTCGACGATATGTTCACGATGCGGCCATAGTCTGCGGGTATCATGTGCCTGAGTGCATGCTTGCTGCAGAGAAACACCGACTTCACGTTCATCTGCAGCATGCGATCCCAGGCGGCCTCGTCGAGTTCGACCGTCGGCCGCGGTGGGGCATAGCCGCCGACGATGTTGAGCAGAATCTCGGGTGTGCCCAGCTCATCGGCGACTCTGCCGACCATCGCCTCGACCTGCGCCTCATCGGTGACATCACACGTCAGGCAAAGGTCAGGTTGAGCCTCGCCCAGCGCCTCCGCGAGCTGCTCGACCTCTTTCTCCCTGTGGCACACGGCTGCCACTCTGGCCCCCTCAGCGACGAATCGGGCAGTGACAACCGTACCAAGCGTCCCCGCGGCGCCGGTAATGATTGTGACTCTGTCTTTCACACTCATCATGGCTCCTCCCTACGCGTCATGGTTTCAGTGGAGCATGTGCACACCGGCCGCTCTTCGTCGCCCTCCGATCAGAACGATACGAAATACTTCTTGGGCGCACTGCAGATGGGGCAGATGTCGGGCGCCTCGCCGGTCGCCGTGTAGCCGCACTGGCTGCAGACCACAAGCTGCTCATCCGACAAATCGCCGCCGCCATCGACAGCCGCAATCGCATCATCGTAGAGTGCGCGGTGAAGCTTCTCGGCCTCCAGCGCATGCCGGATAGCGTTCTGGACGCGTTTCTCCTCCTGCAGCTCGGCGACGGCCAGGTACGCGGGGTACATCTCCTCGACCTCGAAGTCCTCCCCATCGCGCGCCTCGCGGAGGTTCTCCGCTGTGCCATGGACGCCCTTGAGCGCCTTCAGGTGATCGTTGGCATGCACCTGCTCGGCGAACGCGGCGGCCTTGAACAGCCTCGCGACATTGGGCTTCTCTTCCTTCTCGGCCTTCTCCGCGAACGCCAGGTACTTCACATGCGCCTGGCTCTCCCCGGCGAATGAGTCCAGCAGGTTGTTCTCCGTCATCTTGCGCATTGTGTCATCCTCCCTCGTAGTACGATACTCCGGTGTAACAGGATTACGTCGACGCAGTGATAGACGCCCGTCGAGGCGATATGTTTGCTGTGCCGGGTCGCGCCGGCCCCCGGTAGAGGCTTCGCGCTCTACTGCCGCCACCCCTGCCTGAGGCGCCGCGCAGGGGGAACGACGACGCCGGTCAAATGCAGGAACAACGGCGAACAGCGAACGTCGCNNCCCCGCTGGGGAACTGCGAGTTCCCCAGACCCCGCGACAAGGAACGGCGCAGGTGGTCCCCGTGGAGACTGGGAAGCCGCGGCGCAACGTCCGTGCGAACCACAGGCGGATGCTGCGCATCCGCACGTGGTTCGCACACCAGGCGCCGAGCGTCGTCTACCTGTGCTCCGCGAGCACACCGCCCGGTGTCCGAACACGACTGCACACGCTGTCCACGCACGCAAAGATCCGGAGGACCAGCATGGACGCGCTGATCTACTTCGATACCGAGGACTTCTTCTCGCCACCCGAGGCGCCGGTTCACCGGCTACCCGGGCAGCTTGCCGAGATCATGAGCAGGCACGGCCTGCCGGGCTGTTTCCACATCCATGGCGAGAAGGCGCGTTTCATGGAGGCCCACGGCCAGACGGATGTCATCGAGGCGCTCCGGCGCCATGATGTGAGCCTGCACTATGACCGCGGCTCGATCCACCCGACGATGGCAGAGGAAGTCTCGCAACTGGACTGGTACCAGGCCGTGGACCGGGTGCTGTTCAGGGAGCTTCCGGGCTTCCAGGCACTCGAGCGCATCTTCGGCAGATGCAGCGGCCTGACCCAGCACGGCGGCACCTCCGCCGCACCGATTGTCTACGCCGCAGGCAGGCTCGGCAAGCCGTTCTTCTATTCGCCCTTTCGCCTGCCCGGCCACAACATCGTCTGGTACTGCAACAATCTGCTCATCGGCGGCTACCAGGCCGGGTTCTACTTTGATCCGTTTTACCGCGATACCCCCGCATTCGAAGAGCGTCTCGCGCAGGTGGACGATTACCTCGCCGAGCGGGCCCGCTCCTTCGACTTCACGGCCATGTTCGGCTGCCATCCGGTGAACACCGTCATGGAGCGGTTCCCCGATGCGATGAACTTCAGCGGCGGGGCCAATCCTCCACCCGATCATTGGGAGCCGCCGAAGATGGTCGAGGGGGTGTCGATTCCGCTCATCCTGGAGAACTTCGAGCGCCTGGTCGTCAAGCTGGTGGCTCACCCCGATGTGGAATGGACCGATGTTGCGGGGTTGAAGAATCTCTATGGCCACAGACCGGTGCGGGTGAGTGATGCCATCGTCATGAAGGCCGCCGAGGCGGTGGCCGACAACGCCGGGCCCACCTTCACCGAGGATCTCTCCGCCGCCGAGACGCTCTTCCTGCTCGCGCGCAGGGCGCTCCATCCCGCGGAGTGGTACGACGTGCCGCAGGTGATGGGGCCCACGGAGGGGGAGCCCGATGGCTCTCCGGCATGCCTCGGCAGCGTGCCCGTGGGGGCCATCGCGCAGGAGATCATCGCGGCCTGCCACTCCTCGGGTTACCTGCCCGCTCGGTTGAGCCCGGCCGCCGGGAGCATCGCACCGGAGGCGGCACTGCTGGCGCTGGCCTGCCATGCGCTGGAGCGACCGCTACCGAGCGCTGAGAGCCGGAACCTGTCTCCGGATGCCATCCCGGGCGTCCTCGAGGCAACCGAGAACGTGCGCGGGTACCAGAAGTGGCGCATCCATGGCCCGGAGTACCACCAGCCGGGGATTGTCGAGCCATTCGTGCGGCAGTGCTGGACGCTCAAGCCGGCGCTCCGTGACGGCGGTTATGGCGACGGGGTGGAGGTCGGCGACTACCTCAATCCCATGTTCGAGCGCCCGTAGGCGGCGGAGGTGCGTGGCGATGGTGACTGCGCGTTGTGTGAACATAGGCACGCGGCATCCATGGATACTGGTGTGGGCCGCGCTGGCCATGCTGGCCGGCAGGTGCGCGGCTCAGCAGGAGCAGATGATCGCCGGCTTCGAGAGCGACGCCGAGCTGCGGGACTGGGAGCTATCCGCCGCGGGGACTGAACTGGTCTCCACGGGTGCCACCCAGGGCCAGAACGCACTCCAACTCGAGTTCGACCCGCAGGGGCGATGGTACCCGGTCACGCTGTTCTGGAACCGCGTCATACGCGACTGGTCCCCGTGGGATGCGCTGATCGTGGATGTGTACAACCCGATGGACCGACCTGTCTCCGGCGCGCTGCTGGTTGCCGATCAGGCCTGGGCCGACGGCGGCCGGTCATACTGGAACCGGCACAACTCCGCCACCACCTTCGCGCCCGGCCAGGGCCGCTGGGTGATCCCCGTCCGCGGTCTGTACCGGGGCGAGGCAGGCAGCCGCAACAACGACATCAAGCGCGATATCGACATCGACCAGATCATCCGGCTGGACCTCAACTTCGGCTCGAAGGGTGAGAGCGGCCGCATCATCGTCGACAACATCCGCTTTGTGAAGGTCGACCGCCCCGACGATGTGTGGGCCTTCGACTTCGGTCCACCCAGCCAGGCGGTGATGCTCGGATGGCGCGAGGTCTCAAATGCGACAGGCTACGCCCCCGAGCTCGGCTACGGGTGGGGGCCGACCGGCGGCAAGCCGTGGGATGGCGCCGCGCGCGACACGACCTTCGGCCCGATGCTCACCCGCGATTTCTGCCAGGCCGGCGGGTACAACTTCCATGTGGATGTCCCCCGCGGACGGTACTCAGTGCTGGTCATCTACGAGAACAGCGGCTACTGGGGCGGCGAGCAGGCCCTCCACACCCGCCGGAGCATCTCCGTGGACGGGCAGGTCGTCTACGATGAGCAGCGTCCCGACGGCGCCTCGACCCCTCTGTACCGCTTTGAGGACACCGAGCCGATTGGCGTTGACCTCTGGGACACGTACATGGCCGCCGAGTTGGCGAGGCCCGTGCGCTTCGAGACCACGGCCGGCGATGCGGGACTGACGCTGCACTTCGAGGCCGATGTGCCCTGGGGCAGCAAGGTCTCGGCTCTTTCGCTGCACCGTGCCGACGACGCGCAGGCCGCCGCGTGGCTGGAGGGCCAGCTGAGCGCACTCGCGGACGAGTTCCGCGCCCAGGCCGTGTGCCTCGACCCGGAGCCGCAGGCTTTCGATGCCCCCGCGGGCTGGTCCGAGCGCGGACTGGTCGCCTGGCCGGTGTCGCTGGATGAGGACATCGCGCCGCATGTAACGCCCACGAGGCCACCGGCGCCCGACGCGCTCCGTCTGTCCGCGGATGCCGTTCGCGGGGAGTACGAGCCGGTATGCCTGGCAGTCCGTCCGCTTCGCGACCTCGGCGAGTGCACGGTTGTGCTCGAGGCGCCCGCCGCGGAGGGTATCTCTGCCGACGCGCGCGCCGTCTGGTACAACACCAGTCGCGGCTTCGGCACCATCGCCTATCACGTAAGCCCGCATACGCTCCGACCCGTCGCGTCAATCGACATGCCGGCGGATGTGACGCGCGAGTTCGTGGTGACCTTCAGCGTCGGCGAGAACGCCATGCCCGGCGAACATCAGGGGACACTGCGGCTGGTCGGGCCGGATGGGGCAGAGCTTCTCACCGTGCCCATCACCCTCACCGTGCACGATGTGCTGCTGGGCCGGGAGACGGACTTCCTGATGGGCTTCTTCGGGCTGCTGCCGCCGGAGCGACTGCTGCCGGGCGATGCCGCGGCCGAGACCCTCGAGCAGAGTCTGGACGCACTGCGGGAACACGGCATGAACGCCCTGTGCGGCGGGCCGAGTTGGCGGCTGACCGGCTGGGACAACGGCCGGCCGCGGGTGGATTTCGGCGGCGTCGACGACTTCTTCGCCCTCTGCCGTGCACACGGCTTCGACCGGCCCATCCTCGGCTACGGCGGCCTTCGCTTTGCAGGCCTGCATCAGGGCTACCAGAAGGGCGATGTGGGGGAGAAAGTCGAGCAGGAGAGCGGCCTGGACTACCAGACCGCCCTGATGCGCGCTTGGGGGGCCGTCGATGAGCACGCGAGGGCCAACGATTGGCCCACGATCCTCTACGGGATGTGCGACGAGACGCGTGTCGCTGATATCGCGCGGCGCGAGCTCGAGTTCATGCAGATGATGGCGCGCGTGAGCGAGCGCTTCCCCCGAACCGTGCGCACGAGCGGCTCGTACAGCGTGCACTTCCGCGAGCGCCCCACCGACGAGAGCGACCTGCTGCTGTGGCACCAGCGCTTCTTCGAGGCGCTGGACATCAGTTCACTCAACAACCACGACCAGACAGTCATTGATGAGGCTGCGCGCCTGGGCAAACAGGTCCACATCTACAACCAGGGGCGCACGCGCCACTCCTTCGGCCTCTACCAATGGAGTGAGTACTGCCGCGGAGTGCGCGCCCGCTGGCAGTGGCACTTCAACATCCTCCACGGCTACCAGTTCTTCGACCTCGACGGCCGCGAGCCCGACACGGCTATGGTCTGCTATGGACGGGAGGGTCTCTACCCGACGATCCACTTCGAGCGGTGTCGAGAGGGCGCGGAAGACTTCTACCTCTACCAGACGCTTCGGAACGCCACCGATGCGAATGCGGCGACGGGCCGCAACGCGGCGGCGACGGCGGCAGCGCGGGCGTTGCTGGAGCGGATGACAGGCCCGGTTGCACTCAATCAGCGGACTCCGCCCGATGGGTACAATGCACACGCGCTGAAGCTTCAGGTGGTCGCGGCGCTGAAAGAGCTTCAGTGAGCGCCCGGCCGGGCCCCTCCGCGGACGGGCAGCGTAGCGGGTCGCATGTGCGAGTGCTCCGGGGCCTGTACGCCTGAGACTCTCCTGCTGCCCCAGCCCGCCTCAAGGCAGGGCGCGCGGTCGGGTTCGTGGAACCATCCCCACGATTGCTCTGCTCAGCCCGCCGCGCGGGGCCTCTGCGCCCCAGGGAGATGTGCTATGTCTGAGTATCGCGTTGGCCTTGTCGGGACCGGTCGCATTGGCAGTGAGTTCGAAGATGGCGCCGCCGAGCATCCGGTCAGCATTGCCGGAGCCTTCAGCGCGTTGCCTGATTGTACGCTCGTCGCCGGGTGCAACCGGGGGCGGGGGCGGCTGGAGCGTTTTGGCACGCGGTGGGGCGTCAACGCGCTCTATCACGATGTCGGGCAGATGCTCGCCAACGAGGGCCTGGACATCGTCGCTATCGCCACGCCTCCGGGGCTGCATCGTGACCAGGTTGTCGCAGCCGCGGAGGCCGGGGTGAAGGGCATCTTCTGTGAGAAGCCGATGGCGCTCTCGCTCGGCGAATGCGACGAGATGATCGCGGCCTGCCGCCACAACGGCTGCGCCCTCCTGGTGAACTGCTCGCGCCGCTGGTCGGGGCTCTTCGAGGCCGTCCGGCGCGATGCGGCAGCCGGTCGCTGGGGACGCCTGCTGCATCTCGTGGGCTACTGCCAGGGCTGCAAGCCGCTGCCGGACTGGGAGGCCGATCACGAGGGCCCGATGCTGCATGACGCCGTGCACATGTACGACATCATGCGCTTCTTCGCCGGAGATGTGCAGTGGGTCCTCGGCACTGCAGAGCGACGGTACCGCCATGACATCCGCGCCGAGGACACCGCGCTCGGGATCCTCCAGTTCGCCTCCGGCGTCCAGGGAGTCGCTGTTGTGGACGAGTTGACGGAGCATGCACACTTCAGGCTCGAGCTGCACTTCGAGCGTGGCCTGGTGCGTCTCGGCGCCGGGCAGTCGGCCGAGAAGGCGGTTCCGGTCCGCGACGGGAGGGAAGACTGGTGGTCGACACTCACTGAGGACACCCTTCCCGAGCTTGTCTGGGAGGGTACGCCGATTCTGAATGCAGCCAGAGACCTCATCAGGTGCGTCGAGACTGGCGAAGAGCCCCGGTGTACGGGCGAGGACGGGCGGGCGGCGGTCGAGGTCATCATGGGTTTCTATGAGTCTGAGCGCCGCGGGCACGCGAAAGTGGCTCTGCCGATCGACGAGCCGCGCCCGATGCTCGAGGTGATGAAGCTCGAGGGCCGTTACTGAAAGCGTGAACGATCGGCCAGGGCGGCCCTGTCGACCCCTCACGGCGGCGAGACAACAGGCAGCCCGGCACCGCACTGATGCACTCAGCAGGCGCGATATGGAGGTGCCAACCAGTGACAAAGTACAGGGCGGTTATCGTGGGCGCGGGTCGCATGGCCGGGACGATTGACGATGAGGTGCTCGAATACGATGCGTGCGTATTGCCGTACTCGCACGCCGCGGGCTATGCGGCGGTGCCGGATGTCGAGTTGGTGGCATTTGCCGACCAGAACCTCGAGAAGGCGCAGAGCCTGCAGCAGCGCTATGGCGTCGCCCGTGCGTATGAGGACTACCGCGAGATGATCGAGCGCGAGCGTCCCGACATCGTCAGCATCACCACCCCGGCCACACACCACTGCGAGGCGGTGCTCTTCGCCGCCGAACACGGAGCACGGGCCATCTACTGCGAGAAGGCGCTCTGTTGCTCGCTGGCGGACGCCGACCGGATGACCGCGGCCGTCGAGAGCCGCAACATCAAGTTCAACACCGGCACATTGCGGCGCTGGGCCGTCGGCATGGAGACGCTGCGCGACATGGTTGACCGGGGGGACCTGGGCCAGTTGCAGGCGGTCGTGACCTACAGCGTGGGGGGCATGCTGCACTCTGCCAGCCACTTCTTCGACCTGATGCTGTACCTGGCCGGCGACCCTGAGCTTGAGTGGGCCCAGGGCACCGTGACCACCGCCGGGTTCGACCCGGAGCCCGAGCGCTGGGATGCGGACCTGTCGGGTATCGGGCAGGTGCGGTTCGACAACGGCGTCATGTGCCACCTGCTCAGCACCGGCATGTGGTGTGAGTTCGCGGCCATCGGCTCCGAGGGCGCCGTGCAGATCATGAACAACGGGGTCGATTTCGCGTTGCGCAAGAGGCAGACGGCCGTCGAGGGCCGAGGCTATGTGGAGTACGTGCCGACGCCGTTCCCCGCGTTCCAGCGCACAAGCCCGACAGTGCGGCTCATCGAGGACCTCGTAACGGCCCTCGACACAGACGGCCAGACACGGCAGGGCATCCGCCGGGCCGTGAAGACACTGGAGATCGCCTTCGGCATCATACAGTCGGATCGGCAGAGCGGGGCGCGTGTCGCGCTCCCCCTGCAAGACCGCGAGTACTGGATGCACTCACACTGATCCGCATGCGGCGCCACCGGTAGCCAACCATCCGGTCCATCGGTTCGTGCCGTCGTATCCGAGTAGCGATAACGTCCGCGCGGCAGGTGACACACGATGCACATTGATGGCGGTTCCATGGCATTGAGACTTCTACCACCGCTGACGGCTCTGGCTCTGTCGGTTGTGTTGTCAGTGCTTGCGCAGAGTGCGCGCTGTGAGCAGCACCCCATCTATACGAGTGTGGACCGCGCCAGGGCCGCAGACTATGAGGCGGCCGTCGAGCGCGTCATGGCTATGAGTGAGGAGGAGATGCTCGGCTTTCTGCCTGAGAAGAACCGTATCCCCTACTGCGAGTGCCCGAACTGCTATGGCGGGTCGCAGGGGCTCAACGTGCTGACCTGGTCAATCGATGCACCCAACACCCNNTCACCTGCCGCTACTGCGGACTGGTGCTCAACCTGCCGGATGACCGATACCCCGAGAAGCATGTGCTCAGCGGGCAGAACGCCCTCGGTGAGACGGTTGAGTTCCCCTACTACCTCAACGAGGAAAACGGCGCGAAGCACTACCTCAGCGGCCACCTGGCATCGTACCGGCGCGGGTGGCTGGAGCAGCAGTGTGTTGCGCTGGCGCAGGCCTACCAAGCGACCGGCAAGCCCGAGTATGCGCGGAGGGTGGTGCTGGTGCTCGACAAGGCCGCCCGCCTGTATCCGCACTATCCTGTGGTGCACAGCGAGCACCCGCGGAACGTGCGCTTTGCCGAGAAGCAGGAGCCGCCGTACACCTGGGATGCCGGCCGCTGGAGCAGCTTCCACAACGAGATTCCACGGAGTCTGCTGCTCGCATACGACCTGGTCTACGACAGCGACCAGTTCGAGGTGCTCTCCCGCGAGTTCGGCTATGACATCCGCGAGCGGCTGGAGACAGACCTGTTCCGCCC
This sequence comes from Armatimonadota bacterium, assembly GCA_003542955.1. Classification (GTDB taxonomy): domain Bacteria; phylum Armatimonadota; class Zipacnadia; order Zipacnadales; family UBA11051; genus UBA11051. The sequence continues at coordinate 36,226 of DPJP01000365.1, forward strand.
GAGCTTCAGGGCCGTCGAATTGAGCGGCTACCACGTCTCAAACGTCGTCGGCTACCAGGTGACTACCGCGGCAATGCTCGGGCGCGTCATCGGCGACCCGAGCATGGTCCACCGGGCCTTCGGGTGGATCATGCAGAACCTCGACGAGGGCTTCTTCTTCGACGGCACATGGCCGGAGTCGCCCAGCTACCACTACATGACGCTCGGGGGCCTGCGCTATGCCTTCTCGATGGTGAAAGGCTACTCCGACCCGCCGGGTTACATCGACGAGATCGACGGCACGCGGTTTGACGACCTCGACGCCGACCGAGATATTCCGTTCTGGGTGAAGGTCCAGGATGCCTACAAGGGCATCGACTTCCCCAACGGCTGCTCGCCGCCGGTGCATGACACCTGGGGCAATGANNCGGAGCGCGCCGCGCACCCGCACCGTCTCCACTATTCTGCCCGGCTATGGCCATGCCGCGCTGGGATGGGGGACGGGGCCGGCACAGATGCAGGCGCATCTGCACTTCTCCGGCGCGTACGGNNCACTCTCGATGTCACTGTGGGCCAGGGAGCGCGAGATACTCTCGGACCTCGGCTACACCTGGACTGAGATGCGCTGGTGGAACGTCGCGACCATCGCCCACAATCTCGTGGCGGTCGACCGCCAGGAGCAGCAGGGAAGACCGTCTGACGGCGACCTGGTGGCCTACTTCCCTTCAGAAGACGGCATCAATGTCGTCGAGGCCGACGGCGCGCGGGCATACTCCAACATCGAGGGCCTCGACACGTACCGCAGGCTGCTCGCGCTCATCCCCGTCACAGAGGAGAATGCCTACGTCCTGGACATCTCCCGCACCCGTGGAGGCTCGATGCACGATTGGCTGCTGCATGGCAGCGCCGATGACGACATGTCCGCGGAATGCAGTCTCCAGACCGATGAGAATGCCGCTGCATTCGCGGGCGAGCAGCCGCCTGAGACCTATAAGCTGTGGCGCAACCTGACGCACGCGGCGACCGATGGGAGCTTCGAGGTCACCTTCAGGTATGAAGACGATCCCGAGCGCGGTGTCCGCGTCCACCTGCTCGGCACGGCGCCGACGGATGTCTACCTCGGCGAGACGCCCTCGATCCGCCGCGCCGGGACGGGCACGGCAGGCGACAACCGCAAGACGCTCGAATACTGGATGCCGCACCTGGCGGCCAGGCGCACCGGGGAGGCGCCCTTGAGCACGCTCTTCGCCGCCGTCGAGGAGCCCCTCGACGGACGGCCCTTCATCGATAGCGTCCGCCACCTTGACGTCTCACCGGCGGGCGATGGCTGCGTTGCCCTCGAGGTCACCTGTGGGACGACGACTGATACCATCATCGTGACGACGGATGAAGAGCCCTATCCGGAACGGACCGCAGGCGATGTGACTATCGCCGGACGCCTCGGCATCGTGCGCCGCAGCGTCGGGGCAGTCACAGGCATGTGGCTCTTCGATGGGCGGGAGTTGAGCGCCGCCGGACACTCGCTTGCTGTCGGGGTCGCTGCCTACACCGGCACGATTGAGGCGGCCCCGCGCATCGCGGATGGAGCCGAGAACGATGCATTCATCACCAATGCCGAGCTGCCTGTCGGCGAAGCGCTCCGTGGCACATGGATAATCGTGACGCATGGGAACGGCTTCCACCACGGATACGAGATAGACCGTGTTGAGCAGGCGGATGGCAAAACCGTCATCATCCTGACCAACGATCACGGCCTGCGCATGGAGGGTAACACGACAAGCGAGGCTTTCTTCCCACGGCGGGTCATCGAGGGCAGCAACACCTTCCGCATTCCGACCCGAGCGAGCATAGTGCGTTAGCGATCACGCGGCGGGGGAGTGCGGGCACCGCCCTGCTCGCGTGGCGCGCGTTGCATCCTGGGGAGCGATGCGCCGTGCCATAGGCGACGGGCAGGCGCAGGCCGCCGGGCCATACCACCCCGGAGTTGAGATCGGGCTGCTCACTGGTTGTGGTACCGCCGGCATGATGCTTCGTTTCAACGCCTGTGTTGCATAAAATATGATAGTTGCGGTATGCGGAAAACCATGCTATATTAGCACTATGGATGAGAGGATGGCCATTCGCTTAGTGGCTGAACTGCTCCAGAGGCTGCTTGGGGCATCGGCTCGTGAGCTGACTCAGGAGACGGTCCCTGTGGGGGCCTCGGGACGCACGAGGCCCACTTCGATGATCAGCGCGGGGTCCTATCGCTTCGTCATCCAGTACAAGCCTGGCGCCCGAGCCGATCAGGTAGGCAATGGTCTGCGGCTGTTGCGGCAACTCGGGGTTCGCTCTCCTGACTTGGTGCCATTGCTGGTAGTCCCCTTCATGGGCGACGTAGGCAAGAGGCTCTGTCAGGAGCAGGGCGTGTCCTGGCTCGATCTCTCCGGCAATGCCTTCATCACGGCCCCCGGGCTCCACGTCCGCGTCGAGGGGAAGCCCAACCGCTACAAGTCCCGCGGCCGCTCTCCCAACCTGTTCGCTCCTGTCAGTTCCAGGATTGCCCGAGCCGTCCTGCTGTGGCCGGATCGTTGGTTCAGGCAGGCTGAACTGGCTGCGGAGGTCGGCCTGGCGCCCGGCAGTGTCAGTCGCCTGCTTCCGCGGTACGAGGAAGCGGGCTTCATCGAGCGAAGGCCGGATGACGGGCGCATTCTGCTCAAGGCCCAGAACCCCGACCTGCTGCTTGATGCTTGGCGGGATAGCTACAACTTCTCGATCCATGACATCCACCGGGGACACATCCCGGCCCGTTCGGGCACTGAGTTAATCAAGCGGTTGGCGGCCGGCCTGGACCAGGCAGGCGTGGAATATGCGGCAACTGGCCTGCCCTCCGCATGGTTATTGGAGCCGTTCGCGTCCTTCCGCCTGGTGACGGTCTACGTATCACAGTGGCCGCCACGCGAAGTGCTGGATGATCTCATGTTTCGCGAAGAAGCCAGTGGCGCGAACGTGTGGCTGGTGCTGCCTCGCGATGAAGGCGTCTACCACGGGGCCAACGCCACCGACGGCATTCGCCACGTCAGCGCCGTGCAGACCTACCTGGACCTGAAGGCTCAGCCTGAACGATCCGACGAGGCGGCCGAAGAGCTGAGACGGACGCACCTCAGATGGGGCAGTAAAGATGGCGGATGACCGCAACAGAGCCTTCGACGACTACTCACCCGATGATCACGAGCGCGTACGGCAGACATGCCTCCATCTCGCGACGGTTCTTGGTGCGCTGATTGACGAACTGACCATCGTTGGCGGTCTGGTGCCTTCCCTGCTTGTCCCGGACAGGGCTGAAGTGGGCTTCGAGCCACACCGGGGCACCATGGATCTGGACCTGGGGCTCAGCGTGGCTGTACTGGCTGACGACCTCTACGCCACGATCGCCGAGCAACTGCGCGCCGCGGGGTTTGCGGTGGATGTCAACGAGAAGGGCAATACCACGTTCTACCGTTGGCGTACGCCTCCCGACACCCCCAAGGTCACCGTGGACTTCCTGATTGCCGAGGAGGCACTCACGAGGCTACAGCGTGTCGCCAAGTTCGACGATGACTTCGGGGCGGTTGCGACCAGGGGCCTGCAGCTGGCCTGGCGAGACCGGCGCAAGGTGACGCTGGATGGCTATACGCTGCACGGGATGAGGGCTATTCGTGACGTCTGGATCTGTGGGCCGGGCGCTTTCGTCACGCTGAAGTCCCGCGCGATGCAGGGGCGTGAGAAGTTCAAGGACGCCTATGACCTGTACTACCTGCTGAAGTACTACGGCACGGGACTGTCTGATATTGCCGCGGCGATCATCCCGCTGCTGGATGACCCTGACGCGCGCGAAGCCATTCAATGGCTGGCCCGCAACTTCGCCGATGCCGACTGCCTCGGGCCCAGGCGGATATCCCTGTTCCGTTACGGGCACGAGGATGCAGACCTTGAAGCGGACGCGTTGGGACTGGTTCAGGCTCTACTGCGGCTGCTGGAGTAGGTCGCATGGCCGGTACCCGGGAGTCTCTTGACGACGTCGACGGCATGCGTGCGGAGACGGAGCGCCTGCACGTCTCGCCCGCGTGACCGCAGGAGGCCGGCCTGGGCTGGCGACGAACACCACCGGATGCCAGGCGCCCCGTCGGCCCTGCCGTGTCTGACGCATGCCTGAATTGGGAGCCATACATCGCGTTCGCGCTGCTGCCGGACCGCCGACACACCACAGGAGCCTGCCATGAACACACGACGGATCGCCGCAATCGCCCTGTCGAGCCGAGACTTCGACAGCTTCGAGCACAGACTTGATGAGGCGTGCCGCTGGGTGTCGCTGGCCGCGCGGATGGGGGCGGAACTGGCTGTGCTGCCGGAGGCGCTGAACCTCTGGCGTGGCGACGGCCCCGGCAACACGCTGGCCCTCAATGCGCTCGAGGTGGCATGTGAGGACTGGCAGACGGAGTGCCGCACGCTCCTCGACTGCGCACGTGAGGAGCGCATTGCCGTCACCGTGCCCATCTACGAGCGAGAGGGCGGCGGCTGCGTCAACTGCTTCCACCTCGTCTCCGCGGGAGGGGAAGCGCTCGGGCGCTACGTGAAGACCCATCCCACCGGCGGAGAGATGGATGAGGGCGTGCTGCCGGCAGAGCAGAATGCGCCCATCGAGTGGGATGGCATCATGGTTGGTGGGGCTATTTGCTACGACATCGAGTTCCCGCATGTGTTCGCCGAGCAGCACAGGCAGGGAGCGCGGCTGTTCCTGTGCCCGTCGCTCACGCCCGGCGGGGACAAGCTCAACTTCCACTGCGCCTCGCTGGCATGTCCGCTCGTGTTGGCCTACCCGGCATGGAGCCGCATCATCGATATCCTCGGCCACGATGTCGTCGCCGGGGGCTACCGGCATGAGACGCTGCGTTTCGGCTTCGGCGTCCCCGTCTATGTCGCCGACGTCAACCTCGATTCCGCGGCTTTCTCCTTCGGTCCCGGCCGCAACCAGGAGAGTATCGAGGCGATTCTGCGGCAGTATGGTTCCGCCGTGAAGCTCACCTTCGACCAGCACAACTGCCGGTACTCGATAGAGGTGGTCTCACCTGATCTGACAATCGGCCAGGTCATTGAAGAGTTCGGGCTGATCCCGATCACGGGCGGGATCACCGGTGCGTGATCGCGTGCGTTCTGCACCGGCGCGGGAGGCCGTCACGGGGCCGTTGCGGAAATGGCGGCAGAGCACACATCGCCGCGGCGAGTATCATCAGATGGGGAGATGCCGGATGAAGATCGGGGCAAGCACATACAGCCTGTCGAAGGCAATCAGGGAAGGCACAATGGACGTCTGGGGCGTGTTCGACTGGCTGGCCGAGAACGACGCCGACCACATCGAGATCGTGCCCTTGACCACGCTCGATTTCGCCGTTACTCCGGATGTGTCGGAGGCGATCGCTCGGAAAGCGGAGGCAGTCGGGCTGGAGGTCTCATGCTACACCTTCGGCGCCGGCTTCATCGACCGCACCGAAGCCGAGTACGCCGCGGAGTTGCAGCGAGTATGCAGCGAGGTCGACAACGCCGCCCGCATGGGGACGAAGCTGGTGCGGCATGATGTCGCCTCACGACCGTCCGAGCAGGCTACCGACGAGCAGTTCGAGCAGGACCTGCCGCTGTTGGTCAACGCGTGCAGGGAGATTGCCGACTATGCCACGCAGTACGGCATCACCACGATGATCGAGAACCACGGCGTCCATGTACAGGGCGGCAAGCGTGTCTTCCGCATCCAGCAGGAGGTCGCCCGCGACAACTTCAAGCTCCTGGTCGACACCGGCAACTTCTACCCGGTGGAGTTCGAGAACACCCTCAATGCTATCGCCCTGTGCGCCCCGGTTGCCGGGATGGCGCATATCAAGGACCACCTGATTCGGACTTCGGCGCCCGAGGCGATGGACAACTGGCGAGATCGCGGTCGTNNAGGCCACCATCGCCGGTGACGGTGATATAGGCATCCCCCAGGCAATCAAGTCGCTCATCGACGTCGGCTACGACGGCTATCTCTCACTCGAGTACGAGGGGCCCGATGAGGCCCGCTACGCGAACAGGAAGGGCTTCGACAACCTGCGGCGCATCCTGGACCGAGCATAGAGCCCCCGGCGTCTCGCCCGGATATCCTGTACGGGACATCGACAGCCATTCAGAATTGAGGCAAATGCACTATGAGCAACACGATCAGGATCGGTTGGGCGCAGCGGGACATCACACCGGACAGGCCGGTATCTCTGCGCGGGCAGTTCAAC
>DPJP01000365.1:42533-42769 GCA_003542955.1 Armatimonadota bacterium
GCTACGCCGTGCTGGTTTCCGTCGACGCGTGCGGGGTGGACCCGGAGATGCTTGCCGAGGCGCGCACAATGCTGGCCGAGCGGCTGCCGGAGCTTGATCCGGCCAATCTGGTTGTCAGCGCCACGCACACCCACACCGCGCCCTTTGCGGGGGGCATCGGCCTGCAGAAGGACACCGACTACATCGAGGCCATTCGCGAGCGCTACCCGGACTACATGTCGACATCGGAGTACAGC
>DPJP01000284.1:0-3034 GCA_003542955.1 Armatimonadota bacterium
AACTCATAGGAGGGGCCGCACGTCGCCGGCGGAGAGAGGGAGGCGCCGCCACCAGTGATCCACGCCCTTCCGCGCCGCCACGCGAAAGGAGGGGCCAAATGGGTGTCACCGCCCCGGCCCGCGGTCGTATGCGGGTCGGAACGGTGACGGGTCCCATCCGGCCCCGGTCGCATGCACCGCGCCGATCCCGCATCTCCTGTGTTAGCGCACAGGCCCTCACACCCCCGAGGAGGGTTCGCCACACGCGCGGGGAACACTCACCAATCACGGCGCGGGGGACCGCGCAGTCTCAGCAAACACTGGAGGAAGCAGCATGGGCATTCTGGCAATCAATGGGGGAGACCCCGTGACGCAGACCAAGTACCCCGGCGTCGGCAGCGCGGCCGGGCGCACCATCGGCAAGGAGGAGCTTGCCAACCTGCAGGAGGTTGTCGAGTCGGGCATGCTCAACCGCTCCGGTGGCAAGTTCGTGCCCGCCGTTGAGAGGAAGTTCGCCGAGCACCTGGGCATGAAGTACTGCGCATCATCGACCTCCGGCACCGCCGCCATCCACGTCGCCGTCGGCGCCGTCAACCCCGACCCCGGCGATGAGATTATCACCGGCTCGATCACCGACATGGGCACAGTCATCCCGATCCTCGCGCAGAACGCCATTCCCGTCTTCGCCGACCTGCGTCGCGACAACATGGGGCTGGATGCGACGGATGTCGAGCGGCGCATCACGGAACGCACGAAGGCGATCATCCCCGTTCACCTGGCCGGCAACGCCACCGACATGGACCCGATCATGGCGCTCGCCGAGAAGCACAACCTCTACGTGATCGAGGACTGCTCGCAGGCGTACGGGACGCTCTACAAGGGCCGGCATGTCGGCACCATCGGCCACCTGGGCACCTTCTCGCTGCAGCAGAGCAAGCACATCACCTGCGGTGACGGCGGGTTGACGGTGACCAACGACGACGACCTCGGCGACCGCCTCCCGCTGTTCGCCAACAAGGGCTGGCCCAACTACGGCAGCGCCGACCGCGACTACGTCATGTTCGGGATGAACTACCGGATGACCGAACTGCAGGCGGCCGTTGTCCACGCCCAGATCGACAAGGTCGACTGGGTGACGACACGCCGCGCGGAGATCGGCGACCGCATCTGCGCCGCCGTCGCCGACTACCCCGGCATCCAGGCGCCGTCGATCACCGAGGGCGGCAGGCACACCTACTGGTTCCTCGGTCTGCTCGTGGACCAGGATATCATCGGTGTCAGCACGACCTTCCTCGCACGCGCGCTGGCCCGCGAAGGGGCTCCGGTAAGTGCGCACTACATCGGCAGGCCGATCTTCATGTACGACCTGCTGAAGAACAAGCGCATCTACGGCAATTCGGATTTCCCGTTCAACCTCCAGCCCGCCGGGCGTGAGGTCCGCTACGAGCAGGGCGAGACGCCGCGGACCGAGGCGATCCTCGATGACCTGCTGAGCGTCGCAGTCAACGAGAACTACACCGACGAGGCCGTCGATGGCATCATCGCCTGCTTCGCGAAGGTCTTTGGCAATCTCGACGAGCTGCGCGAAAGCTACGCGGCCGAGCAGTAGGGTCCAGTCATGGAGCAGCCGACATGGCGGTTCCGCCGACACCCAAAAACCGTGAGGACGCAGGAGACCAACATCGCACCGCTGTTGCCTGCGTGGGAGTGTCGTTTGCCGTTCACCCCTCTCCCGCCGGGCTGTTCCGTCTCGTCGTGTGAGATGGAACAGCCCGGAAGCAGGGAGTCGACATGACGGTTTCCCGACACCCAGAAACCACGAAAATGGTGTTCTGTGTCCGCGTCCGGCGCTCTGCGGTAGGGTCGGGAGCCGTCCGCCGTTCTCCCCTCTCCGGCCACGGAGANNCTCATTTTCGGAGCAGAGGGGCGGGGGTGAGACACGCACGGCGAGCCCAAACGGCCTCCAACACAACCTCATGAACCTACATCCGGAGCTGAGACACAATGGCTGAGCAGATCAGGATCGGCGTGGTCGGGTGCGCGGGCCGCGGCGGGTCATTCCTCAACACCTTCAACCTCCACCCCGACACAACGCTGCACGCGCTGTGCGACCTCAATGAGGAGGGCCTCAGAGACCGCGGCGAGTTGATGGGCGTCACCGAGTTGTATACCGAATACGAGCGGATGCTCGAGCGCTCGGGCGTCAATGCCGTGGTCATCGGTACCCCGATGCCGCTGCATGCGTCCCAGTCGATCGCCGCGCTCGAACGCGGCATTCACGTGCTGTCGGAGGTGCCCGCGGCCGTCAGCATCGAGGAATGCAGGCAGCTCGTGGCGGCGGCGGAGGCAAGCTCAGCCACCTACATGATGGCCGAGAACTACACCTACATGAAGCCCAACGTGCTGGTGCGGGCGCTGACGGAGGCAGGCTTGTTCGGCCAGATGTACTTCGCCGAGGGTGAGTACCTGCACGAACTCAAGGGCCTTAATGAGGTGACGAAGTGGCGCCGGAAGTGGCAGACCGGCATCAACGGCATCACCTATCCCACCCACAGCCTCGGCCCGGTGCTGCAATGGATGAAAGAGCGCGTGGTGTCGCTGATGTGCACGGGCACCGGCCATCACTACAAGGACCCGCGCGGCGAGGAGTACGAGGCTGAAGACGGCTGCCTGATGCTGTGCCGGATGAGCGGCGGCGGCCTGGTCAAGATCCGCGTCGACATGATCTCCGACCGGCCCCACAACATGACCTATTACTCGCTCCAGGGCACCGACGGAGTCTATGAGGCAGACACCAAGTTCAACGACGAGCCGAAGGTCTGGATACGCGCCATCCACGGTGATGAGCCGACGTGGCACACACTCTGGGAGCTCGAGGACGAGTTCATGCCCGACATCTGGAAGAACCCGCCGGAGGCGGCGCTCAAGGCCGGCCATGGTGGGGGAGACTACTTCGAGGTGATGGACTTTGTCGAGGCCATCGTCACCGGCACTCCGCCGCCGGTGGACATCCATGCCGCGATGGACATGACGCTGCCGGGGCTGATCAGCCAGC
>DPJP01000284.1:3045-28581 GCA_003542955.1 Armatimonadota bacterium
CGCATCCCGCAGGCGCGGGACTGCCCAGACGTCGGCGCAGCGAGTGAGGTCGGCCCACGCCGTAGAGCCCAGAACGCCATCGCGATCACACGGAGCTACCCATGGTCCACCAACTGCCCGACGCCACACTCAAGTCAGGCGAGACGATGCAGGTCTGCCGCATCGAGGCCCCCGATGCCGACTGGGGGCCGCGGCTGGTCGAGTGGATGTACATCCGCACACCCGCCTACACCAACCTGACCTGGCACCACAACTGCGCCGCGATCCTCGAGGGCCGCTACGCCGACGTCTCCCATGACGTCTTCTTCGCCGGCCTGCTTGATGGCGAGATCGTGGGCACATCCTGGTACGGCGCCCCGAAGGACACGATGGATGTGGCCACCTACGGGCGCATCCTGACGCACCAGCAGCAGCGCCGCAAGGGCATCGCCGCGGTGCTGTGCGCTCTGCCCGTGGAGGAGTTCAGAGAAGCCGGCGGCGCGGCCATGTACCTGGGGACGGGTCGCACGAATCCCGCGCGCTTCATCTATGAGGCCCTCGGCTTTGAGCACTACAACTACGTCGAGGGTGGCGGCACCATCATGCGGCTGGTCTTCTCTGGCGCTGCCGAGGTCTTCGAGGCCGAGTACTACGCTCCGGGCGCCGCGACCCGCATCCGTCCCCTGCATGCAGGCGACCTGGCCCGCGCCGAGGTGCTCTACAATCTCCCGCTGTCCGCGTGCAAGGACTACAGGCTGGGCGTCTTCTACAACACACCCTTCGAAGGCCAGTTCTTCGACATCCTCGCACTGGCGGAGCGCCCCGAGCCGTCCCTGTGCCTCACTGCCGGTGATGAGCGCCTCGTCGGCCTCGCCTACACCGCCCCCGCGCCCGGCAGCCAGGTGGGGCAGACCCATGTGCGGGAGGTCGAGTTCCTCGTACATCCCAACTACGCCGGGCAGGCACGAGACCTGCTCGCGTCGCTGATCGAGGCATCGTCGGCCGAGGTGCTGATCGCCTGTTGCGCGGAGGCTGACGCAGATAAGGTGCGGGCTCTCGAAGGGACAGGCTTCAAGCCGGCGGGACGCCTGCACGATGCGGCCCGCNNACGGCCCGCAGCGAAACGCGGCAGACCGACATCATCATCTACGAGATGCCGCGGTGAGCGGTGTACCCACCATCAGAGTGCACGCTCCAACTCCGCACCCGTCGCCAGATTCACGATGCGGACTTCCCGATCCTCGATGAACGCGCACGTCGGCACCGCCAGCGCCTCGTCCCTGGCCAGGGGATACGTCGTCGTCCCCGGGTTCAGGTGCGTGACACCATCGACCACCCGCAGGCTCGGCACATGCGTGTGCCCGGTGAGCAGGTAGTCCACCCCCCACCTGCGCGCCAGCGCCAGGAGGTCATCGAGCGGCTGCAGGTGGCCGTGTGTGGCCAGGAAGCGCTTTCCCTCTATCTGAGCCAGGACGTAAGGTGACTGGATGGGGGCATCGATCACGAGCGTATCGACTTCCGAGTCGCCGTTGCCCCTGACGATCAAGAGCGGGACGTCGATCCCGTTGAGGTCCTCCGCGAGTTGCTTCGGGCCATGGCCCGGGCCGGGAGCGAACTTGGGCCCGTGGTAGAGGACATCGCCGCAGTGGACGATCATGTCACAGTCGGCGAGCACCGCCTCGAAGGCTTGCCGCCAGGCCGTGAAGTCGCCATGCGTATCAGACACCACGCCGATCCTCATCGACTACGCCTCCCTGTCCGCCTCGATGACACCATACTGCACCCGCGTCGAGGGGTTACCGATGACCGTGTCCACGCCCAACTGCTCCCACAGCGGAGTGCCGTAGCGCTGCTTGATGACCACACACCGACGCGCCACGCGACGTGCCTCGGTGACCGCCTCGGAATCGAGCCCCGAGCTGTCGCCCAGCTCCCGCAGGGCCACCATCTGCTCGGAGCCCTCCACGGCGGCGTGGAAGATCGGGTCGAAGTAGACTACGTCGAATGCGCCTCCATCCGCCCGGCTCAGGTACAGTCGATAGTCCGTCTGGTGCGCCTCGATCCTCCGCATGGCAGCCGTGACACGGGGGCTGTCGTCATTGTATGTCGCCAGCCCGTGGATCGTCAGCTGCGCGATGAGCGGGGAGACCTCGAGGCCGACGACGCGTCCGGCATCGCCGACGACGTGCGCGGCCACGATCGCGTCACTGGCACGGCCCAGCGTGCAGTCGAGGACGCCGTCTCCCGGCTGAAGACGCATGGCGGTGACCATGGGGTCGCCACGGCCCCGGCGGATGCTCTGCATACGCACTCGCGCCATGCCGGGGTGGTAGAAGTACTGCAGGTCGTTGGCCGGCTCGTGGTATGTGACGCGGTCGGCTCCAACGACAACGGCGCCGACGACACCGTGGAACTCGCATGTCGTGGCAATGCCCCCACGGCGCGCGACCAGGGGTGCATCGAGCCGCTCGGCCCAGTGCGCGGCATCCGCCCACTGCGCATCGGTAGGCCGTCGGGACGTGGTGACGATGAACGGGCGGTTCGCCAGTTGCCGCACCGGCGTGCCACCCCTACCCGGGCGGCCAGGCCATGCGGCGTCCGCCCAGCACGTGCAGATGCAGGTGGAACACAGACTGGCCCGCCTTTTCGCCCTTGTTGGTGACGACCCGGTAGCCGTCCTCGGCGATGCCCTTCTGAGCCGCTACCGCGGCGCATGCCAGGCACAGCCTGCCCAGCAACTCCGCATCCGCTGCATCGGCATCGCTCAACGATACGACATGCTTCCTCGGAATCACCAGCACGTGCACCGGCGCCTGCGGGTTGATGTCATCGAAACCGAGGCAGTGCTCGTCCTCGTAGACGACCTTCGCCGGTATCTCCCCGCTGACGATCTTGCAGAACAGGCAGTCAGACACCCTCGTCACCTCCGGTGTGAGTATGCGCGGGCCCCCATTGTACCAACTGCCCGCCGCTTCCGCCAGCGTCGGGGAACGGGGAAAGGCGGAGAACCGCGAATGACGCGAAAAGGCGCGAAAGGAAGGCAACGGCTAACGACGAGAAACCGCGAATGACGCGAATGACGCGAATGAACGGCAACCACCAGAGGTTGTCTGCCGTTGGCCGTCTATTCGCGCTATTCGCGTCATTCGCGGTTCAACACGCCGTTCGCCGTCGCCCTGGCCGTTCCCCTTTTCGCGCTATTTCGCGTCTTTCGCGGTTCAACACGCCGTCCGCCGTCTCCGTGCTCAGAACAGGCCGACGATATTGCCGTCTTCGCCCAGGTCGACATCCACCGCCGCCGGCCGCGTCGGCAGGCCCGGCATTGTGCGCATCTCGCCACACAGCGGATAGAGGAAGCCCGCGCCCAGCGATGGCTTGACGTCGCGAACCGGCACCGTGAAGCCCGTTGGCCGGCCCTTGAGGTCCGGGTCATGCGAAAGCGACAGATGAGTCTTCGCCATGCAGATCGGGAGCTTGTCGTAGCCCTGTTTGGTGAACTGGCGGATCTTGCTCTCGGCGAGCGGCGAGTACTCGACGCCGTCGGCGCCGTAGATCTCCGTGGCGATGGTCTCGATCTTCTCCTTGATGGAGGCCTCGAGCGGATAGAGGAAGTGGAAGTCGTTGCCCTGGTCGCAGACGTCGACAACCGCCTGTGCCAGCTCCGCGCCACCCGCGCCGCCCTTTCCGTGGACGTAGGTCTCGACGGCGGCCCTGGCTCCCGCCTTGAGCGCTTCCTCCTTCACTGCGGCGATCTCGGCCGGCGTGTCGGTGGGGAAGATGTTGATGGCTACGACCACGGGCAGGCCCATCTTGCCCATGTTCTCGATGTGCTTGGCCAGGTTCGCGCAACCCGCGCGCGCGGCGGCGACGTTCTCCTTCGCGATCTGCTCCATCGGCGGCTTGCGTCCGGGCTTGAACTCGAAGGCGCCGCCGTGCAGTTTCATGGCCTTGACGGTCGCGACGATGACGACCGCGGAGGGCTTCGTGTTGCCGACGCGACACTTGATGTTGAGGAACTTCTCCGCCCCACAGTCGGCGCCGAAGCCGGCCTCCGTCACCACATAGTCGGCGCACTTGAGGGCGATCTTGTCGGCCAGGATCGAGTTGCCTGCCCACACGGCATCGGCCTCCGAGTTGTGCCCGAACGCCTCATGCACAAGCAGGCCGCATATCTTCGGGTCGATGATGACATCGAATGTGCCCGCCGGCGCACGCTCCGCACTCAGGAGCGAGACGGCCCGGCCGGCGGCCTCCCGGCCCATCTGTTCGAGGTCGGTCTCCTCGACAAGTTCAAAGCCCACGCGGTTGGCAACCCGCTCGGAGGCCCGCTGGCGGGTCTGCCCGTCGGAGGCGACAACGCTCACGCCGATGGTAGTGCCGGTGGCGGTGTAGTGCAGGAATGTGCCGAAGCTGTTGGCCAGGAACGTCTCACCGGAGCCATCCGCGTAGTGAGCGATGGTGTTGGCGATGAGGCCGGGGTGATCGGCACGTGCGGCCGCCTCGAGCTGTACTGCGGCGGCAACACGTTCGTCAAGCGGAATCGAGGTGGGGCTGATGCGCGGCTGCGCGCCGGTCTCCCCGACTACAGGCTCAACCTCGGCCACCATCCCGGCGTCGGTGACGTGCGATGAAGCGGCGCGCGCCAACCCGACGGCGTCGTCCACGCAACGCATCAACTCCTCGGCGTCGGGGCGATTGGTGGGGGCGAAGCCCCATGCGCCGCCGACGAGTACGCGAAGGCCGGCGCCGCGAGACTGTGCGGCGGATATCTTGTCGGCGCGTCCATCCTCGACGGCGACGGCCGTGGCACTGCCGCTTGTGATACGCAGGTCGGCGAAGTCGGCGCCCCTGTCGAGCGCCGCCTGGATGACATCCTGCATCATCTGTTGCATCTGTTCCCTCACTGGGTGCTATTCTGATGGTCGCGGCATGGCTTGTTCGCGGCCGGTCGACGCACGCCGCCCGGCATCGTGCAGGGCCTTGAGCGCGTGTGCTATCGCAGGCGCGAGCAGATCCGTGAGCGTGCGCTTCAGTCCATCCCTGCACGTCGCCGAGTCCCGTGCGCAGACGTGCTCCGCAGACGCCCCTTCAGTCGGACCGCTGTCCCGCGGCTCGGGGCGCCGCGCAAGCACACACCAGAGGCCGATACCGATGCCCGCAAGCCCCACAACCGCGGCGACTGCAGTCGGCTTGAGCGCCATCTCCGACGCGCGTGCCCGGATGCGTGCGACGAGGCCGCTCTCAACCCGCCGCAGGCTCTCTTCTACACCGTCGAGCGCTTGTTCAGGCGTCTGAGCCGTGAATGTTGGGGTCTTCCGGCGCGTCGTCTGCCGCACTGTTACCAGCCCCCCCCTTCCGCTTCCCAAACGCCGCATACAAGAGCCCCGCCGCGCCTGCGAGCAGCACTCCGCCGACGATCAGGTAGGCCCCGGCGGGGGTGAGGATACTCGACAGCCACACGATCAGCCCGATCGAGACATACACCAGGCCGAGCACAAGGCAGGCCATCGCGGCAGTGAACAGCCCGGCGCTCCTGCCGGCCCTGGCTCCGTACTCTCCCGCGCGCGTCGCCAACTCGTCAACGACGGCGCGCAGGAGGTTCACCAGGCTCAGCAACAGGGCTCTGAACTGCTCGGCGAGTGATATGCTCGTATCCAAACCGGGAGCCTCCCGGAACCTATCGGGGCAGAGTCCGCCTGCTGACTACCAGCGGACTCGTCGCTTCAGCCCCGCTATCAGAAGCCGCAGCCTGCGGACCGCCGGTTCGGCTGCGTGGAAGAGCCTGTACCAGCCCGGCGAGTAGACGCGGTCCCACTCTCCGACGTATTCAACGTACTGCGCGCCGAACCCTTCCTTGAACCGGTTGAGCCCCTGCAGTGGGTTGGCGGTGTCATCCGCGCGCGCGACTCCGCGCATGTCGTAGACCTCGCACCCTCGCGCCTTTGCCCAGCGCATCATCTCCCACTGCATCAGGTGATTGGGCATCATGTTTCGATGCGCGTTGGCCGACGCGCCGTAGACGTACCACGCACGGGGGCCGCATGCGAGTGTGATCGCCCCGGCGACGAGTTCATCCCCGACATGGGCCAGGAACAGCGCGGCGTGCCCCGGAGCGACGAAAAGCTCATAGATATCGCGGAAGTAGCTCAGGGCTCGAACCTTGAAGCCGTCGCGCTCCGCGGTCTCCGTCAAGGCGTCATAGAATGCGTCGACATCCTCCGGCGACACCGCCGTGCGGACCCGGACACCCTTGCGCTCCGCCAGCCCGATGTTGTAGCGCCACTTGGGCTTGAAGCCAGCGAGCAGTTCCTCCTCGCTGGGCCGGATGTCGACCTGCATCACATAGCGCGGCTGCGTGCCGCCGAAGCCCTCCTCGGCAATCTCCGCCGGCCGGAAGCCGGTGTCTCTGAGCATGCAGCGGTACCCGTCGTCGGCGGCGAGCACCGCGGGATCAACCTTCAGTGCCATGGCCCCGTGCGCCGCGGCCAGGGCATCGAGTTCTGCAACGAGTTCGGTGAACACGTCGCGATCGGCGCCGGCCGGTAGCAGCGGTCCGCCGGGGCTGTAGAAGAGCGACTTGCCCAGACCCGGAACGCTACGCTTGAGTACCTGTGCCGCGCCAACGAACCTGCCGTCGCGCTCGACGGCCAGGCGCAATGGCTCCCAGCCCGTCCGAGCCTTCAGTTCACCCCATTCCCACATCTGGAGGAAGCCGGCGTGGTCGCCTGAAGCCACGAAGTCACTGTAGCGTTTGCGGTCGGTCTGCGTCAGGAGCATCTATCAACGACCTTTGGGAGCAATCATTGGTTGGGGGAGGTCTCGGGCCCTGTCTTCGAAGCGGCCATTGCGGCCTCGAGCACTTGTTTGACCACGGGGCCTGCCGTCTCGCTGCCGTAGCCGCCCTCGGCGATGATCGCGACGGCGACGAAGCGCGGCTTCTCGTAGGGCGCGAATGCCGTGATCCAGGCATGGGTCCTCAGACGCTTGTCGTGCTCGGCGGAGCCCGTCTTGGCCGCAACGGTGAACGGGCACCCCTGGAAGAGCTTGGCAGTGCCGTCGGAGGCGGTGACCGCCAGGCGCATCCCTCTGCGCACGCGCTCAAGTGTCTCCGGCTTCAGTTCCAGATGCCGTCTCATCCGTTTGTGGATCAGCCGGTCCGGGCGCCCGGTATGAGCCGGCCAGGCAATCTTGCGCACGAGCTGCGGCTGCAGCAGATCACCGTCGGTCGCGACGACTCCCGTCGCCATGGCCACTTGCAGGGGGTTCGCCTGGAGGAAGCCCTGACCGATGACCATATTCAGCGAGTCGCCCGTCCACCATCCTTCGCCCTTTCTCTCCGCCTTCCACTCCGGGCTTGGCACCAGGCCCGGGTGTTCCGAGGTGAGCCCAAGTCCGGTCAGTTCGCCGAAGCCGAACAGCTTCGCGTAGTCCCCGATGACGGTGCTGGAGAGGCCCTCCTTGAGCACGAGTTGGTAGAAGTACACATCGCATGAATGGGCGATGCCCTGGTAGAAGTTCATCGGGCCGTGCCCCCCCTCGTGTGGCCGCTTCCAGCACTGGTAGGGCTTGCGGTCGTCGCCCGCGTAGACGACGCCGGTGCAGTTGTAGGTCTTCTCCAGGCTGATGTCGGTGGTCTCGAGGGCTGCCGTCGCCGAAACCATCTTGAAGGTTGATGCCGGGGCGTAGGCTCCACCGAGCGCCTTGTTGAACAGCGGCTTGCGCTTGCTGTTCATCAGGCCCTGGTATTCCTGGTCGGTCCAGCCGCGCACGTAGCCCCCGGGGTCATAGGGTGGGTAGCTTGCCAGCGCCAGGACGCCTCCGGTCGCGAGGTCGACGCAGACAGCGGCGCCATCGACGCCCGTCGTCGTCTGCACGGCGCGCGCCAGCGCCTCCTCGCACACTCTCTGCACCGAGGTATCGAGTGTCAGATAGACACTTGCCCCGGGAACAGGCTCCTCCTCGTAGATAACCCGCGTCGGGTTGTTGTGGACATCCACCTCGTAGACCGTCCGGCCCATCTTGCCTTGCAGGATCGGCACGGCCGGCGCGCTGTCCGTATCCAGCTCGCACAGACGCTCGACACCCTCCTGCCCGACGATCGAGTCGGAACGGTAGACGGGCTGTAAACCGATGCCCTCGGGCCTGGCCGATGTCTGATTCGTGGGCCCCTCGGGGTACCTGAAGTACTTGTAGGTGGCGTACTGCTCGGCGCTGATGGCGCGGGCGTAGCCGAGCGCATGTGCGGCGAGTGTCCCGTTCGGATACGCACGCCTGGCAGTCTCACCGATGCGGACGCCGGGCAGTTCGTGCTTGCGCTCCTCGACGTGTGCGACCACCTCGAACGGGATGTCCTCGCTCCCGGGGAGGACCTGTGTCTGCAGCCGCTGCGAGCGCGTTTTCTCGAAGTGCCCGCGCAACTCGGCAGCCGACCTGTTGCCGAGTATCCCGGCCAGGATGGCGATCTCCCTCTCGAGTTGCTCCTGATCCGACGGCAGTTGGTTGGGCACCAGCTCAATGTGCCAGACGTACTGGTTGTCGATGAGAACCTCGCCGTTACGGTCGAATACCAGCCCGCGCGGCGCGGCCTTGTACACCGTCGTCATTCTGGTTCTCTGCGCTCTCTCCGCGTAGGCGCCCCAATCCGCCACCTGCAGTGCCCACAGGCGCGCAATGAAGCTGAAGAGCACCAGCCCGAAGAATGCTCCCAGCCAGATCAGCCGTGTTGTCGGGGAAGACCCCTCGATTGATGTCTCCATGGTCATTACCCGAGGGCGGCGGCGAGCGTCGACCGACTGGCCTTTGGCCCGCCGTCCGCCGGGGATAGGGGACGCAGTGCGGTCAATCCCCTGTGGCGGGGCTCGCAGGCGGAGGCTCTGTGGAGGTGCCGCCGCCGGAGGGCTCCTGACCGCCCCCGCCGCCGCGCGGTCCGTGCACTGAGCACGAGCCGCCCGGAGCCGAACCCGCAGGATATGAGCGCTCGACCGTCTGCGGGCAGTACGGCCCCGCCGGCTGCCCGGACTCCGCGCACACCGTCACCGTGACGGTGCCACCAGATGGCTCTCCGGCGCCCGGGCCCGTATCTCCCGCGCCGCCGTCGGCCGGCCTCGCCGGCGCCCGGTGCCTGCTGCAGCGCCCCGGCATCGCGCCACCGGGGGGGATTGTCCTCTCCGCCGTACTCGGGCAGTACTGCGTGGCCAGCCCGCCAGTCTCCGTGCAGATGGTGACCACCTGGGCCTCCTTCTCTTCCTCTTCCTTCTCCCGCGGCCCCGCCTCGCCGCTCCGACTCGCCTTGACCCCGCTGCCCTCCGGGTACTTGCCGTTGTAGCCGCGGTACTCCAGAGCGCGCGCCATGAACCTCTTGAACACCGGTCCGCAGAAGCCGCCGCCACTCGTGCCACGCATCGGCTTGTAGTCATCATTGCCGATCCAGACGGCGCAGGAGACGTCGGGTGTGTAGCCCACCCACCATGCGTCCCGTCCGCTCTGCGTTGTACCGGTCTTCCCGCATGCCGGGTAGCCGGGCACCGATGCGCGCGTGCCCGTCCCCGACGTCACGACGGTGCGCATCATCGAGATCATGCTCAGCGCCGTCGCCTTGTTGATAACGCGCTTCTTGTCGGGCTGGACCTCGAGGACCAGGTCACCGTAGACGTTCTCGACCCTTCTGACGAAGCGGGGCTTGACTCTCAGCCCGCCGGTCGCGAACGTGCAGTAGCCGATCGCCTGTTCGAGGGGCGAAAGCTCGGATGTGCCCAGGGCGATGGCCGGAACCGGCCGCAGCCGCACCTCCGGAATACCCATCATCCGGGCCGCGGAGCGCTGCACCGTCCGCACGCCCAGCTTCTTCACCAGCCGCACCGATACGAGGTTCACGGACTGGGCGAGTGCGTGGCGCAGCGAGTGCATGCCGCCCTGGTTGGGGGAGTAGTTCTTCGGGTGCCATGCCCCGCGCCCACTGCCCCATGTCAACGGACCGCCGCTGAACTGCGACTCCGGGCCGTACCCGTGCTCGAGCGCCGTCGCCCACACGTAGGGCTTGAATGACGAGCCCGGCTGCCGACCCCATTGGGGCGGGCCCGGGTGCGCCCGGTTGTACTGGTTCTTCTCCCATTCGCCGACCCCGCCGACCATCGCCAGCACATCGCCCGTGTTCACTTCCACGCAGGCAAGCGCGCCCTGCCCGACATCATTGCGTTTGATGGCTCCACTGGACCGGAGTGACTTGACCTGCTTCCCGAGCTCCTCCTCGGCCATCTGCTGGATCCTCAGGTCGATGGATGTGTAGATGCGCAGACCGCCCTGGTAGATGGTGTCCTGCCCGTACTCATCACACAGCTCGCGGATAACCATGTGCGTGAAATAGGGGGCGTGCAGGGCGATGATCTCCTCTTCCTCCAGTGGCGCCAGGTTTGCCCGTATCTGGTGCTTGTTCGCCTCCGCCGCCTCCTGTGGCGTGATGTAGCCCAACTCCACCATCGCCTGCAGCACCGTCGTCCGCCGGTCTCGGGCTCGCTGCGGGGAGCGGTACGGGTCCGTATTGGTCGGTGACCGTGGCAGCCCCGCCAGCAGGGCCGCCTCCGGCAACTCCAGGTCCTTGACGTCCTTCCCGAAGTAGGTCCTTGCAGCCACCTTGACGCCGTAGGCGCTATGCCCGTAGTAGACCTCGTTCAGGTACATCTCGAGTATCTCGTCCTTCGAGTAGCGGCGCTCGACCTCGAGCGCGAGCAGCGCCTCGCGGATCTTGCGGTCCCACGTTCTGCGCTGTGTCAGCCACATGTTCCGGACCAGCTGCTGGGTTATGGTGCTGCCGCCCTGGCGTATTCCACCGTGCTTGAAGTTCACCCACATTGCCCGGGCGATGCCCTTGGGGTCGACACCCCGATGCTCGTAGAAGGGCCTGTCCTCGATGGCGATGGTCGCCTGCCGCAGACAGAGGGGGACGTCCTGGAGGCTGACCGGCTCGCGGTCCTCGGTGGCGATACGGGCCAGTAGCGTGTGGGATGTCTTGCCCTGCTTGTCAATCTCGGTCGAGTAGAGCTCCGTAGTCAGTCTCGGACGGTAGGTGACGAGCTGCTCGGCGTCGGGCAACTCGTCGCGCACGGCCATCAGCCCGCCGGCCACCAGACCGGTGCCGATGAAGCAGAACGCAAGTGTAACTGCCGTCAGATAGCGGAAGAATCCGGCGTAGCGCCTGAGGAACCTGCGACTGATCACTGGGGCCTCCTGAAGCAGCACTCCACACCTGATGAGAGCGTCGCGCCGGGAACACACCGGCACGCATGCCGCCTGCAGTCAACAACGACGCCCCTGCAGCGGACCATGCCATTATAGCAGATTCGTGCCCNNCTCCACTCAGTCTCAACACCGCCCGCGTGGGCCGGGGTTCCGCGCCGGTTGTCGTGCGATGTCGAAGCGGTCGAGCGCCGCCACAGTCACGGCTTGACATACCCTCGTCACAGTATGTAAGATACTGTTACAGCACTGTTGACGCACCGTCTACATGCGCGGCTCGTGACGTGCATGGCGGGTGCGTTGCCTATGGTGGCGCGTGCGTCGACCGCGCCAACGTGCTCGGCAGTCCCATACGCTTAGCGTCTCAGGAGGCCAGACGATGCAGCACCCAACACAGCATACGGCCTTGCGCGCCACCGGCGGCCTGGGGTTCGTGGTCGCCGCGCTCATCGCCGCCATCTGCACGGCGCCGGTCATCGGGCAGTTCGATGCCGCCTACCGCGTTGGTCAGGGCGATGTGCTCGAGGTGTACGTCTACAACGAGCCCGAGTTGACACAGAGCTACCCCGTCGGCCCTGGAGGCGGAATCACGCTCCCAATGGTCGGCCGTGTCGAGGTCATCGGCAAGACGACCGACGAAGTGCGCGAGTTGCTCCGCAAGCGTCTCTCCGAGGTGATGGTCAACCCCTTCGTGACCGTGAGCATCGATGAAGCCAAATCGCTGCGGAAGGTCTTCGTGAGTGGGTATGTCGCGACCAAGGGCCCGATGATGGTGCCCCCCAACGGCAGCGTGCGCGATGCGGTCATCACCGCGGGGCCGGAGCCGCGGGCCGATCTGTCGCAGGTGCGGCTGACACGTCAGGGCCAGGCGCCGCTCATCGTCGACCTCAGCGGGCTCACGATGGACACTCCGCTCGGCGACCCGATCCCCGTCGAGTATGGCGACGTGATCTATGTGCCGCGCATCGACGACGTCATCTCGGTGCTCGGCGAAGTCAATGAGCCCGGCGCGCTCATCCTGCCGGCGGGCGAGGAACTCAACGTGCTCCAGGCCATAGCTCAGGTGGGGAAGGGCTTTGGGCCGAAGGCGGACGAGAACAGCGCAATGCTCTTCCGCAAGGGCCTTGACGCACCCATCGACATCAACCTGCGCGCGCTGCTCAAGGACGGCGACATCGCGCAGAATCTCGAACTGCGCGGCGGCGACGTCCTCCTGGTGCGGAAGACCGACGTCATCGCCGTCATCGGTTACGTGAACAGCCCGGTCACCTTCTACTCGAGCGAGCCCGTCGACCTCACCGAAGCGATCATCCGCGCGGGCGGCTTCAACGAGACATCCGACCTGGAGAACGCCAGGATCTACGGCGAGGGCAAGTACACGCCCGTGGACCTCCAGAAGCTATGGGCGTACGGCCAACTGGAGGGCAACATCAAGCTCCATGCGGGCGAGACACTCATCGTGCCCGAGAAGCAGCCCGAGGACATCATGGTGCTCGGGGCCGTTGAGAAGAAGGGAGCGTACAACATCGCGCTGATGAAGGGCGCGACGCTGCTCCGCATGGTTCAGATGGCCGTGCCCACCGAGAAGGCCGACATGAGGAAGGTCCAGGTGCACCGGGCGGGCTCCGAGCCGATGCTGGTCGACCTCGACACAATGGAGAAGACCGGCGATGTGTCTAATGACGTCCAGTTGCAGGCCGGCGACGTCATCGTTGTCAACGAAGCGGACAAGGTCTACCTGATCGGTGCATTCGGCAAACCGGGCATCTACCCATTTGACCCGGAGAAATCCGTCTTCGACTACATCACGGATGCGCAACTGGGGGCCGGTTTCGGCCACTCAGTCGGCGTACTCGTACGCCTGGGCGAGAACGGTGAGACCCAGGTGACCGAGCTTGACCTCTCGAAGCTGAAGCGTGGCCAGTTGCCCGTGCAGGTGGATATCCAGCCGGGCGACATCATCTACTTCCCGCCTGTGGTTCGCAAGGAGTCCAAGACGATCTGGCAGTACTTGCGCGAAGCGCTGTGGATTGTCGACATCTTCGGCAGCCTGTGATGCCCTTCCCGGGTCACAGACCCGATGACCACAAACGCCCCGGCCGTAGCAGCCGGGGCGTTCTGTACTTCACATGACCACCGCGGGCTCAGTCGGCGTCGGCGTTGAACCTGTAACCCGCGTCCCGAATCGTCAGGATGTAGCGCGGCGCGGACGCATTATCCTCGACCTTGCGCCGGAGGTTGTAGATGTGGGTCTCGATCAGGCTCTGATTGCTGCCCTCGCGGCCCCATACCTTCTCGAACATGGCCTCGCCCGAGAGCACCGCGCCATCCGCCTCCACGAGCGCGAGCAGCAGCCTGAACTCCGTAGGCGTCAGGTCGATTCGCCTGTCACCCTTGACGACNNGGCCTTGATCATCCGCTGCGCGGTGGCCGTGGCCGCATAGTCGGTCACGCGGCGCAGGTGTGCCCGCACGCGGGCCAGCAACTCGTCGGACATGAAAGGTTTGACGACGTAATCGTCGGCGCCGACCTCCAGGCCCACGACCCTGTCGAGCTTCTCCCCGCGACCCGTAACCATAATGATCGGCACATTGGACCGGCGCCTGATCTCCCGACAGATTGAGATGCCGTCGGTATCAGGCAGCATGATGTCGAGAATCACAAGGTTGAAGTCACCCGACTCAAATGCCTGTAGCGCATCGCGACCGAGCGAAAACGCGGCCACCGTATAGCCCTCGTTCTGCAGACGGAGGGTTATGACCTCGAGTGTGGCCGTATCGTCCTCCACAACCAGTATCTTCGTTTCCTTCATCTCGGCTGGCTCCAGTTTCCACGTAGTGCGTACGGCTGGGGGGCCGATCGGTCAGATGCCGGGGCGTAGCTTTGTCGAAGCGGTTCCACATCGACACTCCGACGGGGAGGGGAACCCGCGCCCCGGAGCGAATCATGTCTCAGCAGCCACCAACTGCACCTGTTTGTCCGCACACGAAACGGGCACCCTATTGTAGGACTCGGCTTGATGCTCTGTCAACTTCGCTTTGCCGTGTCCGAGAGACGGAGATGAACCGATGCGCATACGGGCTACCTGCTCTCTCATCGCGGCAGCCGCGCTCCCCATAGCCGTGTGTCTGGCGCAACCGGCCCATCCAGTTCTCAAGTATACCCAGTACACAAGGGAGAATGTCGCCGAATTGCAAAAATCCATTGAATATTTTGCGGACACCCCGCTCCAGCAACTCATCGACCTCGTGCCGCCACAGAACGGGTTCTACTTCACCGGGTGCCCGAACTGCGATGGAGGGCAGCAGGAGCACGGCCTGGCGTGGGACCCGACAAAGCCCGGCCAGGTACACTGCATCCACTGCGGCCACGTCTACCCCAGCGACAAGTACACTGTCTCGGGCGTGCAGGAGGTCACCAGTCCCGCCGGCAACAGATTGCAGTACCCCTACTGGGCCGATCCCGATGGCTACAGGTACTACTTCGCTTCATTCGGCCACTACGAGGCCCGCAGGCAGCTCTCTCGCGCGGCCTATGCAATGGCTTACGTCTACCATATTACCGGGGAGATCGAATACGCACGACGCAGCGCGCTGATCCTCAACCGCTTCGCTGAAGTCTACGGCGACTACATCTACAAGTTCGACTACCCGTTCCAGCAGAAGGAGCTCTACAACGGCCAGGTGGCGCCGGCCGACTTCCGCCCCGGTTTCCGCACCTCCCGCTGGGACTGGTGGGCGTACATGGACATCCCGATCGAGCTCGTCTACGCCTACGACATGGTCGTCCCGAGCGGAGAGCTTGAGAAGATCGAGGGCGCGAAAGAACGGATCGTGAGCGAGTTCTTCCTGCCCGCGGCGGACCAGGTGATGGCCAATCCCGACACACTGTCCAACATGAGTCCGACGGCGTGGCAGGGGATGATCGTGGCCGGCAGGGTGCTCGATCAGCCGGAGTTCATTCACGAAGTCGTCGACCGGCTGGGGCAGCTCGCCGAGCAGGAGTTCTACTATGACGGGGCATGGCGCGAGGGCGCCCCATCATATCACTCCCAGGTCGTCGGCGGCCTCTCGGAGGTCTTCAGACTCTCCGCCGGCTACTCCGATCCGCCCGACTACAGAGATCCTCTGACCGGAAGGCGCCTTGACGAACTCGACTTGAAGCGTGACGTGCCGGCTCTTGCTCGCACCATCGCGGCGCTCGACAGCATGCGGCTGCCGAATGGGCGGCTGACGCCGGTCCACGATACCTGGTCCACCAACAGACGTGGGAGCCTCGAGAAGTCCGTGCCCGTCCTGCTGCCTGCGCTCGGTCACGCCGTCCTCGGCCGCGGTCAGGGCGAGAACCAGATGCAGGTGAACCTCACCTGGTCGGGCGGATACGGTCATCAGCACCACGATGGCCTGGCCATGCACCTGTTCGCACGCGGTGAGGAGATGCTGCCCGATCTGGGGTACACGCACACGAGGTTCCGCGGCTGGACCATCGCAACCGCCTCCCATAACACCGTCGTGGTCGACTTCGAGAACCAGTACGCCGGCGCCGCCCCTCCCTCCGATGGCGCGTTGCAGCTCTTCGATGTCCTCGATGCCGACTTTCAGGTCATCATGGTCGACAACCCGCAGGTCTACCCCGGCCGCGTCGAGCAGTACAGCAGGCTGATGGCTCTTGTCGGTCTGGGCGCCGACGATGCGTATGTCGTGGATGCATTCAGAGTCAGGGGAGGGCAGCAGCACGACTACTTCCTCCACGGCAGCGCCGACCTCCCCCAGACGCTCTCCGTGACCGGCCCGCAGGGCACGCTCGAGACCGAACCGGTCGAGACGATGCTGCCTGAGGACTTCACCGAGTGGCGTGCTCCGGAGGGAGAGCATCACGGCTCATGGGTAACCCAGCGCGGCTACGCCTATGGTTTCCTGAAGGACAGCACCGTGGCGAACCTCTCACCCGGCGTGGTGACTGCCGACTTCGCCTACGACGGGCGCCCGCTCGCCACGCGCGTGTACCTGGTCGCCGGTGAGCATGACCAGCTCTACTCGGGCCTGAATCCGCAGGTGCGGCCCGCCGGCAATGATGACTCGAAGCTGCCCGACCACTACCGGCCGTACATCATGCTCGGCCGCTTCCCCGACGCCGCCGGCAGCCTGTTCGTCAGTATCATCGAGCCGCGTGCCGAGACCGCCCGTATACGCTCAGTCGAAGCCATCAGCACCCGCGGAGAGGGGCGGGCGGTGGCGATCACGACTGCTGAGTTCACCGACATCATCGGGCTCTACGCGAGCGACCTGACCGGCAGTGTGCTCGGGCGTGAGTTCTCTATGACCGGGCCAATCGGGAGATTGCGCATCGCCGGCGACGAGGTGGTTGCTGCATACTCGACCGGCATGACCAGGTGGGGCGAGTTTGCCCTGAATGCCGAGGCCCGGACCGCGAAGCTCACGGCCACAATGGTCGGAGGTGGGGGAGGAGCGCTCGGTATCGATGCCGACTGGAGCGCCGCCGCGCCACCGGCGGGTAGTGTCATCATCGTCGACCATGGCGACGGTTTCACCCATGGCTACACAGTCAAGTCTGTTGCGGCGGCCGGTGGGGGCTCGGTCATCGGTGTGGAGGAGGACCCCGGCTTCCAGTACGACCCCGCTACGGGGACTGCCATGTTCGTGACATTCCCCCAGCATGTTCACGCCGGTCTGCAGACCGTTCGCCAACCGGCGGCGGCCGCGTTCAGGAAGTGACCCACGCACACATGACGGGGTCGGGGCTATGAGCGAGGTGATCGCGATGGCGCATCGAAACATCGGCAAGACCGGTGTGCTGCTTGCCATGAGTGTGCTGTGTGGGTGCCCGCTCTCGTGCGCCGACCCGGCCACGTCCGGAGCGGACTACGCGGCCCGCAGGAACGCAATGGTCGACGGCATCGTGAGCAGGTACTCGATCGAGGACGACGCCGTCGTCGAGTCGCTCCGGAGCGTACCCCGGCACCTGTTCGTGCCCGCCGATGTCCGAGCGGCGGCGTATGCGGACACACCGCTGCCGATCGGGAATGAGCAGACCATCTCCGCACCGTCAATCGTCGCGGTCATGACTGACCTCCTGCGCCCCCGCCCGGATCACGTTGTGCTCGAGGTCGGTACCGGGTCCGGCTACCAGGCCGCGGTGCTTTCCCCGCTCGTGAAGCACATCTACACCATCGAGATAGTCGAGCCACTGGCCCACTCTGCCAGAGCGCGACTGCGTGAACTTGGCTATGCGAATGTGACTGTGCGAGCCGGTGACGGCTATCGGGGCTGGCCGGATCATGCGCCCTTCGACGGCATCATTGTCACCTGTGCGCCCGAGCGCATTCCCGAGCCCCTCGTCGAGCAGCTCAAGGAAGGTGGGCGAATGGTCATCCCAGTGGGGGACGAGAGCGGGGCGCAGGACCTCTACCTGCTCATCAAGGAGCACGGCCAGATCGTGATGCAGGCAGTGCTGCCCGTCATCTTCGTGCCGATGACCGGTGAAGCACGAGGCGATCCGGAAGGCTGACCTTCGCATGCGTTCGTCGAGCTGTGAATTGGCGGAATGCCGGCCGCCGCCACGGCGTCATCATAAACGAAGGCTGGAGGGAACTTGGGGAATACGGGCGACACGGCACAACTGGTTGTGCAGGCCCGAGACGGTGATCAACAGGCGTTCACAAAGCTGTACTCCGGGTATGGTCGGCTCATATACAGCATCGTGCGCCACATGGTCGGCGACGAAGAGGTCGCTGCCGACCTTACTCAGGAGACATTCATAAAGGCCTGGCGCTCACTGCACCGTCTCAAGGAGCCCGCCGCCTTCGGGGGGTGGCTCCGGATGATCGCTCTCAACCTCACTCGTGACCACGTCCGGGGCCACAGGCCGACGGAGCCGCTGGAGAGCGAGGATGGGGATGAGAACCCGCGACAGTGGGCCGACGACGGGGCCGGACCCGAGGAGCAGTTGGCCGTCGCCGAACAGCAATCCTACATCCGCGAAGCCGTGATGAGACTCAGTGAGGAGCAGCGATTGGTCATCGTCATGCACCATCTCGAGGGAACGCCGGTGGCTGAGATTGCGACCACCCTGGGGGTACCAGTCGGCACGGTGCTGTCTCGTCTTGCACGTGGCAGGGACGCTCTCAAACGGAAGCTCTCGCCATACCTGTAGCTGTTAGGGCACAATGGTGTCGGAGAAGTCGGACTACTCGTGAGAAAGAGACTGAGCACGGGCATGCGTACCAGCCGAGCTTGCTGCGTGGGTGGTGCGATGCGCAACCCACCGGAGGTGGGCAGGATGAGTTGCAGACAGATCGGCAGGTTGTTGCCGGAGTACTCGGTGGGCGCGCTCGATGAGGCGGCCGCGGACCGCGTGCGCGAGCACGTCGAGGATTGCGCGGCCTGCAGACGGGAGTTGGAGGCGCTGACCGAGGTCGGCGAGCTCCTGACTCCGATCGAGGTGCTGACCCCGCCCCGCGACCTGTGGCCGGGCATTGCCGCACAGCTGGCCCCCCGTCGCGCGCGGATGTCGTGGTGGAGGGCACACTCGCGCCCGGCCCTGGCAGTGGCCACGGCGGCGGCGGTGCTCCTGGTTGTCGCAGTTGGCCTGCCGGTGCTCCACGGTCCGGCCATGTTGGCGCCGGCGGCCGATGAGCTACCGGTGGTGGCTGCGGGCGAGGCCGTAGGCTATACGGAGGCGCAGTTGGCCGCGGCATGGAATCAGCCGTTCGCCGACGAGGCCTCACTCGCGCTGGCGATGACGGTGCTCGACCCTCGGGAGGCAAGCGGGGAGACGATGCAGTGAAGCGGATACGGCTGTTCCCGGCCGTCCTGGTGGTGGCGGCGTCTCTGGTGATTGGCGGCTGCAAGCCGCGGCAACTCAACGAGCAACAGGCTCGAGAGCTGCTGGGGCAGGTTCAGCGCGCCCGTCGTGACACCAACGTGAGCGGCACCGTGACGACGACGATCCGTATGGGCAATGAGATCGTCACGGCCGAAGCGAAGATCCATCGTGGCGCCGGGCGCATGCAGCTGGAACTCATATCCGGGCGCGGAAAGGGCTTCAGGATCATCAGTCAGGGTGATCGGGTGTGGCAGATAGGCCCCGACGGCCAGACGGTNNGCCTGCCGTTCAACCCCGTCGATGCCGGACCGCCACTTCACCGCCCCGGCGCTGTGCAGATGCAGGCCGGCGAAGTCGTTGCCGGCAGACAGACCGACAGGGTGACCGTGCGCCCCTCGACGCAATCGGCCGTCCGCATGGAGCTCCTCGTAGATCGTCAGACGCGCTTCCCGTTGGCGACGTGGCGCTACAACGAGTCCAATAAGCTGGTCTCCGGCAGCAAGTACCTCACCGCCGATTTCTCAGTCGAGCCGCCAGAGCCAATCAGGTCCCCCGTGGCCGCGGGTGACGAGAAGCGGCGTATCGGGGAGCAGGTCGATGCGGCCAAGGCCACTGAGGTCCTCGGCACACCTCCGCTGGAGCCTGACTACGTCCCTGAGGGTTTCTCCAAGGTAGGCTACTTCCTCCACCAGCGCCAACGGGGTTCTGCGGTCGAGATACGCTACTCCGACGGCGTTCGCTCACTCAGCGTCATCGAGTTCAAAGCACCCGAGGGGGCGCGGACACCGCGCGGCCCCGCAGGTCGTGAACAGGGAAGTGTGCGCGGCAATGACGGGCGCCCTGCCGACAGGCAGGCCGGGACAGAAGACCGACGCGACGCACAGCAGCATTCGCGGGAAGTGCCGCCCAGTCTGCGCCGAGCCTGGCAGAAGCTCACCCCCGAGCAGCGGCGCACACGCACCGAACAGTGGCGCCGAAGTACTCCCGAACAGCGCCGTGAGATGCTCGACAGGCTCCCGGGACAGCGGGAGGAAGCCTCAGCACAGCCGCACACGGGCCCGAAGGGCGATGTCGCCGGTGCCGAGGCCGGGCAGCAGGAGCACCGGCCTCGACACGCGGATGGTCGGCGCGGCCGCGATACCGAGATGGGGCGCAGCAGGATCAGGGGCAATGTCGTCCGCTTCTGGGTTGGCTCCCTTGGTGTCGTCATCGCCGGCGAGGCGCCGCACAAGGAACTCAGGATGATGGCTGACAGCATCAAACAGAAGGGTGGCGACTCATAGCCCCGAGAAACCCTCCTGTTGCGCGTCGAGCACCCGTCGTACCTCTGCGGCGAGCCCCCGGACGCCAGACGGCTGCTGCATGAGCTTGAGACCCTCATCGACGATGCCCCGATTGGCAGTCGTCCCGTCAGCTTGCAGGACCCCTGATTGACATCCGCCTGCCTGCCGTCCGCGTCGATGCCTCAGAAGCCGTCCTGCGTCGTCTGCAGGATAGTGTACGGGCGGTGCTCTCGCTTCCGTTGTACTTCCTCCGGGTGCTGCCGGCTGCGCAGCAATTGGCGGGAATCTGGTCATCGCCCGACGCGTCATACTCACCGTAGACCCCAATTCAGCAGGAGGTAACAGATGATGAAGACATGGATGATGGTAGTGACCATTGTCGGTATAGCAGCAATCGCGTCCAGCCTGGCCATCGCCCAGGGTGATGCGGCCGGCGAGCAGGGCGGCCCCGCAAACGAAGATGGCCTGCACGGGCGACTTGGCCCGCGGGCCAATGCCGGTGGCGGACAGGCCGCAATGCAGCGTGGCATGCGTGGTGGGATGCAGGGCAATGCCGGCCGTGGCAGCTACGTTGAGGTCAACGAGACGACCGAAGCGCTCTGGAAGCAGATCGGTGAGTTGAAGACCCAGCAGCACGAAGCGCAATGGGAGCTGTTCGTGGCGCTGAACCAGGAGGGGGCTACCAGAGAGACCGTCGCGCCGCAACTGGAGAAGCTCCGTGGCCTCAACGAACAGATGGCCGCGCTCAACGAGCAACTCGAGCCATACCGGAAGCAGTTGGCGCGCCCCGAGGGCGCCCGTGAAGGTCGGCAGGGTCGCCAGGGCCGTCAGGGCGGCGACGGGCAGCGCGGCAATCGTGGTGCCGAGGCGGCGCAGGGCCAGGCCCTGTAGCCGGCGGGCGGCAATCGCCTCAGGCGCGGCGCCTGAGCTTCACATACAGACACCAGAATGCGCCCCGTGGTCTCTCCGGGGCGCATTTCGTATCTCTGGCCACAGCCACCGGCTACCGCGTCCGGGCCAGCAGGTAGAGCCCGATGAGCCCAAACAGCACGTTCTGCGTCCAACCGGCCACCGCCGGATGCAGCGAGCCCGCCAGACCGAAAGCGAGCGTCCAGGAACGGACGCCGTTATACAGGAAGACGACGAGAATCGCGATCACCACGCCGGCAAACGTGCCGTAGTTGGCATATCGTAGCGATATCGGCGCCGCGATGAGCGCGAACACGAAGCAGGCAAGGGGGATCGAGTACTTGAAGTGCCATTTGACCTGGAGTTTCTGCGTGTTTGACCCGCCTGTCTCCATCGTGTCGATGAGGTCTTTGAGTTCGGCCCCGCTCATCTCGAGGTCCCGCCGCCAGCCCGTGTAGTAGTTCTGCAGGGCCTTCCGCAGCCTGATGCTGCGCGTGCCGAAGCGCTCCAGCGGCGGAGCGATTCGCTGTCCGGCGTCCTTGAGCTTCATTGCCGTGCCCTCATGGAGAACCCAGACGTTGTCCTCGAGTTCGGCCCAGTTGGCGGCGGTTATCTCGGTGATGTTGTGGTGCTCGTCTTCGCTCCAGATCATGACGGTCTGGAGTTGGTTGCTCTTTGCATCCATGTGACCGATGT
Source organism: Armatimonadota bacterium (assembly GCA_003542955.1). Classification (GTDB taxonomy): domain Bacteria; phylum Armatimonadota; class Zipacnadia; order Zipacnadales; family UBA11051; genus UBA11051. The sequence goes on from DPJP01000284.1 coordinate 24,990, forward strand.
AGAATGTGCGCCCCTCCTCATCGCGGAAGTAGACGCTGTCACGCTCATACATGACCGGCTGGCTGCGGGTCATCTCCGCCAGCGCCTCGCCTGCGCGCTTGCTCGCGGGGGGGACGACATACTCGCCGATCGCCAACGCGGCGCCGCTGGCGACAAGCCCGGCGAGCAGGAGCGGCACACAGATGCGCAGGATGCCCGCCCCGCCGGCGCGCATCGCATCGATCTCCCCGTGTGTCTTGAGGTTGACGACGGTCATCGCGACTGCCACGACGGTGCCGACAGGCATCGACCAGACGATTGCGTGGGGCGCGTGATAGAGCAGGTAGCGGGCAATGAGATGGGGGGGGACCCGCATGCCGAACACGATCTGCCCGAGGCCGCGCGCGGCATCGCCGAGCATGATCACCGCAAAGGTGAGCACGCCGATCAGAAAGGGCATGGCCAGCCGCGCAGTGATGTAGCGATCCAGTGTCTTCATGGGGTCAGCGCCGGTGGAGTTCGTGTAGTCCGTACGGGCGAGAGGCCTCAGGGCCCCTCGAGGATGACGACGGCGATCGCCATATCCTTCTCGTGTGAGAGTGTCACGTGCGCGGAGGTGGCCCCCAACCCGGCAGCATACTCGGCCGCGAAGCCCTCCAGGATCAGCGACGGCTTGCCCTTCTCACTGTGGTGCACGGAGACGTCAATGAAGCGCATGCCGCCCGTCCACCCGAGGCCCACGGCCTTCATCAGGGCTTCCTTGGCCGCGAAGCGGGCCGCATATCGCTTGACCATCGACGGACCCGTGCCGCACTCGGCCTGCTCGCGCTCGGTGAAGCAGCGGTCAAGGAATCGCTGGCCACACCTCTCGATGACGCCGCCGATGTGCTCGACCGAGCAGAGGTCGACCCCGATACCGATGATCATGCGTCCCGGCCTCTCATGTGGCCTCCCCGCCCGGCCTGCTGATGGGCTCCTCATGAATCCATACCGATGTGCCGATCGGGATGTTGTTGTACAGCTCTATGGCGTTCTCGTTGAAGGTCCGCATGCACCCGCCGGATATCCGGCGCCCGATCGAGGACGGCTGATTCGTCCCGTGAATGCCGATGGCCCAACCACGTTCATGGCCGCGGGCGGTCGTGCCCAGCCAGCGGGCGCCCAGCGGGTTGCTCCGACTCCCGCCGGGAATGTACTTGCCCTCGTAGGTCGTCCAGGGCGGCCACACGGCGCGCCGTTCGATGTGGAAATGGCCCACAGGCGTGTTGTTGCCCCGCCCCACGCACAGGCCATAGCTCTTCACCGGCTCGCCGAACGCGTACACCTGCAGTCGACGCTCGCTGCGGCTGACCTCGAGCTGGTAGATGTCCTCCCGCGCAAGAATGCTCACGCGCCTGGTGCCCAGCTTGACCGTGAAGACCTTCCGCGGATCGCTGTAGTCGGTGGCTGCCCCCAGGATCGCGTCCAGCGAGCGCACCGGTACCTCCAGCCTCCCGTTGACCAGGGCCGGAATCCCCGCCAGCTGCAGCGGTCGCAGGTTGGCCTCCGCTCGCTCCGAGCCCGGCAATACCTTGACCACGCGATCGTCGGAGACGATGAGTGCGTATGCCCTGCCGGGCCCCCAGCGCACCTCGCCCGCATCCAACTCCTCGAGCAGGCTCGCCATGTCAACGTACAGGACGTCCTTGATGAGTGTGCCGAAAAGGAGCGGCATGAGCCGCCGGGCGATCTCCCTCGTGCGTCTGCCGAGGTCGCCACCGTCGCCGATCAGGGCGAAGTTCGGCACCACGTCCGCGACTGAAATCGCACCAGACGCCGGATCATCCGTTGGCGTCGATCCCGGAGTGTCATTGGGTCCGTCGGTGGCGACTACGGACGGGCGCGACGGGGTGCATACAGGCAGGAAGGTGCTGGTGGGTGAGCATTGCGCGTCGGTGTTGCCGGTGGCCGCAACGGTCCGCAGCGTCAGTTCGGCGCCCCCCGCTCCGGTCGTCGAGCCGTCGACGAGCCATGTGAGCGCGTACAGGTCGCCCGCCTGCAGGCCGAGCACCACTGTACCGGCCGCCACGAGCAGCCACAGGACACTGCGAAACCCCGCGGACGTCTTCTCCCTTCGCACCGGTCCACTCCCCTTGGCCCCAATGAGATGCCCCGCGCGATCCCCACCAGCCCGGTCGTCCCTATTTATATCCGAAGCGGGCGGGTGTGTAAAGCGCCGTCGATGAAGGTCTCCCTGCGTCGCCGGCGAATATCGGTCTGCCCGCGCCGCAGCCCCCGAGCACTCGTTTGGATCAGGGCACTGCCACTCACCGCGCTCGCGTGGCGGCAGCCCGGATCGCGACCACTCGCTTGTGCGACCAGGCAATGGGGGCGGAGCGGGGGGGGCAGAGGTTCCGCCGGTCCGCGCCCGACGCCAACGAAGGCCGGCTTCCGCAGGTGAGTACCATCTACCAGGAGTACTATCATGTCAAAGCAATTGACGCTGCCGGTGGTCAGCATTGAAGCAGAGAGTATCGCCGAGGGTTGGGAGAAGGCCGTCCTCGCCTGCTGGGAGCACGGCGTGCGCATCCCGACCCAGTACGACCGCGAGGGCGATCCGCAGAGTCGCGATGTATCGCTTTTCCTCGCCGTGCGCGACGCTCTTGCCGAGCCACGCGTCCACCGGGCAATGCCCGGGGGTATCTACGATTTGGAGGTGTACCGCCAGGAGGTGGTCGATGGCATCCATGACCACTGGATCGACCCGGCCGCCGGCAAGTGGCAGTACACCTACCACGAGCGCATGGCGGCCTACAGCGTGCCGGGAATCGACACCCCCATCAACCAGCTTGACTACGTGGTCGAGGCGCTGGCCGAAGCGCCCCACACCCGCCGTGCGCAGGTCTCGATCTGGAAAGCCTGGGAGGATGCCGGCATTGACGACCCCGCGTGCCTGCANNGTTCCGCATCTTCGGTGACACGCTGATCCTCTCGGCCCACATGCGAAGCAATGACGCCTTCAAAGCGGCATTCATGAACATGTACGCATTCACCGAACTGCAGCGGACGATCGCCGAGCGCGTGTCGGAGCGCCTGGGGCGCCCTGTCACGGTCGGCCAGTACAACCACGTCATCGACAGCTTCCACATCTACGGCTCCTACTTTGAAGAGTTCGAGGGCTTTCTCCAGACGCTGGAAGCGCGCAGCTTCGAGCAGCGTGTATATACAACAGAGATGATTGCGCCGCTGATAGGAGAGGCCAGGGAGAAGATAGCTGCCGCGCTGGCCAGGGAGGAGAGGCCCGGTGACGGTGCACGAGGCGACTAGGCGTCCGGGTCCGGCCGTGGTGCGCATTTGCCCCATTATGCGTTGACAAAGGGAATCGTGGTTGCTATACTTGACACGATCTGCCGCAAATCCCCGCTATTGTTGTGGAAGCAGGCACGTATTGGTGTGGCCCTGGCTTCCTGCGGATTTCCCATACACACGCTGCACGGCCATTGCCCTTGCAGTGGATACCTTCGAAAGCGACTGCGCGGCTAGACCACCCCGGCCGGAGCCCCCGGTGGGCGTGGTTTCGCGGTACGCCGCAGTCGACGAGTGCATGAGCAGGATCCCTCGCATCGGTGTGTAT
>DPJP01000284.1:28596-34352 GCA_003542955.1 Armatimonadota bacterium
GTGACCGCGCTATCCCAATCGCCCGCAGGCAACAGGTAGGCCTATGCAGACTCGATGCGTCCAGTCGGCGAGGGTGGCCCCGCATGGCGTGGACTGATCAGATCGACCGCGTGCTCTTCACCCGGGAGCAGATCGCTGCCAGGGTTGACGAGTTGGCACGGCAAGTGCGGCATGACTACTGCTCTCTGAACCCCACCCTCATCGGCATTCTCACCGGGTCGTTCGTATTCATGGCCGATCTGCTCCGTCGGCTCGACTTCGACCTCCAGGTCGACTTCATGGCCGTCTCCAGCTACGAAGACGGCACCGCCAGTAGCGGCAAGGTTCGCATCACCAAGGACCTCGACCGTGACGTCGCGGGCAAGCATGTACTCATCGTCGAGGATATCATCGATACAGGGCAGACCCTGAAGCAGCTTACCGGCGTTCTCGCCGACCGTGGGCCCGCGTCGGTGCGGCTGTGCTGTCTGCTCGACAAGCCGTCCCGCCGTGTCGCCGAGATCAGTGCCGACTACACGGGTTTCACAATACCGGATGCATTCGTCGTCGGCTATGGGCTCGACTATGCCCAGGCCTACCGACATCTGCCGTACATCGCCGTACTCAAGCCGCAGGGAGACTGATACTACAGTGACAGAGCCGTCCGAAACGAACGTAGGGGTGCACCATGTTGGAGCTTGCTGAACTGGAAGGGAAGACCGTAGACGAACTCCGCAAGCTTGCGTCAAGCCTGAAGGTTACCGGCGCCAGCTCGATGAACAAGCGGAACCTGTGCATGCAGATCCTCGCCAAACAGAGCGAGGACGACGGCCACCAGTACCGCTACGGGATCCTCGAGATCGTCAACGGTGACCGCGGCTATCTGCGCGGGCCCAGCTACGAGCCGGACCCCATCGCCGACGTCTACATCGCCGATACGCAGATCAAGCGCTTCAACCTGCGCACCGGCGACATGGTCGGCGGTCCGGTGCGACCGCCCAAGGACTCCGAGCGCTTCTGGTCGCTGCTACGCGTACAGTCGGTCAACGGCATGGCCCCCGAGCAGGCGCGCAATCGCCCTAACTTCGAGGACCTCACGCCGGTGTACCCGAACCAGCGGCTCTACCTGGAGACCGAGCATCCGGACAACCTGAGTGGGCGCTTTCTCGACCTCATTACGCCGCTGGGCCGCGGACAGCGCGGCCTGATCATCGCGCCCCCCAAGGCCGGCAAAACAACCCTCATCAAGCAGATTGCCAACGCCCTGACCGCCAACTACGACGACCTCTACCTGATGGTGCTGCTCGTCGACGAGCGCCCGGAGGAAGTCACGGACATTGCCCGCTCCGTTGACGGCGAGGTCGTTGCCTCGACCTTCGACGAGATGCCGCGCAACCACCTGCGGGTGGCCGACGTTGTCCTCGAGCGGGGCAAGCGTCTCGTCGAGCACGGCAAGGATGTTGTCGTGTTGCTTGACAGCATCACCCGCCTGGCGCGTGCGTCCAACCTCACGGTGGATCCCTCCGGCCGCACCCTCTCGGGCGGCCTGGACCCGACTGCGCTGTACCGGCCGAAGCGCCTCTTCGGCGCGGCGCGCAACATCGAGGACGGCGGCAGCCTCACGATCATGGCCACTATCCTGGTCGAGACCGGCAGCCGCATGGATGACATGATCTACGAGGAGTTCAAGGCGACGGGCAACCTCGACCTGGTGCTCTCACGCCAGCTTGCCGACAAGGGGACCTTCCCGGCCGTCGATATTACGCGCTCCAGCACCAGGCACCAGGAGTTGCTCTTCAACGATGAAGAGATGCAGAGCGTCTGGCAGTTGCGCCGCGCCCTGCATGCGCTCGAGGCCGAGGACGCCGCCGAGTTGCTCATATCAGGCATCCGCAAGACGCGCAACAACGCCGAGTTCCTCGCCAGGGCAGTCGACACGTTCAAGAAGTAGACCCGCCCGCGGCCGCGGGTGACCCAGACAGACAATCAGCACCTCAATCGCAGTCATGATGTGTGGGTGGGGAGATATATGCTCGACGTAAGGCTATGTCGCAGATATCGCGCGGGCGTATGCCACGCTCTGGTGTTGATGCTTCTTGCCGCTCCGGTACTGATGGTCGGTTCCTGCCGGGCGGACACCGGCCTCCAGTCAATCGACCCCGCCGACACCGTCTCGCAGATGCGCGAGGATATCGCCCTGCTCGCGACCATCAACCGCCTGTCGCTGTCGCAGAACCAGGCGACGCAGTTGCTCGCGCTTGCCCGCGGCGCCCAGGAGGCCCAGGCGGCTTTCGACGAACCCCGGCGGGCGGCGCTGCAGAAGCTCCTCCCGCTGCTCGAACAGCAGATGAGCCACATGATCCACGACCAGCAAGTGCCCGCGGAACTGGGCGACCAGATCGGCGTCGCCGAGGAGGCCCTCCAGGCCATCGAGAACCAGAGAGCCGAGGCCGCGCTCGCGTCTGCAACCCAGGCCCGCGGAGTACTCACCCAGCCGCAGTTGCAGATTCTCACGGGCGGCGATGAAGCACTCCGTGCGGCCGAGGAGATACTCGTCTGGGTCCGCGAGCTGCCGGATGGAGACTTCACCAGCGAGGCCCGCGCCAATGCCGACGCGCTGGCGGACCCGGAGATTGGCCTGGATTCTGACGCGATCTTCGCGGTCCTCAAGCAGGCCCGCGCCCTCTCGCCCGACGACTACGTCAATGGNNCGAGGACATGATCATCGCCGACCTGCTGACAAACCCGCGCTTCCTGCCACTGATGCAACGCCGCCTGCAGTACCTCTCTGCCGGCGGCGAAGACGGCTAGTGAGCCCCCGTGCGCATCGCGGTATTCACCAATACCTATCGTCCGCTGCTGAACGGCGTCGCCAACGTCATCGAGGCCTATCGGCGGCAGCTGACTGCCTGTGGGCACGAGGTCTATGTGTTCGCACCGGCGCCGGCTGAGCCGGGCCATGATGCTGACCGCAACGTCTTCCGCTACCCGTCCATCCCGGCACCCGTCCGCGCGGAGTACTTCATCGCATTGCCCACGGGCGCGGAGGTCCGCCGCGCACTGAGACGGACCGACTTCTCCGTCGTCCACACACATCACCCGATGTGGGTGGGCGTCTGGGGGCAAACCTTCGCCCTCCGAGCGGGCCTGCCACTGATCAACACCGCCCACACCGAGTACCAGATCTACGCCCGGCTCTTCCCGTTGCTTCGTGGGGCTGTCGCGGCGGCTGTGAGCGGCCAGATCAGGCGCTACTGCAATCGTTGCACGCTCATCACCACGCCGGTCGAGAGCATGCGCAACCGGCTGCTCCGGACAGGAGTGCGCACCCCAATCGAGTTGCTCCCTAACCCCACCGACCTCTCGGCATTCGACCGCTCCGACGGCGCCCGTCTGCGGGCCGAGATGGGCGCGAAGCCCGAGGATACCGTGATAGGCTTCGTCGGCCGACTGTCGGCCGAGAAGAATCTGCCCCTCGTCCTCGAGGCGGCGGCGATGGTGCTCGGGCGCGTCCCCAACTGCCGGCTGCTGGTAGTCGGCGATGGGCCGGAAGCCGGCGACCTTCGCGACCGCGTGCGCGCGCTCGGCATCTCCGACCGCAGCTACTTCGCCGGGCGCAGACCGCACGAGCAGATAGCCGACTGCCAGGACGCCATCGACATCTTCGTAACCGCTTCGATGAGCGAAACGCAGCCGCTGGCCTACACGGAGGCAATGGCAGTTGGGACCCCGGTCGTGGCCGTCAGGGCGCCGGGGGCCGAGGACATGATACAGGATGGACACAACGGGCTCCTGACCGACCCTGCCGGCGGCGCCGAGGCGCTGGCCCGGGCTGTCGAGCGGCTCGCGGCAGACCCTCGCACGCGTGCGGAACTCGGCGGCAATGCGCGGGAGTGGGTCAGGAGATACGACGTCCGGTCGGCAACGCAACGCCTGATTGCACTCTATGAGCAGGCTATCGAGCTGCGTGCCGCGGCAGGCTCACCTCTCGACAGATAGGCGGCCGCCCCGGGCGAGTGAGAGCGCGCCAGATGGCTTGGGGCATGGCGTTGGGTTCGCCGCCGCACATCGTTGCACAAAGGACACGCGACAGTGTCTCGAAGCAGGGCGCTTNNGGGCGCTGTCGGCGCTTCAGAGCCCACTCAGGGCGTCTTGGGGTCGGGAGTGTGCTGAGACGCGAAACCCGCCGCCGCAATCCAGACGGCGTTAAGTACGACCAGGCCGCCCGCAATCACCCCGAGCTTGAGCATCTGGCCGCCGAGGTCCTTGAGGTCGTTCGAGTTCGACATCTTCAGCAGCAGCCCCATGATGATGCCTAACGGGGGCAGCAGAAACGCGGCGATGAGTAGCCCGACGCGCGTGAGGATCGTTACCCCTACCACATCCGGCAGCTCGTTGCGCTCGACGGCCTTGATGGCGCGCGACTGCGCGACGAAACGCAACAGCTCCCCGATGCCGCACAGGTAGGCGGAGATGCACAGACCCGCGGCGATGATCAACAGCACCCTGGCGTCGACGAACATCCCGAAGCTGCTCTGACGAATCGCCGTCCAATCGGCCTCCTTGAGACCCACCCATCCTCCGGCCGGGGCGAGCAGGCCCCTGGCCACGAAGGTGAGAGCCACTGCGGCGATGAGGCCGATGGCCGCCAGCACGAGCGTCGCCGGACGCTCCTTCCTGAGTTCCTCGGCCATCTGCTTATCGAAAACCCGCATGCGGGTCTTCTCGGAGGACTCGCCGGGATTGAGGAGCCCGCCTGCGGCCGGGTTGGCCGAGGCGCCTCCATACAGTGGCGTGTAGTCGCGATCGTCGGCTATGCGGATCGGCTCGCGGTCCAGCGGCACCGGGGCGCCGCAGTCGATGCAAACCGTGTCCCAGGGACCTACGTTTGCTGCGCACTTGGGGCACGTTCTCTGCTTGTCGGGCATTGCTCAGGGCACCTCCACTGCATGCTTGCGCTGTCGCGGGCCGGGCTATGCAATATGTATTCCGTGCGCTATAATAATCACCTGCGTGCCGAGAAAGCCACGGCAACGCCCTGCCGTACCAGTCATACAGGCGACTGTCGCACCGCGTGCCTCGGACTTGCCCCGCGGCGGGCGACAGTGTATATTTAGCAGACTGGGGAGGATTGTTGCAAGGGAAGCTGGAACTGTTTGCGCCGGCTTTCCCTTTTTTTAGGAGGCAATGGGTTCGTGGAAGGGCTCCCAGTAGAAACCGGAGTTGAGACCGCCGTCCCCGAAGCAGAGCAGGTTCAGCGTGGGGTCACCGTGTCCGCATTTGTCATCTCGGTGATTCTGCTTGTCGTGAGCATGATTTGGCTCTCCGCGGCCGAACTGGTGGGCAAGGGCGCCCAGATCAGTGAGAGCGTCCCAGTCATCCCGGCGATGGGCGCGCTGCTGCTGCTGACCCCGGTCGCGCCCCTGCTGCGGAAGCTGTGGCGCCGCATCAGCATCACGCAGGCCGACGTGATGCTCGTCTACGTGTTCTTGTGCATCTCCGTGACCTGCGCCTCGGTCGGTGTGGTGCGCTTGCTTCTGCCGTCTCTGACAGTCACCAGGTACTTCGCGACCCCGGAGAACAACTTCACCACTCTGTCATCATATCTGCCCAAGTGGCTGATCCCGCAGGATGATCAGGCCGTCCGCGACATGTATGAGGGCGCCGACGGCGAGGTTGTCCCATGGGGCACCTGGATCGAGCCGCTGGCGTGGTGGTCCGTGTTCCTGATCGCCACATACGCGTCCATGCTGGGCATCATGAGCCTCTTCCGGCGT
>DPJP01000480.1:0-19448 GCA_003542955.1 Armatimonadota bacterium
GGGGGCTGGCGGAGGTGATCAAGCATGCGGCGATTGCGGATGCCGTGCTCTTCACCTTTGTCGAGGACAACATCGGTGCCATCAAGGCGCGCGATACGCGAATCCTGAGGCATCTGCTCGAGTGCAACTGTCGAATCAAGGCGGACATCGTCGCCGGCGACCCGCGCGAGGCGGGGCTGCGCGCGGTGCTCAATGTCGGGCATACGGTCGGGCACGCGCTCGAGGCGTCCTCGGACTGGCGCATGTCGCACGGGGAGGGTGTGGCTCTGGGCATGATCGCGGAGACACGCCTTGCCGTGGAGTTGGGCCGGTGCCCCGAGGCCGACCTGCCGAGACTGAGCCGACTGCTGCGGGCGGCCGACCTCGGTGGCGGCATGGAACTGACAGACGTGCCGCGCGCCCGCGCAGCCCTCGCGCGCGATAAGAAGGTTCGTGACGGCACATTGCGCTTGCCGCTGATCACGGGGCTCGGCTCAGTTGGATTGTTCGATGACATCCCGCCGGCGATGGTCGAGAAGGCCCTGATTGCGGCAGTGTGCGAGGATCAGTAGCGAGGACCCGCATGCGCACAGAGAGAAAGACGCGTGGCACGCGAGACAGTGATGACCGGATACACCCGGTGATCTGGTTTCTGCTTGCCGTCTGGACGACGGTCAAGGGTGTGTTGGGCATTCTGATCGGCGTGGGCGTTTTCGGTGGGATCGTGGGATTGACGGTGATGGCGGTCCTCGACGCCGGACCTGAAGAGGTGCTGGTTCCGAACGTCGTCGGGATGCCGCTTGCCGAGGCACAGCAGGCGGCCGCGAGCGCCGGGGTCGAACTTGCGGTGGCCCGTGAGGTGTACGACGCCAGGGCGCCGCACGGCGCCGTCATCGNNAGGGGGCACCACGACCAAGGTCGGGCGACGTATCGAGGCGGTGCTCAGCCTCGGCGCCAAGGAGGTCAAAGTCCCCAAGTTGGTGGGGCAGAGCCTGCCATCCGCCGAGAAGCTCGTTGCCGACGCCGGTCTGCGTATAGGCACCGTCTCGCGACAGGCCAACGATGCGCCGGCCGAGAGTGTGCTGAAGCAGACGCCGGCGGCGGGCGAGGTGACCGGGCGCGACAAGCCGATCGATCTGCTCGTGAGCGGCGGCGAGAGCTTTGGGAGCATTACCCTCGGTGATGGTCGCAAGCTGCATTTCCGCACCGTCGTCGTGCGCGTCCCGTCGGGCGAGTCGCTTCAGCGTGTGATCATCCGGGCACGTTCGCGCGACGGGGAGTACCACCGCACGTTCTACAACCGGGTGAGGCGCCCGGGTGACGAAGTGCGCGCCGACATCTACGTGGCGACCGGGCAGGAGCTGCAGGTCGAGGTGGCCGGGGAGACGGTGCTCGAGAAGACGTTCTAGGCCCGACCGCTCCGCCGCGGGGAGATGCCTGTTGGGTAAGTCAGATTCCGATCTTATAGCGAGGGCGAAGGCCGGGGACCGCGCCAGCTTTGATCTACTGGTTCGCGAGCACTACGCGCTCGTCCATAACACGGCCCATCGCATCCTGGGCGACCAGTTGGCGGCCGAGGATGCCACGCAAACCGCCTTCGTGCGCGCCTACAGGTCGCTGGACCGCTTCCGCGGCGGCGCCGCCTTCTCCACCTGGCTCTACCGCATTGTGAGCAACGTGTGCCTCGACATGCTCCGCAGCCGCAAGAACGACACCGTCGGCCTCGAGATCACCCACGAGGATGACGACGACACCGAGCAACGCCCCCTCCGTGATGACACTGCTGAACCCAGCGCAACGATCGAGCGCGAGGAGCGTCAGCAGATCGTTCACCGCGCCATCGCCGAGTTGTCCGATGACCACCGCGTCGTGCTTGTCCTGTGTGACATCATGGGGCTTTCCTACGAGGAGATCGCGGAGATACTGGATATGCCGATTGGGACCGTCAAGAGCCGGCTCAACCGGGCGCGGCTGGCACTGAAGGATATTCTGGCCCCGCAGTTGGAACTTTTCACTTGAGCCTGCAGTCACACCAGTGAATACGTGCCGGGCGGAGTAGAAGATGACTTGTGAGCACTGTCGCGACAAATTCACTGAACTCCACGACGGAGCAATCGTGGGCGAGCAGGCTGACGCCGTGCGCGCCCACATCGCGACTTGTCCGCAGTGCGAGCGCGAGTATACCGCTTTCACCAGGACCATCGCCGAGGTGCGATCGCTCACGCCGACCGCGGTTCCCTCAGACCTGCTGAGCAAGATAGGCGCGGCGCTGGATGCGGTTGAGCCGCGTCCCGCTCCGGCGCGCCGCATCTGGGGCTGGACCCCGGCCCTGGCCGCCGCCGCGTGCGTGATGGTCCTGTTCGTCGGAATCTTCGCTCTTCAGACCGTCGGCCCATCGCGCGCGCCCGAGGTCGAGATGGCGGCCCCGGCGCCGAAGCCCGACGATGCAGCGCAGGGGCCGCAGGCCGAAGGGCCTTCCGGCGCANNGCACCGACCGGTGAATCCCCCGTGCCGGCCGACGCAGTGAAGGCCGACGCCGTGCATGCGGGGGAGCGACCTGAAGCAGACTCCGCGCCGACAGCAGGGAGCAGGGCCTTGCTTCCGCGATCGTCCTCGGAGGGCAGGCGCGACCGTCGCGGCCCGCCGGCGACGGCAGACACGGCGGTGGCAGTCGAGGAGGTTGCCACCTCCGATGAGGGGGCACGCGGACCGCTCTCCCGCAGTGGTGGCATCGGCGGAGGCGCCTCTGTTGTGCAGCCTCCCTCTGCGCCCGCCCCGCTGGTCCCAGTCGGCCCGCCGCCGGCGCCTGAAGTCTCAGTGCCGGGCGGGTCTGCCACACGGAGCGCCGCGACGAGAGGGGCTGACCATGAGGGCGCGCCGCGGCCGGCATCCGTGCTCCCCATGAATGCCTTCGCGGACGACCCCGCGGACAGCGGCGCCGGCGAGAGGACGATGAAGTCGGCCCACGCCGATGCTTCGTCGCTCCCGGACACAGGCAAGCTCTACGTGCGCTTTGTCCCACCGGTTCTGAGACAGGTCGACACACCTGTGACATCGAGCATCTGGGTGAGCGCCGACACGGACCTGCCGGGAGCCGCCGTGCGCGTCGAGACGCGGAGCGACCTGACGGTCCTGCACTCGAATGCGGGGTACGTGTACCGTGGGCCGTTGGTCGCCGATCAGCCGCGGGAGATCGAGTTCAAGCTGCTGGCGCAGAAGCCGGGCACGCAACGGCTGCGCATCAGCGTCGAGACGCCCGTGCGCGGGCTCGAGGCACAGATGGAGGCAATCCTGCCGGGCTTCACTCCGGCCGACGAAGGCCCACGTCCCGACCCGCTGGGCAGACCGGTGACGCTGCAGCTTCGCGAGACTCCTCTGCGAGATGCCCTGCTGCAGATTGCCAGAGACGGGGGCGTCCCGATCATCGTCGACACGAAGGTCGGCGGGGAGCGCGTCAGCTACTCGTGCGTGGATACGCCGGCGGGCTCGGTACTCAGGATTCTCGCCGACGCCTACGGCTACCGCGTGGAGTATACGGAAGGGGCGTACCACGTCTCGCCGCGCCGATAGCGGACGGAGCAGGGCGGCTCTGAGACGACCCCGACGGCCACTCGACCAGTGGCCGGCGGTCGTGTGGATTCGGGCTGCCGCCACGGAGGTGAGCGTAACGATGCCCAGACAACAGATACTCGGGTGCCTCTGCGTGCTGCTCGTGCTCGGAGTGGTGCCGGCCGGGTACGCCGGGCTGCTGGACGAGACCACCGACACAATTCGCCCGACCGTGGCCGTGCTCGAGTTGCATGACTACAGCGGCTATCGCGGACACATGCTCGGACGGCGCGCGGCGCTCCAATTGCACCGCGCGCTTGCCGCGACGGGCCGCTGGTCGCTTGTGGAGCCGGGCGAAGTCTCTGCCGCAGTCGCCGAGTTGGAGCTGCGCCCGCCGTTCGCCGTCGGCTACCAGCAGGCACTCGCCCACAGGCTGAAGGCCGACCTCACGGTCACCGGGCGCATCGAGGGAGCGCTGACCGGGGGAGCAAACAGCCGCGTGTCACTCACACTCGCCGTCGATTTCGTCGAGCGGGTGGCGGGGAACTCGGCCATGCCGATGACAGTGACAGGCGTGGCGCCGGTTGCCGATGTGCCGACGCCGACTGACGTCCGTGTTGATGCCGCACTGGCAGACGCCTGCGCGCGAATCGCGGCTGCGGCCGCCGGTGGCGGGAACGCGCAGGCAACCGTTGTCGGTGTGCGGGGCAAGGACATCAGCCTCGACAGCGGGACTGGCACTCCACTGCTGACTGACGACACCGTGCTCGTGTACCGAGTGCGCTCCGGCGCCGACCGGAGCGCCGAGGCCGTGGGCATCGCGATGGTGAAGTCGGTTGACGCTCAGAAGGCCTCGGCGGTGTTGCTGGGGAAAGAACGGGATGTGTATACCGACGACCGAGTCGTCCGCGTCGGCCCGGTCCGTGAGGCCGCGAGGCCGTCGACACCCGCGGGCGGACCGGGCTACCACTAGGCCTCAGAGCCTGGCCCGGGCCGTGTCAAGGCCACGGGCGGAGGGAGATGTTGATGAGAAGAGCCGTTGTCGCATTGGCCGCCGCACTGGCACTGACAGCCATAGTTGGGTGTGGGGGAGGGGGCGGAGAGGAAGTTCTCCCCGCGCAGAGGTATCTGCCCCTCGAGGAGGGAAACTGGTGGCGCTACCAGGTGACCGACTACACCGTCGAGCAGGCGGGAGCCGGCTCCGGGATGCGCGTCCGATTGCCGCTGCTCAACAGGGTCGTCGTATGGAGTCCCGCGGTCAGTTCGGCGCAGGGGCAACCGGGCGTCGGCGTGTCGACGACATCCATCACCGGTACGCGAACCATCGGCGGCGGCCAGTGGTACGAGACGACGACAACACTCCATGACTCCGGCGTCGACCCGAGCGTGCAGTACTTCCGACACGACACCCAGGGCCTCCAGTCACGGGCATCCGCCGCGGAGACGGCCTACTACCGCATCTACGCGCCGATCACACCCGGCACGACCTGGAACCCGCCGTTTGGGGCAAATGATGTCAGCAGCATCGTCTCCATCTCGGCGGAGGCGCGGGTTGAGGCCGGGACGTTCACGGACTGCCTGCTCGTGTCAGAAGCCTGGGACGAAGAGGACGGCCGCGTTCGCATCCTGAGCTGGTTCGCGCCCGAGGTCGGCATGGTGCGCAGCGAGGACTACCTCGATGATACGCTCATTGGCAAGTCCGAGATGACAACATATAGGGTCGCGACCCGCTGACGCCGGAAGGGCTCGGCGGGCAGCGGCGCGAATGTTGCAACCGTAGACGTGATTTGCTATACTTGCTTGCGGGTGTACAGCCCCGGGCCGCAGTGCGTCAGGCAGCACCGCGGCAGGACGGGATCGCCGTCCCAATGGGGATACAGAGTTGTTCGAGCATCCGCTGAGAGGGGCATTGCCACCATGCGGCATAGCTTCATGTGCGCTGTCTGTGTACTCGCAATCGCCGCCGCCATCACGCTGGCGAGCACACCCGCGACGGCCCGCGAGGTGCAACTCGCCGGTATTCGCCTCGGCGACCACGCCATCCACCTGCTCGACATCTACGGGCAGCCGACCGGAATAGCGCTGGGCGCGGGGGAGGAGTTGTCGGCCGCGCAGGCTCCCGGCGCAATGGGCGCCGGTGTCGACATGTTCGCCGCCCCCGGTGGCATGGGCGCGCTGGATGCGCTGATGGGGCCGGGTATGGGTATGGGCATGGGAATGCCCGGGATGCCGGCAATGGGTGGCATGCCGGGGCCGGATATTGCGGGTCCACCGATGGAGGCAGCCGGGCCGGGCGCATTCCCCGGTGGTGAGATGCCGGGCGCCCCGGGCGCGGCGGNNCCGCGGCGGGCGGCGCGGGCGCGGCTGGCGCAATCTCCGCGCAGCCATTCCCGATGTGGGCACTGCCGGTGTGGGTGACGTTGCGCGCTCATGAGGTCGAGTGGATCTACCAGCAGGGCCCCATTGTCCTGGGCTTTGTCCTCGACCGCGACGGCTTCGTCCGCGTGATCGCCGTCGCCGCTGAGAAGTGCGACTATGCGCGCACGGCGCTGTGGGCGCCGCATCGCTATGTCAAGCTCGGCGATAGCTACAAGCGCGTGCTCTACCGCTATGGTTGGCCCGACGAGCAGATCGGCTTCAGTTGGAGTTCGCCGGGTGGGGCCAGTGTTGGTGGCGGCCTTGTCTCGGTCAGCTTCAACCAGACATCTCGCACCTACACCCGCGACATGATGCTGCGGTACGAAGAGGACAACAACATCGCGTTCACGCTGCACGATATGGTTGTGACGCGGATACATATCTGGGAATAGGCTCGGACAGAGTCGTTGAGGCCTGCACCGACGCGGCTCCAGGAGGACCTGGAGCCGCTGTCAGTTGCCCGCTCCGACGTCGGGGGCGCCCCGCCCGGCAGGGAAGGAGAAGCCCGCGCCCTGTCGAACTAGGACACTAACCACTGGGCAGGGGGCCCTCACCAATTCCACCCGCGATGGACAGGGACGATATCAAGGAAGAGATCAAGCGGCGCGCGGACATAGTCGAGATCGTCTCCCGCTATGTCAACCTGCAGCGCGCGGGCTCGCGCATGCGGGCGCGGTGCCCGTTCCACGAGGAGACCGAGCCATCGTTCTACGTCGACCCCGCCGGCAGCTACTACTGCTTCGGGTGCCAGGCGGGCGGCGATGTCTTCTCCTTCTTGATGCAGATCGAGGGCCTCAGCTTCCCGGAGGCCGCCGAACGGCTGGCCGAGATGGTCGGGCTGCAGTGGCGGCCCAGCCCCGACGCGCAGCGCAAGGGCCAGCAGCGGGACATCGTGCGCCGTGTCAACGAGATGGCGGCGTACTTCTTCGCAGCGACGCTGGCCTCCGCGGACGGGGCGCCGGCGCGCGAGTACCTGCACGGGCGCGGCATCGATGATGACGCCATCAAGCGCTTCAATCTGGGCTACGCACCCGACGAGTGGGACCGGCTGGTGAGGTATCTGGCCGGCAAGGGCGTCAGCGGCCGCATTGCGGAGCACTGCGGGCTTGTGAAGGCACGGGAGACGGGCGGTCACTATGACGCCTTCCGCAACCGGGTCATGTTCCCGATACTCGATGTCGGCGGACGCCCCATCGCCTTTGGCGGGCGAACGCTCGACCCGGAGGAGAACGCCAAGTACATCAACTCGCCTGAGACGGCGCTGTTCAAAAAGAGCAGGACCGTCTACGGGCTGAACCTGGCCAGGCAGGCCATCTCACGTGAAGGCCGCGTCATGGTCGTCGAGGGCTACACGGATGTCATCTCGGTCTCGCAGGCGGGGATAGAGAACGTCGTCGCATGCCTGGGTACGGCCACAACGGCCGATCATCTGCGCCTGCTATCGAGATACACCGACGAGATCGTGTTCGTGTACGATGCCGACGCGGCAGGGATGAAGNNCGGCGCTGAGGCACATCGAGACCTTCGAGCAGGCCGCGGCCGCGGTGAAGGTGGCCGTGCTGCCGGCCGGCAAGGACCCCGATGAGACGATTCGCGAGTTCGGGGCCGATGGCTTCCGGCAGGCGGTGGCCGAGGCCGTCGGCCTGGTCGAGTACCAGTTGCGGATGGTCTTCGAGTACCACCACGACCAGCAGGGCACGGACCGTGCCGCGGCCGCCCGCGACGCAGTCGCGGTGCTCGCCAAGGTCGGTGACCGAGCCCGACGCGACGAGCTTCTGCGCATCGCGGCCGACTGGTGGGGAGAGGGGAACCCCGCACGGACCGAGACGATGGCGAGATTGCTCAACGAGGAGTTGCAGGGGATCGCGCCACTGCCGGGCGGCCGCAGACCGTTCTCCCGCCGCCTCGCGGCGGACCGGTCGTTCATCACCGCAACGCTGACGACGGCCACGACGGGGATACCGCCTGCGCTTCTGAAGCTCGAGGGCGCGCTGCTATCGGCCGCGCTCGACGACGAGATCACGGCGCGACGGCTGGCCGTGCTGCTCGAGCCCGAGGACCTGGTTGACGCGCGCGATGCCGAGGTCTTCAGGACTATGCTCGGCCACCTGCACGCGGCGGGAGCATTCGACGGGCACGCCGTCATCGATGCGCTCCCCGACGATGGGGGAGTGCGCCTGCGGGGACTGGAACTGCTGATGCGGGAGGTGGAGAAGCCTCCGGAGGCGAATGAGGTTGAGGCCGACGCGCGGAAGCTCACACAGTACCGCTCGGTACGCGATTTTGATGTCTACAAGCGGGAGGTCCTGGCGGCCCTGGAGAAGGGTGAGTTGACCCCGGACGACCCGCGGTATCTAGAGTTCACCAGGCGGCAGGCCGAGTTGCAGTCGTTCGGACTCGGTGGGGATGGGTTACGCCGCTATGAGCCCGGCGGGGCTGCATGCACAGATGACGACGGGCCGGCGCCCTCGGATGTCGGCGGAGCGGCCCCCGGACAACCCGACGAAGAGACGTTGCCTTATGATGAAGGGAGCTGACGGGTATTGGTAGAGGGGAAGGACCTCGACCCTCAGCAGATGGATGAAGTCCAGGCGCTGATCGCACTCGGACGCGAACAGGGGATGCTCTCCTACGGGGACATCCAGGAGGCGCTCGGCGACATCCAGGACCTCGAGACTGAGGACATTGAGGAGATCTACTGGCTGATTGCGAAGGCCGGCATCCGCGTTGTGGATGATGACGAGCGCGACGTCTCCGAGGATGGAGACGACAGCGACGGCGACGAGCTGGCCGACTTCGATGACGTGCCGATCGACGACTCGGTACGCATGTACCTCCAGGACATCGGGCGTGTGTCGCTGTTGACGCCGGATGAGGAGGTCACGCTGGCGAAGCGGATTCAGAAGGGCGAGGGCGACCTGATCTTCGAGCGCACGACCAACTGCCTGCTCTTCAGGCCGCACCAACGCCTCGAGCCGGGCCGGGCGTATACGGTCAGTCTGCGCGGCGGCGTCGGCGGCGTCCATGACATCTGCGGGCAGTACCCGGCCAATGACCAGACCTGGGGATTCCGCACATCGCTGGCCGACGAGAAGCTGCAGGTGCTTGGCAGCGACCCACCCGACGGCGCGGACGATGTCGAGGTCTGTCCGGTTCTGCGAGTGCGCCTCAACGGCGCCATCGACCCGGACAGCCTGACCGAGACCACCGTCGTGCTCGAGGACACCAAGGGGCGCGCCGTGCCCGTAGACTGCATCGCCAACACCGGCACCTGGCAGTTGGTCGTGACGCCCAGAGAGCCGCTGCGGCATCGCTGCGACTTTCGCCTTAAGCTCAAAGGCGGCGCGAACGGCATCAGCGGCGAAACCGGCCGTGGCTTCGAGCGCGCCGTCTCGATCAAGTTCTCGACCGCCCACCGCAAGCGCGCCCCGCAGGTGGCCGATCTGATTCCGGAGTCCGGCGCCGTGGACGTGCAGCCGGCCACCATTATCAGGATCGGGCTGGATCGGCGTCTCGCCGAGGGCTCGGCAAGCGCGGCCACGGTTCAGTTGCGCACCGCGGATGGCGACGCGGTCAACTGCATGGTGCACTATGAAGAGATCGAGCGCGCCATCTACCTGCTGCCTGAAGGGCCGCTTGCCCCGCGAACGGGCTACGTGCTGCGGCTGAAGGGCGGACAGCGCGGTCTGAAGGCCCTCAACGGAGTGCGCCAGAGCGAGGACTGGGAGTCGACGTTTGTCACGGGCACCACAAGCGCACCGCCGCAGGTCATCTCACGCCTGCCGGCGGCGGGGGCCCGGCCCGTCGCCGCGCGCCCGATGCTGCGAGTGCAGTTCTCGAATCGGCTCGACCCCGCCAGCGTCGATGCCGGTGTGCTGCGGCTCAAGGACGAGGAGGCAACCAAGGCGCTCACCGAGGCCAATCTGCGCCTCGTCGTCAGCATCGCCCGGCGCTACACCGGCCGCTCCAGCATGAGCTTTCTCGACCTCGTGCAGGAGGGCAATATGGGGCTGATGCGCGCGGTCGAGAAGTTCGACTATCGCAAGGGCTACAAGTTCAGCACATACGCGACCTGGTGGATACGCCAGGCGATCACGCGGGCCATCGCCGACCAGGGCCGCATCGTGCGCATACCGGTGCACATGGTCGAGACGATCAACCAGCTCGCGAAGACCTCGAGGCAACTGCTTCAGCAACTCGGTCGCGAGCCGACGCTCGAGGAGGTCGCGGCGGAGATGGATATGCCGCTGTCGCGGGTGGCCGAGATCAAGCGCATCGCACCCGAGCCACGGTCTCTCGAGGCGCCCGTCGGCGAGGAGGAGAACAGCCATCTGGGCGACTTCGTGCCCGACGAGGAAGCGGATACGCCCGTCGAGGTAGCCTCCAACGTCGTCCTGCGCGAGCAGCTCAGCAAGGTTCTCGACACGCTCAACGAGCGCGAACGCGAGGTGCTCAAGCTCCGCTTCGGCCTCGAGGACGGCTACTCGCGCACGCTCGAGGAGGTCGGCCACATCTTCGAGGTGACGCGCGAGCGAATCAGGCAGATCGAGGCGAAGGCGCTGCAGAAGCTGCGCCATCCGTCCCGTAACAAGGAGTTACGCGACTATCTCGAGTAGGGGATGGCGGCTCTACAGGCGGCCACGGCTGTGGTGGGACGCAGGAGCGCACCGTGCTCCGCCGCGTAGCGGCTCGGGGACGGGTTGCAGCGTCCCCACGGGTGGGCTATAATGCAACCTCAAGAGCGCGCGGATGTCACACGGGCCTGTAGCTCAGCGGTAGAGCAGTCGGCTCATAACCGATCGGTCGCTGGTTNNGGTTCGAATCCGGCCGGGCCCACCACTTACTCACTCAACCACCACTCCTGGCCGGTTCGCGCCGGCCGAACAGGGAGTGGTTATTTGTTCGGTTCGGGCGCGCCGGGTGTGCGGCGCAGCCCCGCTACGGCTCGATCAACCAGATCGAGTATGTGCGTGCGAAATCATGCCACCAGTGAGATGAGTCCGCTCCATGCTGACCACGATCGCTGATCACATAAAGACGCATCGTCACCAGCTCCGCCAGCACCTGCTGTACGTCGGCAGCGGAGTTGTGGTGCCCCCGAGTGAGAAGTCCATCGAAGCGCTCATCTCCGCCATGGCCGTGAAGTGGGCCGGAGAGGCGGTGGCCAACACGCCGCAGGAGTTGCGCGGCGGCGAGGCTCTCGCGCTGCTGGCCAAGAGCATGCCCGACCACGCTCAACGCTGCCGCATGCTGGCCTCCGAGTTGGGTGAGTGTCGTCCGGCCGAAGGCCACATCCGGCTCGCGCGAATGGTGGCCGATGGCTACTTCTCGACGATATTCGTCGCGGAGCCCGATCGCCTCTTCGAGGAGGCGCTCCAGGTTCATCACCTGCACCCGGAGAAGGACTATCACCATCTCGTCGCCGGCGTCGATGACCCCGAGACGATCCGCATCGCCGTCGAGGAATCCAGCCGCATGGCCGTCGTCAAGTGCGCCGGTGACGTCGAGAGCAAGTTCCTGCCACTCACGCGCGTGGAACTCGAGAACGCCTATGCGGCCATCGACACCATCATCGCGCACGCATTCAAGGTCTTCAGCGTCATCGTTGCACACGACGAGCGCGACCGCGCGCTGCTCCGCCACATCAGCCGCGACGGGCGCCGAATGTTCTGGGTCAACCCGATGGTGCCCGTCAGCGATCAGCGCCACTACGACGAGTTGAAGGTCGACAGCCCCGCCAGCGTCAAGTACCACCGCTACCAGCCGGAAGTGATCGACCTGCTGGCCGCGCGGGCCTCCAGCCGCCACCTGATCTGCAGGGAGTCGGGCACATTCAACGACTTCATGGCCAGACTCCACGAGCGGCTGACACGCAAGCGGCGCAGAACTGCCGGCCGCCGCGATCTGGCGCTGTTGCGCGGCGGACCCTACCGCTTCCTGGACCACTTCGATGAGGATGACACCGACTTCTTCTTCGGGCGGGAGGACGACACCGAAGAGATGGTCCGCCTCACCAATGAGCACCCGGTCGTCGTGCTCTTCGGCAGGTCCGGCATCGGCAAGACATCGCTGATGCGCGCGGGTGTTATCGCCACGCTGGCACAGCGTGCGCAGGAGGCGGCCGCGGATGCGGAGGGCGAGAAGCCGTGGCTGGGCATCTACGCTCGATGCCTCGACGACCCCTCTCAGAGCATCCGCGAGGCCACAACCACCGCCGTCGAGGAACTCGGATTCGACGCCGGCGGCCTCCAGGATGGCTCAACGCTCCTGCAGTTCTTCCGCGATGCGGCGGAGATGACCGGCCGTCGCCTGTTGGTCATCATCGACCAGTTCGAGGAGTACTTCGTCCGCCTGGGGGACCGCGTCAAGGAGCGCTTCCTCGACGAGTGGACCGACTGCATCGCCGACGCGGGTGACGTCGTCCACTGGGCGATCGGCATCCGGGAGGACTTCGTCGGGCAACTCTGGGACCTGCGTGACCGCATCCCGGCAGTCATGCATCACATGTACCGACTGAGAAAACTCACGCGCGAGCAGGCCAAGGACGCAATCGTCAAGCCGGCTCAGAGCTTCGACGTGCATTTCGAGACGGAGCTGGTCGAGAAGCTGCTGGAGGACCTCAGCCGCGAAGGGATTGAGCCCGCCCAGTTGCAGATTGTCTGTGACCGGCTCTATGAAGCCAAGCCGTCCGGGCAACACACAATCGGCCTGCACACATACGAGCACCTGGGCCGCGCGGAGCGCATTCTGAGCCAGTACCTCGATTATGCGCTGTCGCAGTTCGGCCTCCAGGACCGCCGTGTCGCCAGGGCGATCCTCAAGCACATGGTCTCGTCCTCCGAGGTCCTCGCCGTCAGCCCAATCGAGAAGATCTCGGAGCAACTCGGCTTCGAGGAGGAGCGCATCGAGCGCGTGATGGCGCGCCTGGTTGACTTCCGGCTTCTGCGCGGGGTCGGGGAGGAACGCAGCAAGCAGTACCAGCTCGTTCACGAGTACCTGACGACAGAGATCGAGGACTGGATGACCGAGACCGAAATCGGCGTGAAGGACGTCCAGGACCTGATCGCGCGCGAGCTCAACAACTACCGCAAGTTCGGCCTCCTGGTCCGCGCCGAGGCACTCAAGATCATCAACGACAAGCGCGATGCGCTGAACCTCTCGCCCGAGGAGCTTGAACTGATCCTGCGCAGCGTGGCTGCCGTGGGCGAGGACGTCGAGTACTGGTTCGCCCGCATCGGCGACCTCGGCGAGCGCGAGGAACCCCTGCTGCGGTCATTGATGGCCGATGGGGATGACCGCGTTCGCCGGATCGTGGCCGAGGCGATCAGCACATCGCCCAGCATAGACTACCTTCCCGAGTTGGCTGTGCTGCTCGACGCAGGCGACGCCGGCCTCCGTGAGCGTGCCGTCGGCATTCTCCTGGGGATGGAGCGCCGCCTGATCCCGCTGGTCTCCGAGGGTTCGGAAGACGAACGCATCATGGCAGTGAAGGCCCTGGGCGCCATCGAGAGTTTCCGATCCGTGCCCAGGATGCTCGAGGCGCTGCCAACGGCCGGTGACCGGCTTCGCAATGCCATTGCCGATACACTGGCCGAACTCGACGACCCCGCCGCCGTCGACGGGCTGCTGCGTGCTCTCAGCGGACGGGCCGAGGCCTCCTGGCAGGGAGCATACGCTCTGGCCGGGCTCGCTGAAGTCGACAGCAGCGCACTCGAGAAGCTCCGGCGCGAGGCCGATAGAACGGACGCGGACGCCAGGACGCTCTACGCCGCCGGCTTAGCCAACCTGCGCTGTCACGCCCTCGCGGAGGCCCGCAGGCAGCTTGATGCTGCCGCCAGGCGCGCCGTGAGTGATGCAGAAGGCATGCGTCACATCGACGCCGCCCTGCAGGAGCTTGGAGCGCGCGAGCAGCGTATTGCGGAGGGCACCGAGGTGTGGGCCTGCTTCCAGGGCGACCCCGGTCATACGGGGCGTGCGAGTGGCTCTCTCAAGCCGCCCCTGGCGCGCGTCTGGCATTACACGACCGAGGGCCCCGTCGTCAGCTCGCCGGTGGTGGCCAACGACCTGGTCTACATCGGCTCGCGCGACCACAAGCTCTATGCCATCGACGCCGAGCGCGGCACGGAGCACTGGGTACTCAAGACCGGCGACCAGATCGAGGCGACGCCGCTCGTGATCGATGACCTCGTCTGTGTTGGCTCCCACGACGGGAGCTTCTACGGTGTCGACGCGATGACCGGTGATCTCAGGTGGAGTACGAGGCTTGGCCACGCGATCCGGTCTTCGGCGGTGGGACTGGATGGACGCGTGTTCGTGGCCGACCACAGCGGAGCAGTCATGGCCATCTCGGCCGATGCCGGCCGCATACTCTGGCATGCGGCCACGCGCGGAGAGGTGACGGCGGGCGTCGCCCTGGGCGGCAATGCGCTCATCTGTGGCTCCTGGGACGGATCGCTCTACGCATTCGACGCCGAGGACGGCAGTCCGCTGTGGCAGTTCGGCGCCGACGGCGCCGTCGCCGCGACGCCGACCGTGTGGGGCGATATCGTGTGCTGCGGGTCTGATGACGCCAACGTCTACGCCCTGGACCTGGCCTCCGGCAAGGTGCGCTGGCGGCGACCGGTCGGGGGCTACACCAGGGCTTCGGCGGCGGTCAGCGATGAGCTGTTCATCGTTGGCTCGCACGACGGCCGCGTCTACGCGCTCGAGCATGAGACGGGCGAAGTTGCGTGGCGGGCGGAGACCGATGACCAGATACTGGCTTCCGGCGTAGTCTCTGGCGATGTTGTCTATCTCGGATCAATCGACGGCGCGTTGTACGCGATCCAGCTCGCCGACGGCGAGATCGTCTGGAAGCACAAGACGCTGTATGGCATATACTCCTCGCCGGCCATTGTCGGGCAGATGCTCTATGTGGGCATCGAGCACTACGACGTGGCCGCATTTGCGACAAGCCATGAAGCTACGACCACTTAGGCTGCCCACCACGCGTCCCTCTGCACCCGGGCCCGGTCAGGAGAAGGTCCGCGACGCTTCTGTCGCGCGCCGTCTCTGGCTGTCCGCGGCGGTGATCGTTGCGCTGCTGGCAATCGCCTCCGGTCCACTCGGTCTGCGCGAGGGCCTCGGCCGCATGCGCGCGGAGTTCGTCGCAATGCGCTACGCGCAGACGGCCGCCGAGGGGCTGATGGCCAGGCCCGTCGACAGGGCGAAGGTTGTCGGTAGCGTTGACCGCGCCCTCGAGCTTGCCCCCGTTCACGACGTAGTGACGCGGCAGGCGGGCGTGCTCTACATGTACGCGGGGGCCTATCCGCAGGCGGTGAAGGCACTCCGGGCTCTTGAGCGCGGCGACCTGTCCAACGATATCAGCCTGGGGCACTGCCTGCTCCTGACCGGGGAGACGGAGGAGGGTACGGCGCTGCTGCTGGGCGCCGCCGCGCACGCGCAGAAGCGCCGGTTGTCGGGCAGGGGCGGGGACTACATGTACGCGACGCTGATGAACAACATCGGCTACGCGCTGGCCGACGGGAATGCCGAATTGCCGCAGGCGCGCGAGTTCGTGCGACAGGCCGTCGAGCTGGCGCCGCTACAGCCCGCCTACATCGACAGCCTGGGGTGGGTCTGCTACCGCATGGGTGAGTACAAGCAGGCGGCGTTCTATCTCGAGCGTGCGGTCCGCCACGGGGGAGCGCGCAATTCCGCCGAGAACTACTACCACCTCGGGGCCGCCTACGCACGCCTGGGCAAGATCCGCCTTGCGGCCCGTGCGCTCTTGAAGGCCCTCGAGTATGACCCCCAGTATGACGAGGCCATCTCGGAGCTGCGCAGGCTCCGCTATGAACTACCGCCGCCAATGCCCGTCTGAGATGCGTCGATACTCTCCCGAGCTCTCCGGCCACAGCAAAGCGCCGCCACAGCGGGTGGCGGACACCGACTCGAAAGAGGTGCTGAGCATGAAGGTATCCCGGCCCGTAGCCGGTCTTGCGCCGTCGCCGACGATGGAGGGGGCGAAGAAGGCAAAGGCGATGCAGGCGGAGGGCAAGGACGTGCTCTCCTTCGCCGTTGGCGAACCCGACTTCCCCACGCCCGACAACATCATCGCCGCGGCCGCGCGCGCGATGGACGAGCAGAAAACGAAGTATACCGACGCCTCCGGCATCGCCGAACTCAAGTCGGCCGTGTGCGCGGCGACACAGCGGGCCATCGGCGTCGAGTACAAGAACTCCGAGGTCTGCATCAGCAACGGGGCCAAGCACGTTCTCTCCAACGTCTTCGAGACACTCACCGACCCCGGAGACCAGATCATCGTTCTCGCGCCCTACTGGGTCACGTACCCGGAACTGATCCGCCTCTACGGCGGCGTGCCCATCGAGATCATGACCTACGCGGCCGATGACTTCCAGCCGGACCTCGACCGGGTGGCCGATGCGGTCACCGACAGGACCGTCGCCATCTGCATCAACAGCCCCAACAACCCCACCGGCGGGATGCTGACCAACGAATCAATCGAGGGCCTCGCCTCCATCGTGACCGCTCACGACCTGACGCTGATCTCCGATGAGATATACAAGGAGATCCGCTTCGACGGTCGGGAGTACCTGAGTCCGGCGAGCCTGCCGGGCATGAAGGACCGCACCGTCATCGTCGATGGTGTGGCGAAGGCCTACTCGATGACGGGGTGGCGCATCGGCTGGTCGCTTGCGCCCGAGCACTTCACGAAGGCAGTCGCCAACCTGCAGAGCCAGCAGACCTCGAACCCGTGCTCGATCTCGCAATGGGCATCGGTCGAGGCGCTCAACGGGCCCCAGGACTCCGTCGAGCAGATGCGGCAGGAGTTCGAGAAGCGCAGAGACTACATCATCCCAGCGCTGCAGGCGATCGATGGCATCGAGTGCGCCATGCCCGGCGGAGCCTTCTACGCATTCCCCGATGTCTCCTCATTCTTCGGCAGGACGCTCAAGGGCATGGCCATCACCAACTCGGAGGACATGTCCGCATACCTGCTCGAGCATGCCTGGGTCAGCACCGTTCACGGCATGGCCTTCGGTTGCGAGGGCTTCATCAGGCTCAGCTTCGCCTGCAGCATGGCCCAGATCGAGGAGGGCGTCAGCCGCATCGCCAGGGCGCTGGCCGGCGAGTAGCACGGTCTGCGTGCCGATGACATGACAGAGGGAGGACAACGCTTGAAGCACACGATTACGCTGATTCCGGGCGACGGAACCGGCCCCGAGGTCGCCGAAGCCATGCGCCGTTGCGTCGAAGCCACCGGCGTTGATATCGAGTGGGAGGTCCGCAACGCGGGCATTGACGTGATGGAGGAGTACGGCACGCCACTGCCCGACAACGTGCTCGAGTCGATCCGCAAAAACAGGGTAGCCATCAAGGGGCCGGTCACGACACCCGTCGGCACCGGCTTCCGCAGCGTCAACGTCTCGCTCCGCAAGACCCTCGACCTCTACGCGTGCCTGCGACCTGCCCGCTACTACCAAGGCGTCAAGTCGCACTATCCGCAGACCGACCTGATCGTCGTGCGTGAGAATACCGAGGACCTCTACGCCGGCATCGAGTTCGAGCGCGGGACGGAGGCGTGCGCGAAGGCGATTGCGGCAATCCAGGAGCTCTCCGGCGCCACGATTCGGCCCGACTCGGGAGTCTCGATCAAGCCGATCTCCGAGACCGGGACGAAGCGCATCGTGCGTTTCGCCTTCGACTACGCAATCGCCAACAAGCGGCGCAAGGTCACTGCGGTGCATAAGGCCAACATCATGAAGTACTCTGACGGGCTGTTTCTGGATTGCGCCCGGCAGGTGGCCGAGGAGTATGCCGACAGTGGCATCGAGTTCGAGGACCGCATCGTCGACAACATGTGCATGCAGCTGGTGCAGAAGCCGGAGTTGTACGATGTCCTGGTGCTGCCGAACCTCTATGGCGACATCCTCAGCGACCTGTGCTCCGGGCTCGTCGGCGGCCTGGGTGTGGCTCCCGGCGCCAACATAGGCGAGGAGTACGCCGTCTTCGAGCCGACGCACGGCAGCGCGCCCAAGTATGCCGGACAGAACAAGGTCAACCCGGTTGCGACGATCCTCTCGGCCGTGATGATGCTGCGACACATCGGCGAGAGAGACGCCGCGGACCGCCTGCACGATGCGGTCGCGGAGGTCATGGCGGAGGGGAAGTCGGTCACCTACGACCTGAAGCCGGACCGCGACGACCCGACCGCGGTCGGCACGTCGGAGATGGCCGACGCCATCATTGCGCGGCTGTAGACGGCCCCCTTGGTAGAGGATGCGCAAGAACAGGGCCTGCCCCGGATGGGGCAGGCCCTTGCATGATCGGCGCCTGTGCTTCGCTCAACTCGACATGCACTGCTTGAGGAACTCGATGTCGGCCGCGAGTTCCGTCTCGGTCTCTTCGAGGGATATCTCCCCGGTGCCCCGGCGCGCGAACTCGACCTCGACGACTGCGTCATCCACGCCGTTGGCCTGCAGCTCTGCGATCAGTCCCGCCCAGTCGACGTCGCCATCGGCAAGGCGCATCCAGACGCGCTGCCCATCGGTGAAGGTATGGTTCGTGGCATGCACATTGAGAATGTACGGCGCCAGCGAGCGGACCTCCTCGGCGAGGGTCTCCTCGTCAATGCGCGTGCCGATCTGGTAGTTGATCCAGAGCGCGGGGTCGTCAACTTCGTCGATGATCCGCCGGCATCCCCAGAGGGTGTTGGTCACTGTGCCGCCATGGCGCTCGAGTGTGATCAGCAACCCCATATCGGCAGCGATGCGGCAGGCCTCCTTGAGGTCGGCCACAACGCGTGCCCAGCCGTCGGCGCCTGTGTCCTCCGAGTCGGCGACGCCCGGCCAGATGCGGCAGGCCGGTGCGCACAGGCCGCCGGTCACCTTGAGGTCGCGCGTGAGCATTTCCACAAAGCCGTCGGCGCCCGCGCGCGCATAGGAGCCGAATTGCGGCGCCTGCAGGCCGGCGACCTCGATCGCCTCGCGGATGCGCGCCACATGATCGAGATCGTCGGCGTCAGCGATATGGGGCGCCTGGCCCCACACCTCGATTCCGGCGGCGCCGACACGGGCGGCGGTGTTGATGACCTCGAAGATGTCGAGGTTCTCCTTCCAGATGATGCTGCATATTCCGGCTTTCACGCAGGTACACTCCCTCTACAGGTGCGCCGCTCCGACGCGCTCGGCCATGCGAACCGCCGCCCATGGCGCACGGCCCGGATCAGTTGTTGGACTTCGGCAGGAAGGGGATAATCCGCTGCGCGAGGTTCGGCAGCGGCATGCTCTGCAGCCACACACGGCCCGGACCCGCAACCGTCGCCAGGAATACCCCCTCGCCACTCAGGAACATGTTCTTGAGGCCGGGCACCGTGGTAATGTCGAAGCTGACGCTCGGGTCCATCATCGCGACATGGCCGGGATCGACCTTCAATACCTGTCCGGCCTGGAGATTGTACTCGACGACCTCCCCGTCGATCTCACAGAACGCAAGTCCCG
>DPJP01000480.1:19455-19932 GCA_003542955.1 Armatimonadota bacterium
GGCGGCCATGAATGCGTCGCGCTGGAGGATAACCGTCTCGCCATCCTTCAGTTCGAGAGGGATGATCTTGCCCGGCACCTCGGGCGCAAAGACGATGAACCCGCTTGCCGCCTCGCACTTGTAGTCAGTCAGAAACAGCGACTCTCCACTCACCATGCGCTTGAGCCCGCTCAGCAACCCGCCCTTCATGTTCGCATCCATGCTGATGCCGTCGCTCATCCATGCCATGCCGCCGGACTCGGTGTACATCGCCTCGCCCGCCTGCATGTTGACCTGAACCGACTGCATGACGGTGCCCCTGATCTCGTAATCCATCGCTCTTGTCCTCCGCAGAAGTCGTCTCCGCTCGGTCGCGGTTGCTGTTGGCTCTGAGCCGCGCTCGGGATCGGCTCACAGACTCATTGTTCCACGCCGGGCGACCGGACTCCTACATCATCCGCGGCGCGACCGCCCGCGCATAGAGGCTGGGGGGGGGGG
>DPJP01000196.1 GCA_003542955.1 Armatimonadota bacterium
GGTGTCTGTGCCGCCCACGGCAGAGAAGAAGAAGGGGTGCTCCGGGGCCACCTGCTTCATCGTCGGGTGCCTCGTCCTGGTGCTGGGACTGATTGTTGTCGGAGTGGGCGGGTACTTGCTCATGAAGCGGCTGCCCGCCGACCCGGAGGCGGGCGTACTCGGCGCGATCATCGCGATGCTGCAATCGGCGTCGCAGGACGGCACGCAGGATGGCACGCAGAGCGACGGCACGGTCGATGACACGACAGGGCAACAACCGGGCGATCAGTCCGGAGCCGACGATGTGACCAGTGGCACAGACTCGTCCGCCTCCACCGAGGAGGCGCCCGGACCTCTGACGGAGGAGGGCGGGGCGAAGGTCCTCCACCGGTTCCTCAAGGCGATGGGGCAGTTCGATACCGCTCAGATGCGCAAGCTGGTTGCGCACGACGGGGTGATCCCGTTCGACCCGGAGCTACTCGGGCAGGGCGACGCGGTCACACAATCCTATGATGTCGTCGAGCACAGGCAGGTCAGTGACCGGAAGCACACGTACGTTGTGAATGAGAACCTGAAGGACTACGAGGGTATCGAGTTCACCCAGGTCTGGCACTTCACGCTCGAATACGTAAGCAACTACTGGGTCATCACCGAGATCAGGATTGACTCATAGCCGCAGGGGCATACTGCCGGGAGGTGACAGATGAAGGTTGCGCGGGGCGTGGTGCTGGCGCTGCTCGTCGCGTCGACAGTGAGCGCGGGCGAGCAGTGGCCACACCTGCGACACACCGGCTACGCGGTGGTGCTTGCCCCGGAGGGGTCGAGCATCCGGCTTGGTCTCAGATCGATCGTGAAGGGCACATTCCCGGACTGGCTGCAGTATGCGATCATCGACGCCAACGGGGATGAGGTCGTGTGGGACCAGCTCAGGCCGGGCTCGGATGATGAAGTCGAGTACCCGGTGCGGACTCCGGGCCTGCATGTCATCGAGCTGGTCACGGGCTGGAACGTGGCCACACTCTCGGTCCGGGGCGACATGCCCTCAGCGCTCATTGTGAGCCAGAGGCTCCCGCTGCAGACGGTGGGCCCGGTCGAGCGGCTGTACTTCTTCGTGCCCGCCGGCACGGCCGAGTTCTCGGTGTTCATCAGCGCATCGGTGACCGGCGAGGGCGCGCGGCTAAGTGTCAACGATGCCGACGGCAACGAGGCGGGCGTGATCGATGGCGATATGGACACCACGGAGAAGCTGACAGTCCGAGTGCCCGCGGGCCACGACGGCAGGACGTGGTCGTTCTCGATCGGCAAGCCGTTGACTGCCGGCACGTATCTGGACGACGTGCTGCTGCACTTCAGCGAGAACATCCCACCGTACGTGGCGGAGACCGCCGCGGCCGCCGAGGCCTTCGCGAGGATGGGTGAGCAGCAATGAGAACCGGCATGCTCATGGCTCTATGCGCTCTGTGTGCATCCGCGCTCCCCGCGGCGCCGCTCGAGGACTGGGTGCGCGAGCCGCCGATCACCTACGTACTCGACTATGGCGGCAAGCACCTGGGCTACCCCGAATGGCTGCAGATGACCGCCACCGCCCCGCCGATGCTGCTGCACCTGGGCAAGGATGTGCCGATGACGCACAACTGGGGCCCGATCGTGGCCCTCGGCGGGGAGAACCAGGCCTACGGCAAGGGTGAGAACGTCAGGCGTCTCTCACCGGCGGAACTGGCCGAGCGTATCGCGGGCCTCAAGCAGATGGTGAGCAGCCTCCATGCGTCCGGCGTCACCATGGTGATGCCCTACATCTGCTCGATCACCGTTGCCGGACATGACCAGACCCGTACGGGCCTGTGGGAGTTCTAC
This sequence comes from Armatimonadota bacterium, assembly GCA_003542955.1. Classification (GTDB taxonomy): domain Bacteria; phylum Armatimonadota; class Zipacnadia; order Zipacnadales; family UBA11051; genus UBA11051. The sequence goes on from DPJP01000196.1 coordinate 1,834, forward strand.
GACCACTGGGATGAGTACGCGCAGTTCGGCATCGGCCCGCGGCCCGAGCTTGATGTCACCGATTGGCTCCAGCGCACTCCTGAGGGTGACATGGTGCGCTTCTATGCCTACACAGGCGACTTCTACCCGGCCTACGAGCCCAACCACCGCTATGCCGCCTGCGTGAACAACCCCGCCTGGCAGCAGTGGCTCTGCGCCGTCACACGGCTGGTTGCCGAGTGCGGCTATGACGGCGTGTTCGTCGACAACAGCGGCTCGCAACGCTGCTACTGCGACTACTGCCGTAACAGGTTCCGGGACGCCATGAGCGCGAAGTACACCGCGGAGCAACTGAGGGAGCTGTTCGGCTTCGCCACAGCCGCCGACATCCGGCTGGGCAGCAAAGATGATGGGCTGCTGTGGGTCGAGACGCAGCGCTTCTGGACTGAGAGCCTCCACCGGCACCAGATGGCCATCGCGGCGGCCGGACGCGCGGTTGTGCCCGACTTCCGCGNNCGAGCTCGTGACCGCCACGCGCAGCCGCGCACGGCCGATCATCCTCTCCAGGGGCGGGTACCCACGCGAGGAACCCGACCTGAAGCTGAATGATGCAACCGCCTGCCTGGGGATGGCCGAGGCGGCAGCCTACGGCTCCGGCGGGGGCTTCCTGATCAGGCCGCAGTACGACCGCTTCGGCCCGGCGTTGAAGCTCTACCGCGATTTCTTCACCGACCACGCGGACCTCTACACCGGCATGGCGCCCCATGCCCGCGTTGGACTGCTGTGCCTGCCGGAGCAGAAGCTGATGGGCAACACCGACCATATCGAGATGGTGCAGGGGCTGTGCCGGGCGCTCAGTGATGCCCATGTGCTCTTCGACATGCCCATGGAGGAGGCCCTGGCGCCGGATGGGCTGTCACAGTATGACGCCGTCATCATGGCGGGGGTGAAGTACCTGGCGCCGGAGCAGGCGAGCGCGTTGGGCGAGTACGTTCGTGGAGGCGGGCGGCTGCTGACCATCGACCCGCTGCCATCCCACGATCTGCTGATGCGGCCATACGACGCGGCATCGCTCTATGTCGTTCCCGGGGCCGTGGCCAGGGGGGATGCCGACACCATCGTGCGCCTCGAGAGCCTGCCGATGCGCACCATCGCCGATGATCTGAGAACCCTCACCGGGGCCGAGCCGGCGGTGCTGTTCCGCGGTGACGCCCCTGCGCCGCGCTCGATCCGCGTCAACGCGTGGCGCGGGACTGCGGCAGCCGCGCATGGCCTGGTCTACCATCTGCTCAACTACGGCTCGCCGCTTGGCGACAGCGCCGCACCGCCCGAGCCCGTCGATAGCCTGTCGCTCAGGCTGCCCGTGGAGGAGGTCAGGGGCAAGCGGGTGAGTGTCTGGGAGCCGGGGGCGGAGGCTCCATTGTCAGTGGATGTGAGACTCGACGGCGACACCGCGCATCTTGACCTGCCGCCGTTGAGCGTGTATCAAGTGGTGGCGATTGACTGACAACCCAGCCGTGGTGACGACACAACGTGTGACGCCGCCCTGTTCTCTCGATGAACGGATGATCCAGCGGGGAGCCGGTACGCAGCCGGCTCTCCGCGACTCGAACCGGGGGACGTAGCAGATATGCTCGAATACCTGGGTACCCGCTCAGACGGCCGGCAGCGTGGCATGTTGCTGGCCGGGTGCGTGGTGCTGTACTTCGTGTGGCTGATGTGGGTGCCGCTGACCAATGCAGATGAGGCCCGCTACGTCGAGGCCTCCCGCGAGATGGTCGAATCGGGCAACTACCTCATCCCACACTTCAACTACGAACCCCGCTACCAGAAGCCTATCCTGGTCTACTGGTTGCAGACGAGCGCAATGCGCGTGTTCGGCGGCAGCGAGTTCGCGGCCCGCCTCCCCTCGGCTGTTGCAGCCACCCTCCTGGTGCTGCTGGTGCATGGCTTCCTGCTCCACTGGCTGCCCCGGGCCATCTTCGGGGACGATGCCTCGAGGGCCAGGGCCCGCGGTATAGCCTTCGCCGCCGCCGTCGGCCTGATGAGCGCACCGCTGCTTGCGTTCTGGGCGCGGGCGGCAACGACCGACGCCATGCTGACGCTGCTGATAGGAGCCTGCTGCATCTGCCTGCTGCAGGCCGACCTGCTACGCGCGGCCGAGCCTGAGCCCGGCAAATCGGCCCGTTCCGTGCGCAACTCCTACCTGGCAGCCGCCGCGTTCGCGGGCCTGGGCTTTCTGCTCAAGGGCCCCGTGGGTGTTGCCGTGCCCGGGCTCGTCTGGTTCATCTACCATCTGCTGCAGCGCCGGCTACTGCCTGAGGCGCGGAGGGTGCCCTGGGCCGGTGCACTGGGCATCTTCGTATTGATCGCAGCGCCGTGGTATATCGCCGTTGCCGTAGCCGACCCGATGTACATGAAGCACTTCTTCCTGCATGAGAATGTCGAACGGTTCGGCGGGTTCGACGGGGGGAGAGAGCTTGCGCTTCGCATCGGGCAGTTGTTCTTCCTCAGTGCCACCTCCGTCGTCCTCTTCTTCCCGGTATCCGCCTACTTGCTCAGAGAGCTGCAGCACCCATTCGGTGGCAATCCGGCCCTGGGTGAGAACGTCATCCTGCGTCGCATGCGGCGCTTCTCCTGGGTGTGGGTGGCAGGGGTCATCGGGCTGTTCTCGCTCTCATACACACAGCTGCCCTCCTACGTGGAGAACATGATAGCGGGCGCCACGATTGCCTTTGCGGTGCATCTGCTTGGGCGCTTCGGAGGACATCGCGACGCGCAACCGGAGACCGCCCGGCGCGGATGGGCCGGTCTGCGGCCTCACCTGGTCGAGACGATCACCATCGTGGCGGGCGTCGCCGGCTGGGCGGGGATGATTGCCTGGGTTCTCTCTCGCGGGTCGGCGGAGCTGCCCATCGACGACGCATCGCCCTTCGGGCCTCCGCTGAACGCGGCGCCGTTTCCGCAGCCACTCACCGCGGCGTTGAGTGTTGTGACGGTGCTGATGGCCCTGGGGTTGGTCGCGTGTTCGGTGCTCAACCACATACGCGGACGCAACGAGCGCGCCGTGGTGTGGACCTTCGGCCTCTGGGTGGTGCTCATCGCGATGATGCTGCAGGCCCTGACGCCCATCATCATCCGCAGTTCAGAGATACCGACGGTGGAACTCGCACGCTACTTGCGCGATCTCCCGGAGGGTGACAGAATCCTCCTCTGGGTCGAGCGCGAGTGCGACTCGACGGTCTACTACGCGCAGCGGCGCATCGAGCTGAGGACCAAGGCGGAGAGCGATTTCCCGACCACGGTGAAGGACGCCCTCGAGCGTCCGGAGCCCGTGGTGCTGGTCGCCGACGCCGAGTGGGCGGAACAGGCGCCGTCACTGGCACAGGTTGAAGTCCTGCGCCGTTTCGGAACCACCACCGTGGTGAGACTGCGGCCGCTGCAAGGCCCTTAGGCACGAGCCCCCTCAACGCCGGAGCCGGTTAGCCCAGGCTCCGCCCACGCCCATCAAAGAGCGAACAAAAGCCTACCCTCAAGCGTTAGCATAGATGAATGGACGTGCAGACGCGATATGAGGAGGCGACTGTGAGAGGACTGCATGCAGGTTCGAAGCGGGACGGCTTCTCGCTGATCGAGTTGCTCGTGGTGATCGCGATCATCGCCATCCTGGCTGCCATGATGTTCCCGGTCTTCGCCAAGGCCAGGGAGAAGGCGCGCACCGTCGTGTGCGCGAGCAACATGAGACAGGTGGCGATGGCACTTGCGATGTATGCGGGCGATCACGGCGGGCGCGGCCCGGCCGGCCAGTACTACGGGGTCGACGTCTTCGGCAAGCCCGGTGTCATCAGCGGCGCCGAAGGCTGGATCAACCACCTCTACCACTATACCCGAGATACCGAGATATTCCGCTGCCCGACCACGTCGAGCGCGGAGCTGTCGCCGGTGATGAAGAACAACTATGGGTACAACTACGACCTGCTGAGCTACATGGACGTGCGCAGAATCGATCGGCCGTCAGAGACGATGGCCCTGATGGACTTCGCCGATGCCTACGCCATCCGTGGCGCCAACACCCCGGAGAACTTCTTCACCGGCGCCGGCAGGGGCATCGGCCGACATAACGACGGGTGCAATGTCGCCTTCTGTGACGGTCATGTGAAGAGGCTGCCGGNNCCACTCCGGGTTCCGGATAGGCAGACGGCCGGCTCAAGCGAGCCGGCCGTCTGCGTTCAGAATGGTCTGGATCATGCGAGCGGGTACTCAACCCTGTGAGTCGGCATCCGTTCGCATCGGGTGTATAGGCAGGATTGCCCGCGGGCAAGGATGCCCGCGCTACCCGCCGACGCGTGTGGGCCTCGCCCACGCGCACGTGGGATCAGCACCACGAGCGGCTATCAGCCCTGCAGGGCCTCCTCGAATGCCGCCTCGAAGATGTCGCAGGTCTCATGGACCTGCTCCTCAGTGATGATCAGCGGCGGCGCGACGCGCAGCACGTTCTTGAATAGCCCGATCGGCGCGATCATGCACAGGCCGCGGTGGAAGGCGTTGAGCACGATGCGGCGGGTGAAGTCGGCGTCGGGCTCCTTCGAGGCCTTGTCCTTGACCATCTCGAGGCCCCATACGAGCCCCATCCCGCGGATATCGCCAAGCTGCTCGTGCTTCTGCTGGATTGCCTCGAAGCGCTGCTTGAACAGCTCGCCCATGCGGGCGGAGTTCTCGACGAGCCCCTCCCTCTGGATGATGTCGATTGCCGCCAGTGCCGCACGGCTGGAGAGCGGATTGCCGCCGTTGGTGCTGCCCATGCTGCCGGGCGGGAGCACGTCGGTGATGGCGCTTGTGCCCAGCACGGCCGAACACGGCACCCCGCTGCCGAGGCCCTTGCCCAGTGTGACCAGATCAGGCTTGATGTCGTAGTGCTCCATTGCGAACATCTTCCCGGTCCGCCCGAACGATGACTGCACCTCGTCGAAGATGAAGTAGATGCCCTTCTCCTTGCACCACTTGTCCAGCGTCTCGAAGAAGCCCTTCGGGGCCATGATCGAGCCCGCGCCGCCCTGGTAGGGCTCGGTGATGACGGCGCACAGCGCGCCACAGCTCTCGCGCTCGACGGTCCAGTCGAGGAACTCGATGCACTTGTTGCCGCATTCCTCCTCGGTCTCGGAGCCGAACGGGCAGCGGTAGAAGTAGGGGAACGGCGTGTGCAGGAAGCCCGTCATCATGGGGCCGAAGCCGTTTTTGGTGCCGCGCGAGCCGGCCGCGGATGCCGCGCCGTAGGTGCGGCCGTGGAAGGCCCCGTGGAAGGAGATGATCTCGAAGCCCTCGTGGGCGCGGCGGGCCATGCGCATGGCCGCCTCGGTGGCGTCGGTGCCGGTGGTGACGAGGAAGGCCCGGTCGAGGTGATCGGGCGCGATCTGCACGAGCTTCTCGGCGAGGTCGGCGCGCGGCTGGGTCAGGAAGTCGTAGCAGTTGAACAGCTTGTCACACTGATCCTTGACCTGCTCGACATAGTACGGATGGCAGTGGCCGACATTGGTCACCAGCACGCCGCTGCTCCAGTCAAGGAACTCGTTGCCGTCGACATCCCAGATAACGCAGCCCTCGGCGCGATCCCAGACCAGCGGCACCTGGTCGCTCATCGACTGGGGCTCGTACTTCATTGACTTCTCGAGATAGGCCCTGGCATTGGGGCCGGGTAACTCGGTAATGATCTTCGGCATTGTGCTCACTTCCCATTCAGGGATACGCGGGGCAGGCAACGCCCGGCCCCGCGTCGGTCTTGTGCTCTGTATCCCTACCGTCCGCCGGAGCGTCTAGTTTCGGCGTTTCGAGGAGAATATGACGATGTCTCTTGGCCGGTACTGATACACGCCCGGGATGTTGCCGGGGTCCGGCAGGTCGGCCGCGTCAAAGGTGTGGTTGAGCGGCTTCGGATGCGACCCGGTCAATACCGGCAGCCAGCCCGGTCGCTGGCCCCACGAGTTGTAGTCTCTGATCGTCATTCCAGGCACGATGATGCTCTTGCTGACTACGTTCTGGTAGCCGCTCGAGGCCAACTCGGCCCGTGCGGCTGAGGCTCCAATCACCATCAGAAGGCAAACCACAAGAACGACGCCCGCGCGAACGCTCATCGTCAGTTCTCCTCCGGTGGACAGGCAGTGCGTTACGCTATCTCGACAATGCCCTTCGTGTCGAGGCTCTCGTGCACGGCGGAGGCCAGCTTGGTGGCCTGCAGGCCGTCGTAGCCCGATGGGTAGCCGCCGAGGTCATCGAGGCTTCCGCCGTCGAGCAGCACGTTGACATTATGCGCGAAATCGGCGATGGAGTCCATGCCGTAGCCCTCGAATATCTCGCGGCCCTGCTTGTCGAAGCGCTGACGCAGGAAGCTCTGGTTGTGCGTCATCATGCCCTGATCGACGCAGCAGGTGATGGTGCCGCGGTCCTGGCTGTCGCACTCGAGCAGGCCCCTGGTGCCGACCAGGCGGATGCCCTGGTTCACAATCGCCTCGAACTCGTAGGGCAGTATCCAGGAGGTGTCGAACGCGACCGTGGAGCCGTTGGCGAACTCCACCTTGGCCGAAATCGAGTCATAGCTGTCAATGCCGAACTCGAGCAGGCGCTTCTTCACGCCGGTCGCCCACACGCGGGTCGGCTCCGCCTCCATCAGAAAGCGAGCGAGGTCGTAGAAGTGGATGCCCAGGAACCAGCCCGGTGAGGACTTCTGCGCCCAGCCGGGGAACCAGTCCTTCGGCACCTCGATGCGATCCTCCATGTGCGCATAGCCATACTCGATCTCGCCCAGGTCGCCGGCCTGGATCTTCTGCTTCATGGCGATGTGGTACTCGTCATAGCGCTTGTGGAAGTCGACCATCAGCAGCACGCCGGCCTTCTCCGCCGCACCGATCATCTCCTGGCAGCCGGCCACGGTGACATCCAGCGGCTTCTCGCTCAGAATATGCACCCCCGCGGCGGCGGCCTTCAGCGCAACCTCCCGGTGGAACGGGTCGGGGGTGACGATGGTAATCGCGTCGAGCTGTTCTTTCTCGAGCATCTCGTCAACGCTGGTGTAGGCGTTGAAGTCGAACTGCTGCTTGCGCTCGTTGAGCAGCTCCTCGTTGAGGTCGGCGGCGGCGACAAGCTCCGCCACGCCGATGTAGCCAAGCTGCCTGAAGCAGCGCAGATGGTTGATCCCGAATGTCCCGACCCCGACTACTCCAATGCGACACTGTGCCATCAGTATTCCTCCATGCTCCCAGAATCGTCTATGGCGCCCGCGGCGCCGATAGTCCGCCTCAGCCGCACCAGCGGCTCAAGGCAAGTGCCAGAGCCTTGGCGCCCTCGACCACCTGTGGCCACTCTATCTTCTCGCCCGCCGCGTGCGCGTCGGCAATAGTGCCCGGTCCGAAGACCATCGTCGGCATGCCGCCGAGCTTCGCGTACAACCGCGCATCGCAGCTCACGTTCCAGCCGTAGATATCGGACTCGATGCCGCACTCGACGGCCGCCCCATTCAGCCCCTGCACCAGCGGGTGCTTTGGATCGCTCTCGTATGCGTCGTTGTGGAGCTTGTTGAACTCGAGTTCGTAGTGGGTCTTGAGCCACTCGTCATCGGTGCGGAGGATGGCCTGTTCGAGTTCCTGCTTGATCTGGGCCATGTTCTTGTTGGGCAGGAACCCGACGCCGCCCTCCATCTCGCAGTCGGCGCAGACCATCGAGGGCCAGCGACCGCCCTTGATCATCCCCAGGCATATCTGCACCGGCGCCTCGTAACGCTCGAACAGCGGGTAGTTGGCGCTGTCGGCGATGAGTTCCTTCTCGTAATCAAGGATGTGGCGGATGGCCTCCATCATCTTCTCGATGGCATTCTCGCCCTCACTGCGCCGGCCCATGTGCAGCGACTTGCCGATTGTCTTGAGCTTGAACCAGATGGCGCCGCGATTGGCCGGGAAGACGTTGAGCAGACTTCCCTCGCAGACGATGACCGCATCTGCCTTGCAGCCCTGCCGGATGAGCGCCAGGGCGCCGTTGCCGCCGGGCTCCTCCTCGATGACGAGCTGGGTCTCGATACGCCCTTTCGGCTCGAAGCCGAGGTCCTTGAGCGCCTTCAGGGCCATCGCGATCATCGCGATCTGGCCCTTGCAGTCCGTCGCCCCACGGCCGTAGACGTAGTCGCCCTCAACCTTCGGGGTAAACGCTTCCTGCCAGTCGGCGCCGGGGACGACATCCATGTGCGACTGGACGATGACGCTGTTGCCCTGATCGGCTCCCCAGTTGGCGACGACGTTGTAGCGGCCCTTGTAGGAGCATTCGCTCTCGCCGTGGCTGTACTCGGGGTCGTCGAAGATGCTGTCCGGAATCTCGCGATACTCGGGAGCTTGCCCGATATCCTCCAGGAGCTGCTTGCAGTACTCCTGTATCCCATGCTCGTTGCCCTGGGTGCTCTCGAAACGGATCATATCCTGCAGCCATTGGAGGCCCTGGTCGCCGAGGGCGTCAACCGCCGCGGCTATCTGCTCGCATCGGTACTGCTCCGCCATGCGCTGTCACTGACCTTTCTGTCCTGCTAACACGCGCCGTTGACACAATGGCCCGGACGCTGCCGCCGGGTCAATGCACTATTCTAACACCATCGTTATCCAAAGGCAAAATCATGCTTTGCCAGTGAGCCGAGGTGTCGCGGGCGGCTCGCATCATGGCCTGCCGGACGGGCTCGCAGTCGTCGAGTTCCGCAAGCGCCACCACGGTGGGGCCAGAGCCGCTGAGTGCCGCGCCACGTGCATTGGCGTCGATGGCGGCCTGGATGAGCGCGTCCATGCCGGGCACCAGGTGCGCGCGGTAGGGCTGGTGGAGGCGGTCGCGCATGGCTTCCGCCAGCCGGTCGTACTTGCCGCTCGTGAGCATCGCGACGACTGCCGCCGCCTGACCGGTGTTGAATACCGCATCCCACAGCGGGACGTCCTCCGGCAATGCCTTGCGCGCCTCGTGCGTGCTCACCTCGAAGTCGGGGATGGCGAGTACCGCCTGGAGCCCGACGGGCGCATCCAGCGGCACCGCGGCCTTCGAGCCGTCGAGCTGCTCGAAGCAGACCGTCAGCCCGCCGAGCAGCGCGGGGGCGACGTTGTCGGGGTGGCCCTCGATCTCCGCCGCCAGCGCCAACGATTCGTGCCGGTCGAGATGATAGCCCAGCACCTCCTGGGCCGCGACAATACCCGAGACGATTGCCGCCGAGCTGCTCCCCAGACCGCGAGCAAGCGGTATCCTGTTCTCCTGCTTCAGATGCCAGTGGCCGGTATGGCCGACCTGGGCGGCGAGGCGGCAGGCGGAGCTGTAGGCGAGATTGGTCTCATCGGTGGGCAACTGATCCGCACCCTCGCCGATGATCTCGACAACGGGCGCCTCCGCGGGCCGCAGCTCGACTGTGTTGTACAGGCCCAGCGCGATGCCCAGGCTGTCAAAGCCGGGCCCCAGATTGGCCGTCGTCGCCGGCGTCTGAACCCTGACCCAACGGTCACTCACGGTCATCACTGACTACTCCTTGTACACCCGCCGCAGCCGCATCCCCATGCGGGCGACGATATCCTGGTTGATAGTTCCACCCCGCTGTGCGAGTTCCTCGGCCCTGATCGCCTGCTCCCCCTGCGAGCCGAGCAGCACCACCTCATCGCCGAGCCGGTAGTCGTGCCCCACACCGAGGTCGACAACGATAGTATCCATCGACACGCGCCCCACCAGCGGCCTGCGCATGCCGCGGATGAGCACATCGGCGACGTTTGAGAGCAGCCGCGGGTAGCCGTCGGCGTAGCCGATCGTCACCACACCGATATCATGGCCTGCCGCGGCCTGATAGGTGCCGCCATAGCCGACGCACTCGCCGGCCCGCACCGGCTTGATGAGTCGCAGGCGTGACTTGAGCGTCAGTGCCGGTCTCACCGGCGGCAGGTTGCAGTCGGGCAGGTCCTCGCTCATCCCGTAGAGCAGGTCACCGGGCCTGACCAGGTTGAAGTGGGCGCGCTCGTAAAGCAGAATGGCGCTGCTCGCGCACATGTGCTGCCACTTGAAGGGGCCCAGTCTCTGCTCGGCCACGGCCACGGCAGCCAGGTAGTTGTCGATCTGCGCGTTCGAGAAGTCCGGGTCTGTGGCGGCGGAAGCGAAGTGCGAGAAGATGCCTTCATAGGCAAGCCCGCTGATAGCGCCGACGCCGTCGCAGAACTGCCCGATCTCGTCGTAGCGCACGCCCATCCGGCACATGCCGCTGTCGATCTTGATGTGGACGGGCAGCGGGCCCTCGGCGCCGGCTCCGGCGAAGGCGGCGCAGTCCTCGACACTCATGACGCTCGGGGTGACGCGCCACCGCCTGATGTCGGGGGCGCACTCATGCGGCGTGCACCCGAGGATGAGGATCATCCCGCCGATGCCGGCCTCGCGCAACTCGACGGCCTCGTCAAGCGTGGCGACGGCGAAGAAGCCGCAGCCCGCGGCCTCGAGCGCGCGTGACACCGGCACCGCACCGTGACCGTATGCGTCGGCCTTCACCACAGCCATGACCGTGGTATGCCCGCCGACAAGCTGCTCGACGACGTGGTAGTTGTGGACAATGGCGCCCAGATCAATCTCAAGCCAGGCACGGTCTCGTGGTCTCATAGGTCTCGTGTCTTTGAGCGCTCGAGGCGAAGGGAGCGTCGTTTGCCGGAGCGCACGGAATACCTGCCGCTGTTGCGCCGCGGCGGCGCACAATGCCCGCACGCCGCAGTTCGGAGGGTCTGCAAGATAGTAGATTGTACCGGCCGCGGGCAGGGGCGTCAACCGTTCGCGCCGCCAATTGTGTTACCAGCTCGCTGCAGATCGACAGGCACGAGATTCACAACTCCTGACATCGCCGGGCTTTGATGCGATGAGCCCCTCTGCGAATGGGGCTCACGTGTAGGGTTTCTGGGAGGATTGATGTCCAGATTCCACGTTACGCAGGGCTTCAAGGACAACGGCTGGGGTCAGGTCTTCACAATTCACTTTTGCCCGTAGGTAGCTGGAATCCGCCCCGGGCTGGGCAAAACTGAATTCTGAAGACCTGACCCCGGCCGCCCNNACACCCATATCAGGAGTTCTGAGCTTAGCGCGCCTCTACCTCGGCAATCCACATCAGCTGCGGCCTGCCGGCGGCGCCGCCGCCGTCATCCTGCACGATGCGAAAGCCGTCGACCGTCACCGCGGGGAACGAGAATGTGGTACAGGGCCCCACCGGGTGCCCCTCGGTCGGCGAGGTGTACACCGTTCGCCAGCCGCCGCCCTCTGGCGCCTGAACCTGCAGCTTCTGGCTGGTGTGGTGTGTCGAGCCGTAGAAGGCCCAGTAGACGGTGACCTCCTTCAGCTCGCGGGGTTGTCCGAACCGGGCCTCGACCCAGTGGGGACCGGGTTGCTCCGCCGAGGCCCACGAAACATCGTTCTGGCAGTGGACACCGTCGAACTCCTTGCGGCCATCGTTGAGCGCCGTCAGGTCCTCATAGCCCGGGAAGCTGCTGCTGACGGTGAGCTTGACGCCGGGAAGTGTCGGCAGCAGGTAATTGGTCATGTCGACGCGGCTGAACAGCACCGCGACCTCGAGCCTGTTGGCCTGCGGAGATGCATCGGCAATCGAGACTACGGCGCGGTGAGTGCCGTACTCGACCTTCCCCAGACGCACCTCGACACTCGCAGACCGGTCATCGCCTGGTTCCACGGTGATGCTCCCGGCGGGCAGGGCAACTCCATCGAGTGTCGCCACGACGGAATCGAAGTCGAGACGGTTCTCCGCGTCGCGGGCCCCAAGCCTGATCGTCGCGGGAGCGTCGGGCCCCATCCCCAGATGGACTGTTGTCTCCGCCGCCAGCGGTTGTCCGTCGATCTTCAGGCCCGTCAGCGTCGGCGGCGTGATGTCGTCGATATCCAGCCAGGCGGGTGGGTCGATCAGCAGCCGTATCTGTGAACTCCCCAGCTCGCCGGGCCGCAGGCGGAAGATGACACGCTCGCCCGCCATCGTGTAATCCGCCGGCTGCCAGCCGCTGTTGCCCCTGACGAAAACCCTCATCGTCTCGGAGGCGCCCCGGCACGGGAGGGCGATCTCGGCCGGGATGCGGCAGACCGCGCGCACCTCCGCCCCGAGACCCGTCGTGGCCCCCGCCAGCGCCAGAATGCATGCAATCAGAACGCAGATCGAACCGCGCATGAGCCTCGCTCCTTGGCCTCAGTGGTACCTGTGGCTACCTTCGGCCCCGCTGGTGCTGGACCTCCCCGGCCGCCCGGCGCGCGCTTTCAGGACAGCCCGAACAGCCGGGCCGCGTTGTCGTGCAGGATGCCGGTTGCGACATCAACTGCGGTGTCGTGGCTGAAGTAGCGCTCCAGCTCCGTCTTCTCCGCGAGCGTACGGGAGATGACGCGCTTGGCCATCTCCAGCGCTCCCAGAGAGGCTTCGACGCTGCCACAGTCGCCGCCCCAGAGGAGCTTCGTCACGGGCACGGTTTCGAGCCACTCGTGGAGCATCCGCACGGTCACGGATGGTGAGATGATCGGCAGCCAGCACAGGTCCAGGTAGACGTTCGGGAAACCCTTGGCCATGACAGACAACTCGGTCGCATACGGGTAGCCGCCGTGGAAGAGATCAAACCGGGCATTCGGGTGTGCGGCGATGAGGCCCGTCAGCAGTGAGGGGTTGGCGCCCCGGCAGTCGCCGCTGCCGGCGCGGATGCCGGTGTGTATCTGTATGGGCAGGCCGTGCGCCTCGGCGGCCTCGACCACCGCATGCATGAGGTAGTCCTGCAGCGCCTTCGCCTCGGCGGCATCCAGCGCGTCTGCGCCCCTGGCGTACAGCCTGGCTGCGTCGTCGCGGGAGACGTCCCCAAACTCCAGCGTCCGGTCATACGCCAGCGATGACTTGAGCGCAATGCCACCCGCCTGCTTGTACTTCTCGATGGCTCGGCCAATCAGCTCGCGGTAGCTGTCGAAGCCGGTGATCTCATAGTCCATTGCCGTGGCGAACGCGTGGGGGGCGGCGGCATTGTGGTCGGCCTGACCGGGGAAGGGCGCCATGACGAAGCAGTTAATGCGGAACACCGCTCTGAGCACATCGCCCTCGGTCTCCCAGCAGAACGGCTGCCAGTGGGGGTCCTGGAGCGCCACCTGAATGCCACCGATGCCCGTCAGGGCGTAGTCATAGAGGTCGTCACGGCGGCGCATCCGCTCCATCGCCTCGGTCAGGGCCGGCATGCTGAAGGCGTTCACGTCGTCCTGCTCCGGCAGGCCGTGGAGCTTGTGGCAGCCCATGACGAGCGACTGGTAGTAGGCAGTGTTGCGGACGCGGCGCGCCCACGGCTCGAAGGCCCGCCAGCGGTCCTCGGGGGTGGCGTCGGCGTCGGGCCAATCCTGCTCGGTCATCCCGGCGGAGCGCAGGTCGGCGGCGACGTAGCTGCCCCTGCACAACTCGATGAAGTCCCAGGGGCCCTCGCGCAGCTTCTCGAGAGGCCTGATGTGCTCGTGGGTGTCGATGACGAATGTTCTGTCCAGGATTTCCCTGAATCGCGTGCTGTCGGGCATGGCGCACTCTCCGGGATGGGGTCGCGGTGCTTGCGGCTGTCTATTTGGCGCTCCCGCCTCCGTGCACCTCCCCGGAAGCGTGAGAACTCGGTTCGCAAGTTGACATCGCCTGCCTCGTTGCATAATATGGAGGCGCACGGCCCCGCCGCACTTGCGGAGGGACCTTGTATAGTGCCCGAATAGTGGGAGTCGCGCCCGGAGACGTGCGCTGCGAGATCAACTCAGCGGGTCGTGGCTGGAGAGCCACCGGCCGGGCATCGGGAGCGTGCGCGTACACCGCGACGATGGCGCCAACCCCCAGGAGGCTACGACCGATGGATACAACCAAGATCTGCCTGCCCNNAAATACCGCAGGCGTGGTACAACATCCAGCCCGATCTGCCTGCGCCGCTCATGCCACCGCTCAACCCGGCGACGGGTGAGCCGCTAGGCCCGGAGGCCCTGGCTCCGATCTTCCCGATGAGCCTCATCGAGCAGGAAATGACGATGGAGCCGTGGGTCGAGATCCCCGACGACGTCATGCGCATCTACAAGCTCTGGCGCCCCGCTCCCCTGCACCGCGCCGTTGCGCTCGAGGAGGAACTCGGCACGCCCGCCCGCATCTACTGGAAGAATGAGAGCGTCAGCCCCGCGGGCAGCCACAAACCAAACACCGCCGTCGCCCAGGCCTACTACAACAAGGTCGCCGGCGTCACGCGTATCGCCACCGAGACGGGCGCCGGCCAGTGGGGCAGCGCACTGTCGTTCGCCTGCTGCCTGATGGGTATCGAGTGCATGGTCTACATGGTCAAGGTCAGCTATCAGCAGAAGCCGTACCGCCGCCTGCTGATGCAGACCTGGAACGCCGAGTGCATCCCGTCGCCGAGTGACCGCACGGCCGCCGGCCGCGCCATCCTCGAGAAGGACCCCGACTCCCCGGGCAGCCTGG
>DPJP01000066.1 GCA_003542955.1 Armatimonadota bacterium
TAGTCCCGCGCCTGCGGGATGCCACCTCTCCCGATTTCCCCGGTATCGCAGTCTACTCGCCAGACCACTCTACCAGCTCCCCCGGCGCCGGTGTCTGGCTTGTATCCATGTACGAGCCCACACCGTACTCAGAGGCCTTCGCGGAGGGGCGCTTTTTCTCCAGCAGCACCCGCTCGATCTCGCACGCCTCGACGGCAATCTCCAGCTTCGAGCGTGTGTACTGATAGCCCTCGTAGCCGGTCATGAAGTCGAGCTGCACGCGCTGGCCGGCCTGCTCCGGTTTCACCTCGAAGACCTGGTTCAGATGCTTCTCGGTGTCCCGGTCGACGCTCCGCACGGTGATTGTCGCCTTCTCACCCGGGACGGCCTTCAGGTCGAAGGAGAGCATGTACCACCCGGCGATGATCGGGACGCTCGTCTGCCCGGTCTCTGCATCCCAGAGGTTCTCCACGCGCACGCCACACCCGTCGGCTATCTCCGGCACGGCGAGCGGCTCCTCGATACCGAGGGCCTCGATGATGGCGTCGGAGAGGATGCGGGCGAGTATCTGGTAGCCGTCTTTGGTCGGGTGGAGCTTGATCAGCGGCTCCCAGCCCTCGATGGCGCGGATCGGGTGCTCGTACTCGACCCAGACGACGTTCTTCCCGGCGAACACCGTCTGCATCTTCTCGCGGAGGATCACATTCGTCGCGGAATTGGTCTGATCGCGCAGGGGGTTATCCGTGAAGCATGGAGCGATGCTGGAGAGGAACACGAGCTTCACGCTGGGCTTGGCCAGCAGCGCCTCGACGATCTGCTGGATTCGCTCGGCGGTCTGCTGCGAGCGCTCCTGGACCAGGTTGGCGTCTTTGACGCTGTTGTCGTTGGTGCCAATCATCAGCGAGTAGTAGGGGCAATCGGGGATGTCATCCATCCGCGCCAGGATGCGCGCGGTACCATTGCCGCCCTCCCCGGCGTGGCTGTAACCCAGCACCGCCGAGTGTGTGCCGACGAATGCCAGTCGCGGGAGCATATCGAGCAGATGCTTGCGCCAGTAGTCACCATCACCGGCCCAGGTGATGCTGTCACCGATCATGCACAGCGGTATCTGGGGTGGATTTGTCGGCGCGGGCGCGGCGTCGTCAGCATGGCAGAATGTGAGCAGGAAGGGTCCTGCCACCAACAACAGGGCGAGCACCTGGGCGAAAACGATCGGTCTGTGCATGGTTGTCTCCAGTTTGGCCAGTTCGTCCTTATGCTGATCCACGATGCGCCGGCGACGGTGAAGGCCTGCGCAGTGCTGTACAAGCCCCTGTGACAGGGAGACCCGTCTGTCGTCTGCCGTGTATCGTCTGCTGTCTGCCGTGTATCGTGTGTCGTCTGTCGCTTGTCGTTCTCCCCCCTCGTCCCGCCGGCCTGTTCCGCCTCGTCGTTTGAGGCGGAACAGGCCGGATACAGGGAGAGGGGGGCGGGGGGGTGAGGCCCGGCCCGGCATCCCCTTCCAGTCGCCCTTACCCCCTCGGCCTCACGACCCCATCGCAATCGAGCTTCTTCTCCAGCAGATACGGCCGCACTGCCGGGGTGCGCTGTCCGGGGATGAGCTTCTCCCCGTCGCTCATGCCGTCTTCCGGGCGTTCGGCCAGCACACCGATCAGCCGCCGGCGCCACAGCTCAACTCTGTCCATGTATGCCCCGTCGGCCGACAGATCATGCAACTCCTGCGGGTCGCGGGTCAGGTCGAAGAAGCGCTCCGTCCCCGAGACCGTCTCCCAGTGCAGCTTCTCCTTGCCATCGGTCACGAACTGGCAGGCCGTGGTGAAGCCGCTGTGCTCGCCGTGGACGAACTCCCGCCACTGCGGCCGCTCGCCCCTCACCCACGGCAGCAGGCTCGAGCCCTCGACGGTGTCCGGGATGCCGATGCCTGCCGCCTCCAGCACCGTCGGCATGATGTCCATGTGGCTCGTCGGCGCGTCACACATCACATCTCGCGGGCACTCGACCGCCCTCGGCGCTCTGACTATGAACGGCAGCTTCGCGGAGCCCTCATAGCCGAGGGTCTTGCGGAACAGGTGGTGATCCCCGAGCAGCTCCCCGTGGTCGGCGCAGAAGATAATGTAAGTGTTGTCGAACCAGCCCTTGCGGCGCAGGAAGTAGATCAGTCGCCCGATCTGGTAGTCCAGATGCTTGATCTGCGCGTAGTAGGCCCAGCGCGCGCGGGTGAGCAGATGATCGTCCAGATGCCCGATTGATGCATCGGTCTTGTCTACCGGGATGTCGTAGTCGGCAGTCCAGTCACCGATCGGCACCGGCGGCAGCTCGCGCCCCTCGAACATGCGGTAGAACTCCATCGGCGGGTCCAGCGGCGGATGGGGTCGATGGAAGCCCACCTGCAGAAAGAACGGCCGCTGCGGATCGCGATGCTGGAGCAGCTCGATGGCCGCGGTGGCATTCCAGGTGCTCGGGTGCAGCGACTCCGGCGCCGACCAGGGCATGACAATCCAGGAGTTGTTACCGGTCTGTTGGGCGGTATCGCGGACGATCGTGCCACCCGGCTGGAGCTTCAGCCAGCGCTCGTAGTCATTCTCGTATTCATCCCCGAGCTGCTGGGTCTCGTATGAGAGGTTGATCTCGAAGCCGAGCCCGGCGCGCTGGGGGTAGAAGTGTGTTTTGCCAACATTCATCGTCTGGTAACCGTTGTCGCGCAGTGTCGTCATCATGGTGACGGGGTAACGCCAGGGCACCTTGTCCTGGTAGCCGATGCGGCCGGTGGTATTGGGTGTCTGCCCGGTTGCCAGGCAGGCGCGGGCGGCGATACAACTCGGGCAGGCGGCATACGCGGCGGTGAAGGTGACNNACACCTTGCGAGGCGAGTTCATCCAGAAACGGCGTCTCGATGACGGGGTGATCCAGGACGCCGAGGCAGTCGCCGCGCCACTGGTCGGGGAAGATGAACAGGAAGTTGGGTCTATCGGGCATGGTGTCGGGTCCTCTCGTGCGCAGACTCAGTCACACCGGCAGGTTCACAACGCTCTGTACATGGTGTTTCCCCGTCGCGGTGGGAGCGTCCTTGTTGAGCGGCGAGGGGCGTGGGGTTAGGG
>DPJP01000106.1:0-1467 GCA_003542955.1 Armatimonadota bacterium
GGGCTGGGAGCCCGCCCTACCCCTCCGCCTCGAACAGCTCGTCCGGATCGCTGTGCGCTGCCTCGGGGTATCTATGCCGGAGGATCACATCGCCCCACAGCAGCCACGCGTACAGGGCCAGCCCGGCCAGGATGCCGATGGCATAGCGCGCGATGTTGCTTGCCAGCGGCCCCGCCTCCATCGGGCTGATGAGACCCTCGATCAGCCCCGCCAGCACGAAGACCGGGATCGTCCCGACGGCGAGGCGCACCGACTGGTGGCCGGCGATCATCAGCGCGTCGCCCCGCCGGAGGTCGCCCGGGTTGATCAGCGCGTATCCGAAGCGCAGCCCCGCCGCGGACGCCAATAGAATCGCCGACAGCTCGATCACCCCGTGGGGCACCACCACCGCCCCCATCACCAGGAGCTTGCCATTCAGCGCGCCCAGCCCCAGGAAGGAGCCGATCATCAGGGAGTTGACGGTGAGCATGTAGAGCGTGCCGAGGCCGAAGGTTGGGCCCAGCGCAAAGCAGGTGAGGGCGACTTTGATGTTGTGGGTCATCAGGAAGCCTGCAAAGCCCCATCCGCCGAACACGTCGGCGGTGTCGCCGAAGTACTCGCCGGGCGTCTCCTGCTCCTGCATGAACTGCTCGAGGCGCTGCCGGAACATCGGGCTCATGAAGACCTCGGCCCAGCCCGCGTCACGGCTGGTCGCGATGCCGGCGAGCGTGCCGCAGCAGACCATGACCGATAGACAAATCAGGAAGTACCAGCGACACTGTTTGAAGGACGCCGGTACTTCGACGCCGAAGAAGTAGCCGGGCCGCAGGCGTCGCCGCCTGCGGCGGCCGTGCATCACGCCATGAGCGCGCCCGAGCAGTTGGTTGAGGTATGCTACGATGTCGGGATCATATTCACGGGTGCGCGCGACAGCCAGGTGCGAGGCCGCCTGCCGGTAGAGCGAGCCGAACTCGCGCAGTTGGCTCTCGGTGAGTTCCGATACGCCCGTCGCGCCGTTGCACCGGTCCACCAGCGCCTCGAGGCGACGCCAGCCCGGCCTGTGTCGGTCAACAAAACTGAGCAAGTGAGCGCCCTCCCATGGCGATGGACCACGATTCGGTCGTCATCCAGACGCCGGAATACGTCGAGATAGAGTACGAACTGGCAGGCCTCGGCTCGCGCTTCGTCGCCTGCATGCTCGATTCGCTTGTGCAGACGGCGATCAGTGTCGTGATCGCCATCCTGATGCTCTATGTCCTGCAGGGTGAGGTTTCGCTGGGGGCACAGGGCACTCCTGTCGATCTGTTCATCTATGTGGTCATTGGTCTTCTGGGGCTGCTGCTGTCCGTGGGCTACTGGGTAGCCTCGGAGATGCTGACGGGCGGTCGCAGCATCGGCAAGATGGCGGCGGGGCTGCGTGTCATCCGCGATGACGGGACGGCCATCAGCTTCTGGGACAGTCTGCTCCGCAACCTGCTGCGGACGGTC
>DPJP01000106.1:1498-7474 GCA_003542955.1 Armatimonadota bacterium
GACGGTCGACATGCTCCCCGGCAGCTACCTCGTCGGGATCATCTCGATATGGGTGAGCTCGAAGTCCAAGCGCGTCGGCGACTACGCCGCGGGGACTATTGTCGTCAAGGAGCGCCGTGCGGAGCTTCCCGAGGTGATTGCGCCCCCGCCCACCGCGGTGGCGGCGCCGCGGCCGGAGTCGCCGCTTCACGACCTCGTGCGACCGCATGCGCGGAGGCTCACCGCCGAGCAGGCTCAGGCTGCCCGCAGACTGCTCGAGAGACGTGCCGAACTCGAGCCCACGGTGCGCGTGAACCTCGCCCGGCGCCTCGCCGTGCAGATGGCCGGGCAGTTGGCCATTCCCCTCACCGACCTCCGTGCCGCCGAGCAGTTCCTGCAGGCAGTCGTCGACTGCCATGATGAGGTCAACCGCTCGAAGCTTTAGCCTCGCGGAACGACTGCCAGTGGAGCGTTGTGCCGTCGGTGGTCAGTTCGATCATCCCCAGCGCGTCGGTCGACAGCAGCGCAATCCGCCTCTGTCGCAGGCGCTCGATCACGGTGGGATGCGCGGGGCGCAACCTCGCCCGGGCCCCACAGACGACGGCCACGCTGGGGTTGACGGCATCCAGGAATGCCTCCGTACTGCTGCTGTCCGAGCCGTGGTGAGGCAGAATGAGGGCGGTACTGCGCAGGCCTATGCCCTCTTCCCGCGCCCAGCGCAGCAGTTCCTCTTCGGCCCGTGCCTCGATGTCGCCGGGCATCAGCACACTCGTCTGCCCGTACTGCAGCCGCAGTACCAGCGAGCAGTTGTTCTCGTTGAGGTCCGGGTTCTCGCACCATTCGTCGGGCGGGTGCAGCACCGAAAGGGCTATGCCCTCTGACACGGAGAGATTGTCACCGCGCCGCAGGATGGTCGACTCGATGCCTCGCGCCCGAGCGGCCGCACAGGCTGCCAGCGCGTCGGGCTGATCGGCCGCCGGCGGACGGTTGACGATGAACCCCCCGACCCCGACAGTGTGCAGAATCTGGGCCATGCCGCTTGAGTGGTCGCTGTCGGCATGACTCATGATGAGCGCGTCCAGATGCCTGATGCGGGCATGGGCCAGGTATGGCACGATCACACGCTCGGCGACATCACGGTATCGCCACGGACTGCGCGGGCCCGTCCCGGCATCGACCATGATGTGGCGACCATCGGGAGTGGAGATGACCATGCACTGGCCCTCACCGACGTCGAGGACCGCCATGCGCAGCGGCTCGGGTCGCCGAATGTGCAGGCCCGGGAGCGGTGTGAACACCAGCGCCGCAAGCAGAAGACACATTGCGCCGAGCGCGAACACGGCGATGACCAGGCGCCGTCGGGCCTCCGGCCGAGTCTGTTCGGCGGCCGAGCCGACGCTGCCGTAGACCAGCCACCAGACTACGCCGACGCCGAGATACCAGGCGGCCCCGCCGAGCGGAGTGAAGTGCACGTTCTGCAGCGCCGAGCCCTCGATACCGCCGAAGAACGTGACGATCTGCAGGACGAGCCACAACACGGGCCTCGCGAGTCCGGCCGGCAACACCGCGAGCAGTTGTGATGCCGAGCCGAGGATGAAGGTCACAAAGCCCAACGCGACGACCAGTACGCTCATCGGCACGACGAGCAAGTTCGCGACGATCCCGACGAGGACAATGCTGTGGAAGTGGTAGGCCAGGATGGGGGTAGTCATGAGCCACGCCCCGAGTGTGGCGCCCGCAAGTCCCAGGCCGTATCGTCCGAGCCGCCGGCCAATACCAGCATGGACCGGCAGCGGCTCCAGGCGGGGCATGAAGAGCACGATCCCCAGAAGCGCCGCGAACGTGAGCTGGCACCCGGGGGAGAACGGCGATGATGTGTCGGCGACGCAGAGCACAACCGCCGCCAGCGCCGTGGCAGTCCACACATCATACTTGCGCCCGGCGATCAGCCCCAGCACCATCAGGCCCGCCATCGCCAGGCTGCGCACCACCGAGGCGCTCATCCCCGCCACTCCCGCATACACGACCAGCGGCGGGATCACCAGCAGAGCCATCCAGATGGGGACGCGCACCCGGTCACCGCAGACCAGGCAGATGATCGCCAGCGCGACGATGCTGATCTGCGCACCGGAGACGACCATCAGGTGGATTGTGCCGCTGCGCCGGAACGCGTCCTCGACATCGTCGGGCAGGTCCGCACTCCGCATCCCGAAGACCATCGCCGCCAGAAGGTGGGCGTACAGCGTGCTCTCCTCCGGGTCCCTGCCGGGCATCGCCTTCTCGAAGATGGTGACAATGTGCTCCCGCAGCAGGCAGATGGTCGTGTCCGCGCTCGCCCGGACCGGCTCGACCGCGAGCACGCGCACCTCATGCGCCTGGGCCATGGTGTGTATTCCGCGGCGGGCAAGACGGCCGCGGCTGTCCTGCTGGCCGGGGTTTCCGGCAGTGTCCGGGGGTGTCAGATAGGTGAGCGGGGACTCGATTGTATAGCCGGAGCGCACGACGGGCGTGCTGGGGAGCTTGCACAGCGTCTTGCCCCGCGCGTTGAGTTCCGTGCCGGCACAGCGCACCGAATCCACGCGGAGGACAACCTTCTGCTCGTGCCGGGCCCTGCTCTCCACCCGCTGCACGGTCCCGGTGAGGTCGAGCGGGCGCACGTCGGCGAAATGCACCGGGTCGCTCGCGCCGGGCGTGATGGTGTGTGAGTGAAGAGCGGCGCCGCCGAGCGCCACGGCCAGGCAGAGCACCAGGCCGTCCCAGCGGGCGTCATACCACACAAACAGCCCCCATAGCGCCAGCGCAAGAACGCCAAGCAGAGCAGTGGGGAGGACGGCGGGGCACACCCGGTCGGCCCAGACGATCCCCACGATGAGACTGCCGGCGATGAACAGCAGCGGGCGGCCAACCAGCGCCGCGCCCAGCCCGACCGATATGGCGTCGAGCCAACTGTTGTGCGCAGGGCGTGACCGGGATGCAGGCATTGCACTCAGAGCCTGATGTAGGGCTTTACCTGCTCGAACCGCGCCTGCCCGATACCCCGCACCCGCATCAGGTCCTCGAGGTACTGGAAGCGGCCGTGTTCGGAGCGGTAGTAGACGATGCGGGCGGCAAGCTCGGGCCCGATGCCGGGCAGACTCGCCAACTCGCCCTCGGTGGCCTCGTTGATGCTGACCGTCCCCGTGGGTGGGATCAGTTCAGGCGTAGTAGCCTGAGGCTGTTGCAGCCGCGGGGGCGATGGGGCAGAAGGCTCCGGTGGAGAGACGGGCTCCGCCGGCGGCTTTGCCGCACTCGCGACGATGATCTTCTGGCCGTCACGGAGCTGCTCTGCAGGGTTGATAGACTGCGCGTCGCCGTCGACCTCAAGCCCTCCGGCGGCCTGGACGGCGTCCCAGACGCGGCTGCCCTTCGGGATGTTGTAGAGCCCGGGCCGGTTCACCGCGCCCTCAACGTATACCACGATCTCCTCCACCTGCTTCTCGGTGGGGGGCGGCAACTGCACGCGAATCGGCTCGCGCCCGAGCGGCGAGCCACGCAGACTCAGGACGAACACACCGGCAAGCACGCAGAGCACGCCGAAGCCCAGCACGAGCTTCTGTGTCGTGGTCAATGCCACGGTGCCCACCTCGGCGACGAGACATCAGGGACCGCCCACGTACCCCAACCCCACACGCCGCGGCCTGTTGCCCGGCATGGATGCGCCTAGTTGGCGACGATGTTAACCAGCTTGTCAGGCACGGTGATAACCTTGCGGATGGTCTTCCCCTCGAGGTGTCTGGCAACCTGCTCATCCGCCTGCGCGCGCGCGGCGACCTCGTCCATATCCGCACCCGCGGCGATCATCATCCGCGTCCGCACCTTGCCGTTGACCTGGACGGCGATCTCGACCTGGTCCTCGGCGGCGATGGCCATGTCCGCCTCAGGCCACGGATGGCTGAACAGGCTCGGCTCGTGCCCCATTCGCTCCCACAATTCATCGCACATGTGCGGGGCGAAGGGCGACAGCAGCATCACCAGGTGCTCGACGGCCTCCGAGTAGACGGCCCTGTCTGCGTCGGTGGTCATGCTCTCGGCGAAGGGCGTCAACTCGTTGGTCAGCTCCATGATCGCGCTGACCGCGGTGTTGAAGTGCATCCGGTCGATGTCCTCGGTGACCTTGGCGATGGTCTGATGGGTCTTGCGCCTGATCGCCATCTGCGCATCCGTCAGGTCGCCACCGACCAGTTGCCGCCACCGTGGCTCGTAGCCCTCGCCCCGACCGGTCGCCAGCCGCCAGACGCGGCTCAGGAAGCGGAAGACGCCGGCAACGCCCTCATCGCTCCACTCAGCATCCTGATCGGGCGGGCCGACGAACAGCACGAAGGTCCGTGCAGTGTCGGCTCCGTAGCGCTGGATGATCTCGTCGGCAGGCACGGCGTTGCCCTTGGACTTGCTCATCTTGTCGCCGTGCTCGTCCCGGACCAGCGCGTGCAGGTACACGTCCTTGAACGGCACGTCCTTCATGATGTAGATGCCCATCATCATCATGCGGGCCACCCAGAAGAACAGGATGTCGAACCCCGTGATGAGCAGGGACGTGGGATAGAAGGTCTTCAGCGTCGGCGTCTGGTCGGGCCAGCCGAGGGTCGAGAAGGGCCAGAGGGCGGAGCTGAACCAGGTGTCGAGGACGTCCTCCTCCTGGCGGAGGCCCGTGTTTTTGCAGGTGGGGCAGGACGTGGGATCCTCGGTGGAGACGATCATCCCCGAGCAGTTGTCGCAGTACCAGACGGGGATCCGGTGGCCCCACCAGATCTGCCGGGAGATGCACCAGTCGCGGATGTTGTCCATCCAGTCGAAGTAGGTGGCCTCCCACATGGAGGGGATGATCCTGGTTTTTCCCTTGATGACCGCCGCCGTCGCCGCCTTCGCGAGGGGCTTGACCTTCACGAACCACTGCTTCGAGACGTAGGGCTCGATGTCCGTCTTGCACCGGTAGCACTTGCCCACGTTGTGGGTGTAGGACTCCGTTTCCAGGAGGTAGCCTCCCTTTTCCAGGTCCGCGATGACGTTCTTCCGGCACTCGTAGCGGTCCTGTCCCTGGTAGACGCCGCAGTTCTCGTTCATGACGGCGCTGCCGTCCATGATCATGACCAGCCCGATTGGATGCCGCTGGGCGATGGCAAAGTCGGCGGGGTCGCAGGCGGGTGTGATCTTCACGGCGCCGGAGCCGAAGTCCATCGTCACATAGTCGTCGGCGATGACGGGGATCTTCTTGTTTACCAGGGGCAGGATGACCTCTTTCCCGACCTTGTCGGTGTAACGGGTATCCTGGGGGTTGACCGCCACGGCAGTGTCGCCCAGCATCGTTTCCGGGCGGGTGGTGGCGACGACGATGTCGCCGCTGCCGTCGGCATAGGGATAGCGGATGTGCCAGAGGTGGCCCGGCTCCTCCTTGTATTCCACTTCGAGGTCGGAGATGGCCGTGTGGCAGCGGGGACACCAGTTGACGATGTAGTCCCCCTGGTAGATGAGCCCGTCGTTGTAGAGCCTGACAAAGGCCTCCCGGACCGCCCGGGAAAGTCCCTCGTCCATGGTGAACCGCTCCCGGGGCCAGTCGCAGGAGCAGCCGATCCGCTTGAGCTGGTTGGTGATGACGCCGCCGTATTTGTGCTTCCACTCCCAGACGCGCTCGATGAATTTTTCCCGCCCCAGGTCGTGGCGGTTTTTCCCCTCCCGGGCCAGCTCCTGCTCGACCACGTTCTGGGTGGCGATGCCGGCATGGTCCGTTCCGGGCATCCACATGGCGTTGTATCCCTGCATCCGGCGGTACCGGATCATGATGTCCTGGAGGGTGTTGTTCAGGGCGTGCCCCATGTGGAGCATGCCCGTGACGTTGGGCGGGGGAATGACGATGGAAAACGGGGGCCGGTCGCTCGCGTCCTTGGCGTGAAAGTAATTCTGGTCCAGCCAGTGCCGGTACCATTTCTCTTCTGCGGCATGCGGTTCAAACACCTTCCCGAT
>DPJP01000105.1:0-12744 GCA_003542955.1 Armatimonadota bacterium
GGAGTTCCTCGCCGACGGCGTCAACTATGCCATCGACGCAGGCCCCTCCGAGCAGACCGGCAAGTCTATCCCTGACCTGAAGCCGATCCACTACGACGAAGTGCCCGAGCTGATGGGCCGCTGGCGCGTCGAGGTCAGCCCCGGCGCCGCGCGCACCGATGACGTCTTCCTCCACCTGATTCAGGTCGGCGACCAGACGCTCGAGCGGATGGATGACGCTACCATCACCCAGACGACGGATACGGCCACACTCACCTTCACCCATGAGGGCAAGACGGTCACCATCTTCTTCAACACCGCAGGCGACATCGGCGGCTCAATTCGCATCGAGACCGCAGGCGGAGTGACCGTTGATCGCCCGCTGACGCAGGATGTCATGCTTCAGGAAGGCTTGGCGACGGCAAACTGAACGGCAATGGCAGCAACGGCGTGGGGGAAACCGCTTTCGCGAAAGCGGTTGTCCCCCACACCCCCTTCCCGAAAGCTCTGTGAAGGGAGGGCGTGGTGCCCCGTGGACGGGGATCGACGCGTGAGCGGGGGAGATGAGTCCGCCCCGAAGAGGGTCCTGACGTTAGGGGTCGGGGCCTTGGTCCTCTGATCTTCAGACGCCGGATCGTGTGCGACGCAGACTGGGGAAGGTGAGACGATCAGAGCCCCGGCGCCGGCCGTTGCGTTCTGCCGCCCTCCTACTTCAACGCCTCGAAGCGCATTACGTTGCGGTTCTTCGTGACGTTGTCCCAGCCGAACACCTTCCCCTGCATGGTCACGTAGACGCCATGCGGCAGAAGCTGGGCGGCTGTGATGCCGGCCCCGAGGTTGAACAGTGCGTCGGAGCGGTCCTTGTTCAGTGGCACCATCGCCCCGATCAGCACAATCGTCTTGGGTATCTCCAACGGCCCGAGGTAGCGCGCGGTATGCTCGAGGCTGTATGTGCCATGCGTGAGCACGATCTGGTCCTCAGGGCATCTCCTGCATGCCTCGGCCATCAGCTCGCGGTCTTCATCGGTGACGATCCGGCTGTCTTTCTGCATGAGTACTTCGACGACCACGTCGGCGGTGACGCATGCCTGCTCGAGCGCATCGGGTATCAGCGACTCGTGATGCTCCGGCATGTCTTCTATGCAGTCGTGGTCGAGGTCGTCGATTGTTCCGCCTGTGGCAATGATTCGAATGGCCATACGTGTCTCAGTCTCCTGAATTGTCCTCGCACGAGCTCGATGTCATTAGCCCGACATGTCTCTGCGAGCATTCGCGCAGAATCTGAGCACACCTGCTGTGCCACCGATGGACATGATTCAGGGGACAGGCCGCAGGCGACAGCGTCAGCCCTGCCCTTCGGGGTTTGGTGCCGTCACATCCTCAGGGCTCAGCGTGCCCGGCGCCTCCGGCTCGGAGCCGGAGTAGATGTAGAAGGAACGCCCGGCAGAGTCGGGGGTGAGGACATAGTCATGGGCGGCAAACTGCCAGCACTCAATCTGGTGGTCCGCCAGGCCGCGGATGGGAACGTGCACCGGCGGGCCGGGGGATCGCAACTGTGTTCGCTGGGGTGCCGCCAGCTTGTTGACGAAGTCAGTCGAGGCAAGGCACATGGTGAACTGCTCCTCGTTCCCCTCCATGAGTCTGCGGCTCTCATCTCGCAGCCATTCGACCATGCGGGCGGCCTCGACAACGACACGTCCGGCCAGCTGGAGGTCCTGGGCGAAGCGCAGGGTCGTGGAGTAGAAGCGCCCCCGATGGATGGAGAATCGGAAGCGGTCTATGCTGCCCTGGTCGGCGCCACCGGCCGGTGTTGCCTCGTATGGAGACTCCACTGATGAGAACGCCCTGCGGGCGACAGCCCCGGCATTCGACGCGAGGTCGAATACCGCGGACAGCGCATTCTGGGCGACATCCGCCTCCGCGCGAGCCCTCTCGCTGGGATACCTGTTGTGTCGGGCATCCTCGAAGGCAGCCACAATTCCATCGCCGGTGAACTGCATGACCTGGCCACCGTGCTTCTCGATGCCCTCAATCATCGAGGAGATGACCAACTGCAGTGCGAGCACGGCCTTATCTTCCTTCGATGCGTCCCTGAACAGCGCCCTGGTCGATCCGACGATGTCGACGATCATGACACAGCCGGTGATATAGCCCTCAGACGGATAAGGGAAGAGCCAGTCCCTGAATGTCGAGTACGCACCTGCAACGCGTTCCGGGTCCTCACACGCCTCCATCTCAAGTGATGCGACGCCCTGGAAACCAGGGTGCACTCTGAGTGCCCTCTCGCCAAGGTCTTCGCGCCGCTTCGAATTGCACAGGCCGCGGTAGAATTCGACCCAGGGCCGGAATTCCTGCTGCCCGTGGTATGAACCAGGGGGGAGGTCGCTGTGGTGTGACGATGCATGATCGCTGAGGTGGAATGCTACCGTCCTCTCGGCAAACCGCCTTGCGTCGGCGTCGAGGTGAGGCCACTCGTGCAACTGCTGTGCGAGATGCCGCACCTCATCCCCGACCCACCCGGGCTGTTCACCGAGCAGCAACATGTGTCCGACGTCGCAGTTGACGCCTAGATGGGGAGACAACTGCGGCTTTCTCTCCACAACTTCATCGATGATCCGCATACAACGTGAGACAGAGTTGTTCACGAAGCAGAGGCCGGGCTCTATCTCCAGTGCAAGCACCTTGTCCAGGCGTTGCGCCACCTCCCCAACCTCCAACAGCGACCTGACCACCTGGGTGGTCGCGTGTTGACGGACTCCGTCACTGTCCTCGTCAACGGGGTCGGGCCTGAGGAGCGCAACTGAGGGGATGGTCCCCGTGCGCCTGGTAGGGGCGCCGCACACGAGCTCGACGCTGCCTGCGTCCAACATTTCGGCAACGTGCAGGGCAACCATCAGCCCGCGCGCAGCCTTGTCGCGTACTGTTTCGTCGGCGGATGCGAGCCCCGGGATGTTGGTGGCAACTGAACGGAAGTGAACTGCTCCAAACGGCCCGATCTCGGGGTTCGCATGCAAGATGTCTACCAGACGGCGCAGACGAGACCTGTCCACCTGCTCAAGGTCCACCTGCTCCGGGTTGGGACACAACGCGAGCGCAAGGTCCACTACGGATGAGCAGGTATCAAAGGCCCGCCCGAGAATTGACGCCAGCATCGGCAGCTCGGCGGGGCTGAGGAAGTAGTACTCAAAACAGCAGATGCCCCTCTGGGCCAGGCTCTCTATCCCAGGGTATAGCCACTTCCGCTCGTCCGTCACAGGGTCCCTAATCTGCCGGCAATCAGCCACGCTCCACGACGTAATCACCCCAAGTCGCTGGATCAGTCCGTGCTCGTTGTCATCCGTCTGCCCGGCAATACCTCTTCTTGCCACGGCCACGGTACCACACCTCCATCCCATCGCCGCCTCCGGCCCGGTGGATGACGACTGCAGGTGACCCCTCGAGCCGCCTCGCTTCCGCGAGTGAACCCGGGTAGACAGCCACAATCTCGGGTCGTGGGCGAGCGATCATCAGGTGGGAGAGCACCTCATGCCGTCCGCTGCCAGAGCACTCAACGCACCACCACCAGTTCCTCGGCTGAGCAACGTCGCACTTGTTCAGTGCCACGGTCACGGCCGCGACATCCCGACCCCCGTCACGGTCACCGTAGCGGGCGGGCAGTGCATGCTTGCTGCACAGCCTCACAGCACGACCTGGGCAAGCGGCCAGCGTCTCCTTAAGCCGACACGCCCTCTCGCAATCGTCATCTGTCTGCCCGGACAGCTTGCCGGCCGATGCGTGAAACCCCTCGGCAATCCTGTGGGAGGCCTCGAGCACGCGGGAGATGGGCGCACTGACGCCGGGTGGCAATACGGCAACAAAGCGACAGGCGGGGTCTGCCTCTTCACCGTTGTCCAGCTTCATCGGACAGATGGCCGCATCAACCAGCACCGATGCCATCACCTCCCTGAACGGTCCCCACAGGGTATCATGGAAGACAAAACGGTCCGCATTGCCTCCCTCACTGTGATAGCCGATCACCAGAATGCTGTGAGCCTCTCCGGAGGACACCGGTTCCGTCTCTTCACGCCGTCGCGAATACGGCGCGCCGATAAGCCTGGTCTCGTCGACCCACACGATGCAGGGAGCGCCCAGCGACAGGTAGGCGCTCAGGAGCGCCGTGGCATCGGCGCGCAACGATTCGTATGCGGCACCGAGCCCGACATAGTCCGACCTGAGCATCCCCACCATGCAGGCCGGCGAGATGCCCAGATCGAGGATTTTCTCCAGCGGGTTCGCCTCCGCGTCATCTGAATCTCCCTCGACTTCGTTGAACTCCGGGGTCTTCCCCCACACTCGCCGGCTGGCCGCCGTCACCACAAGATCGAACGGGCCCTGGCATATCCCTCCCCACATCGGGGTGACAAGAGACGCAGCGCAGAATGCATTGGCTACCCCGCAACACGCGACGGGGATGTCCAGTTCCGTCAGTGGCTGGAAATAGGGAGTGCAGCGCAGACGCTCTTCGCCATACGGACGCGCCGCCCGAGTCCGTATCACGTGGTACTCGGGGCGGTCCATGTAGCCCGGCGGCTCCAAGTAGGCCTCCAGCAAGGCGAGTCTGTATGCGTCTGCGTCACTCCGTGGAGAAGACGCCAGCTCCTGGGGCCGGATGTGCACGAAGCCCAGGCTATCCCCCGCCTGAGCCGAACCGCCTTCATGCTGCCTCTTCTCGCATATCCACGCCCGTGTCACAAACCGGTTCATGGTGCCGCGCGCGGCTGCAGCCCCCAGCATTGCCTCAAGCAACTGCTGCTCTGATCTCCAAGCTATGCTGGGGGCGGGGCGTGGGGTGTCCCAGTAGACACCATCAACGCCTCCGTAAGGCGCCAAGTGCGGCTCGAGGTGCTCCTTGGCCCACGTCAGATACGCCGGTAACTCACCCGCTCTGGTATCTGTGTCAGCTTCTCCGCCATCGGTGCGATTGCGCAAGGCCTCTCACCTCAGTTGACAGAAGAGGGGCGATTGGTGTATGAGTACTGTGCCAATTGGTGATTCTGAACGGTACTGTTACGCTATTCTCACCATCTGAGCGATCCACCTTCATGACTCCGTCGCCGGACAGGCAACCGAACTCACCTCTTGATGCTTCCTTGAGCGAAGTGAGAGCCGATCCGCGATAGTCTCGCCCGCAGGCTGCCGATAATACAGTGACAGTGCAGTCGAAGGCCGACTCGCGCAATGCAGGCAAGTGGCCTGCATTCGGCGAACAACACCGATGTAGCGAGCGTCCTAAGGCTGCCGGCGAACGCGCTCACGAAGCAGCCCGCCGCCAGTCCTTTACGCAGTTCGCCAGGAGGAACTCGAAATGAGACGCAGCAAAGAAGCGCGAGATGCCAGGACGCGCAGAACCGCAGTAGTTCGAGCCTCCGCCGCGGAGTGCTTTGAGTACCCGCCCGAAGAGGCGGCCGCCTTCCGCCGCCTTCGCTCTGCCATGACGCATGGAAGACTCCGGCGGGACACGCAAGCGAGTCAGGGCGAGTAGCCAACCCCCGTGTCGTTCCACTACACCCACCCCCGACAGGGGCTCGCCGGGCCACCGTCTCCCCCCGGCTGATTAGGCCCGTGCGGCCCAACAGCCGCGCAAGCCTGCCTCCCAGCAGTTCTGCACNNACTTGCAGGAACTCCCTTACCCATGTCGAAATTGTCCTCGACCGGGTGCCACCTGCACGCACCCGGCGATGGGGTAGGGGCTGTGTGGCGGGAGCCGGAAGGAACGCATCATGGACGCGCGCGTGGCGGAGTTCATAACCAAGCACGCTCAGAACCTCATTGGCCTTGATGTCGCCCTGTTCTTCCAGGCCAACCCTCAGACATTCGACACCGCGGAGGGGTTGGCCCGGCGGACGCATCGCGACGTCGACCAGGTGCGGCTGGCGCTTGAGCGTCTGGCAGAGGGCCGAGTGCTCGACGTCTTCTCGCGTTCGGAGGGCCGTTACCAGTGCTACGCGCTCGCGCGCGACCCCGCGGCATGGGACCTCCTCTGCTCGCTCAGCGAAGCCTACGTGGATGACCTGGACTCCCGCAAGCAGATCGTCCGGCTGCTGATGCGCAGGCGCCGTGAGGACGGCCCCAATCAGCCCGTTACCGACGGCCCGGATGGCAGCAGCAACTAGAGGAGCGCTATGAGCGAGTTGATCAGCACCGGAATCGAGGGTCTTGATGTCCTTCTCGCCGGGGGGCTCCGGCCCGGCACCTGCGCGCTCATCGAGGGCCAGCCCGGCACCGGCAAGACCACTATCGGCTCGCAGTTCGTCTATGACGGCTGCAACCATGCCGAGCCCGGCATCATCGTCACCTTCGAGGAGTTCCCCGAGCAGATCTACGCCGATGTCGCCAAGTTCGGCTGGGACCTGCGCGAGCTTGAGCAGCGCGGCCTGCTCAAAGTCATCTGCACCTCGCCGGATGTTTTCCTCGAGGAACTCAGCAGCGCCGACGGCATCATCGACGCCATGATCCGCGAGATGGGCGCCAGGCGCATCCTCGTCGACAGCGTCTCGCACCTCCTGCAGGTCGCTGAGACGCCGAAGGAGCTGCGCTCGCAGGTCTACGGGATGTTCAACGGGCTCAAGCGCGCCGGCCTGACATCCATGCTCACCAAGGAGATCTCAGGTCCCGATTCCGTCGGCGCCGCCTTCGAGGAGTACATGGCAGACACCGTCATCAACCTTGTCTTCGAGATCGGCGCGGATTACTACCGCCGCCGCTACATCGAAGTGCTCAAGTGCCGCGGGCAGAACCACTTCTACGGAAAGCACACGCTCAAGCTCGGCTCGCATGGGGCGGAGGTCTATCCGCGGCGCGCAGATCGGCCCGCGTGCATGCACCAGCCCGGTCCGCCGCTGAGCACCGGCATCGACGGGCTCGACGACATGCTCGCCGGCGGCATCAAGCGCGGCCAGGCAATCCTCGTCGCCGGCAGCGCCGGCGTCGGCAAAACCTCCCTCGGCCTGTCGTTCGCCTGCGCGGGGGCAGCCGCGGGCGAACCCGGTGTCTACGTGTCCTTCCAGGAGCCGCCCGATGCGCTCGCCGTGCTCGCCGAGGGCTTCGGCATGCCCGCGGAGCGCCTCCAGCGGGAGAACAAGCTCAGCTTCATGCACTTCCCGCCCGTCCACTTGCGGACCGACGAACTGATGGCCCAGCTCGAGCGCCGCGTCACCGAGATCGGCGCCCAACGCGTCGTCATCGACAGCATCACCGACCTCGCCCTCGCCGGCCAGGATACCAGGCGCCTGCGCGAGACCGTCTACATTCTCTGCAGCATGCTCAAGCAGCACTGCGTCACCAGCATGCTCATCTCCGAGGTGCCCGAGTTGTTCGGGCAGTCATACGTCACCAGCGAGCATATCTCGATCATCGCCGACGGCGTCATCCTGATGAAGTACGTCGAGATGGAGAGCGAGATACAGCGCGCCATATCGGTGCTGAAGATGCGCGGGTCGGACCACGACAAGGGCATCCGCCGCTTCACCATCGACGGCAGCGGCGTGCATGTCCACAGCCGCTTCGAGGGTACCGAAGGCCTGATGGCCGGCCGCACGCGGCCGGTGTCGATCACGCTCTCGGTCCGCAGCTTCACCGAGATCGACGAGCACCACAACCAGGAGTTGCTCACCCGTTTTGCGCAGGTCCACCCGCGGGTGGCGCCAGTTAGCGTCAGCCTGCCGTACAATCCTGACGAGGCGCGCACCACCGTCGAGGGCGCATTGGCCGCGGAGACCAGTGAGCTTGCGGTGGCCCCGCTGTGCCTCTACTGGATGCCTGAGATGCTCGAGTCCGGACGGCTGATCCCCCTTGATCACCTGCTGGCAGATGATGAGCTCGCCGAGCACATTCCCGAGCTGCTGGAAGCCGGCAGGCATGACGGCCGCCTCTACGCCATTCCGGCGCTTGCAGCCTGTGGCGTGCTGCTCTACCGCAAGGACCTGCTCGAGGAGTTCGGCTTTGACGGGCCGCCAGGCACATGGGATGAACTCATCACCCAGGCCCGCACCATTGTCGAAGGAAGCAAGGAGGAGGAGCTGATCGGCTACCAGTTCCCCGCCTACATGTACGAGGGACTCACCACGAGCTTCCTGCAGAACCTCTGGAGCAACGATGGGGACATCGTGACCGAGGACGGGCAACTCGGCCTGCAACCCGAGCAGACGCTCGAGGCGCTCACCTTCATGCGCGACCTGATCCATGTGCACGGGCTGGTGCCGCAGAACATGGTCTCCGCCGCGCACGGTCTCGAGCCGCAGCGCGATTTCATCGAGGGCCGTACGGTGTTCCTGACGCTGTTGCCCTCCGTGGCGCAGGCCGCCCAGCAGCTCGAGTCGCCGGTCCGCGGCAAGATCGGCATCACCGGCCCGCCGATGGGCCCGCACGGCACCCAGAGCCGCACGTTCCTGAGCGGCTGGTCGTATGGCGTGCCCGTGGGCGCGCGTGCTCCCGAGACCGCCCGCCAGTTCATCCGCTTCATGACCGACCCGCAGGTGCAGAAGGAGCGCGCGCTCCGTGGCGGCCCGCTGCCGACGATCGAGCGGCTCTACTCCGACCCCGAGGTGCTGGCCTTCAACCCCGACTACCAGCACATCCGCGGGATGCTCCGCACCGCCCGCCGCCGCGCGGATATCCCCAGCTACCCGCAGGTCAGCAAGCTCATCCAGCGGCACCTGTATTCGCTGCTGAGGGCCGAGACCTCGCCGGAGCAGTGCCTGGAGGCTCTCCGTAGCGGGGTAGCCGAAATCACGGGGCGGTGATCAGAGGGGCGGGTCTTGCCGGCTGCGGGGGCGGAGCTTGGATCTCCGGTCCTCAGAGACTCCGCGCGCATGCTTACGCGATGAGAGGGACTGAGGATTACAGACCTGACCCCGCCCGTCGTAGCAGCGCCTCCACTTGCTCATACAGCACAGGCAGGTGTGTCTCGATCACGCCCCAGACCAGGTCGTGATCGACCAGGTCGTAGCCATGGATGAGGATGTTGCGGAAGGCGACAATGCGTGGGCTGTGCTGGATGCTCGCCGCCAGGGCCGGGTCACGTCGAGCCAGCCGATTGAGGGCCTCCCCGATTATCTCGAATTGGCGCTCCACGGCGGAGCGCAGAAGCGCATCGGCCGTGTAGTCGGCGAGCGTCTTCCCCTCGACGAAGCTGGTTATCAGGCCTGCGGCGCGACGGACATCCTCCAGGAGCTTCAGGCTTTCAAGCGGCATAGAGCACCTCACGACTGCCCTCGATGGCCTTGAGGAAGTAGGGGTTCGCAACGGCGCGGATCATGACGAGGTCAACGGAGCGCCCGAGCAGGGCCTGGAGGGCTTCCAGCAGACCAAAATAGGCCTCCGCAACCTCGCCGGGGGAGAGGGGGTGGAAGTCGACCAGGAAGTCAAAATCACTGCCCCCAGGATCGAAAGCTCCTGTCGCTGCCGAGCCGAAGACCTCCAGACTGCGCACATGGTGACGCCGACAGAGCGCGGCAATTTCCGCCCGCTTGCCTTCCAGTGCTGCTATCATCTGACATCCCTCACCACGCGCACGCTCGATGCTCCCATGCTGATCGGGTATCCCGGCCACCGCTTCTCCGGGTAACGACAGGAACGTCCAGCATACTACCACAGAGAATCGTCTCCCCGCCAGTGGAGGTGACCCCTCCGAGTCTCGGCCTCAGTCCCACTCAACCCTCACCTCGTGCCTCCCCGCCTCAGCCGTGAACGGTCCGTCAACCGCCCTGCCGTCGACGAAGAGCCGCCAGCCCTCGGGCCTCATGCCCTCCGGCAGCGTGAGATCGACCTCAGTCTCGGCTTCACACTGCAGCAGGCCCCGTCCCGCACCGGCCTCCGTCCACCATGCAACGCTGACCGGCCTTGATGCTTTCAGCATCGGCAAGTCAACGGAGAAGATGTGTGTGGCCGAGATTGCAGCGACGATGTCGTCACCGGGATTCCCAGTCTCAGTGCCCAATATCGCGAGCATATCCCCGTCCGACGTCATCCCGTTGAGGTCCAGATCACCCTCACCGGTCCGCATCAGCACGCCTCCGCCGCCCAGCAGACCCGAGGACACAAAGCCGACCCCCGCGGGCGTCACCAGCCTGCGTACGCGCTCATCCGACAGCGGGGACGCGCCGAGGTCGGCGGCCGCGTCGGCGAGGCGTTTGGGGTCGATGGTAGCCTTGCCGTGGCTGAGCCACTGCACCATGTTGCCGAGGAAGCGCCCTGCATGCTCCCATGCCTTGAACTGCTCGCCGGTGCCGAATGCCCACAGCGCACCGAAGCTCATCACGCGGCCCTCACCCACATCCCATGCGGCGATGAAGGGGACACCTGCGGCCACGGCCGGATCGACTGAGAGAACCTGCGTGGCGCCCTCTTTCAGCCGCACATCATGATAGGCGCCGTATGCGCTGCCGAAGGCCGGCCACTGCGCCGGCAGACCTGCCAGCAGCGGGTGATCCCGGGCCGTGACGGCCGGGCGCTGGGTCACATTCACCACGTTGTCATCGCTCCTGCTAATCTGGACGGGGAGCAGCTCCGCAAGCGGGGTCTTCTCGAAGCCGCCCGCGCCGAACGAGTTCGTCCCCCCGACCATCACCAGGCCGCCGCCCCCACGGACGTATGCCGCCAATGCGTTCATCTGCGCACTCGTCATGCCGGCGTTCTTGCCACTGAGCGGCACCAGCAGCACTGCGCTGTACGCCGCAAGCGAGGCCGGACTGTCAGGCACCTGCGCGACGCGCTTCTCATCAACCCAATCGACCTCGAAGCCCTGGGTGCGGATCGTTTGGGCAATGAAGTGGTACTGATTGGACTCTTCGGACATGATGAGCAGCACGCGCGGGCGGTTCTCAACGGCTTGCCGCGCTTCGGCGAAGGGCATCGCGTACAGCGGCTCCGCGTGCCCGGTGTCACCGCACAGCATCACGGTCAGGTACTGCACGCTCTCGGCCGGGGCGGGGGGCTTCACCGACACGTGGAAGTCCTCGCCCTCGGCCTGTCCCCCCGTGACGCTCGCGGCCTCCGGCAGCAGCCACCGCGTCGCGAGTTGCGCGCGGGTGTTGGCAACGCGCATGCCGTCCTCGCCCAGTGATGTCGACTGCTCATCCAGCGGATGGCACCGCCACTCATACGTCCGCTCAGCCTCCGCCTGCACGTCATCGAGCATCACCAGCAGGTCGGGCTTGATGAATAGCACCCTGCGCTGCAGGCGCTTGACGAAATCCGGATACGTCCCGGTGGCGTCGAGATTGAGGTAGTCCACAGCCTCGGAGGTGAAGAAGTCATTGATGTGGCCCGTGTGGTCATAGCCGGGGAGCTGGTCCAGATCATCCACCAGGACCACGTTGCTGCCGTGCGAGTTGGCGCGGTACGACTGCCAGCGCCTGGCGCTGAAGTAGTCGTGGTCATACTTCTGGGCGCCGTGGTCGACGATGAGCCTGTCGCCGCGCGAGTTGATGACGAAGTTGCCGCACTCGAGCATCCCGTGGTTCTCGCCGTTATTCCCGCCGCGGATGCCGAAGATGGTCGCATCGCGGTCCCAGCCGCTGCGGAGTGCCGCCCAGTCGATACCGCGGAAGTGCTTCGACTGCGGGATGTCGCTCGGCTCCTTCGCGACGAGGTGGGGCGTGTCCCACAACAGGTCGAGCGTGCCGCTGCCGGGGGAGTTGCGGTAGTACCACACCGCGTACGGGTTGCCGATCTGTCGGCCGATCTGCAGCGTGAGGCGCGGATCGGGTCGGCCGTAGCCGCAATCCGCGAAGTTGATCGTCCCCGCCGGTGGGCAATGCATGTAGAGGGGGAACTGCCAGGTCGCCTGGAGGAACGGGTGCTCGAACAGGTCGACCTCGCCGCCGGTGAACACCTGCAACGCCTCGGCATACAGTGCTGCATGGCCGACGCCGTATCCCCAGTAGCCGGTCCCCTCGGAGTAGCCGCCGTCACTGCCGCCCCAGCCGAGGAAGCGTACGACCGGCGGATAGGCCTCCGCAAGCACACTGATCGCGTTCGGGTTCTCGCCGAGCAGGGCAATGGCCGCCAGCCCTCCGCCGCCGCAGCATACGGCCGTCCAGTTGTAGCGCGGGCTGCGATACCACCACACACCACCCCGCACGGCCTCCAGCCATGCCGAGAGGCCGATGCCGATCGTCTCCCGGCACTCCCGGCGCTCCGCCTCGGTCATTCCGTTGTACGCCCAGTCGTAGGCGACTCCGAAATGCCGGAGCGCGCCCGCGGTGCCGAGGTCGGCAAGCAGCCCCGCGTGGAACTCATAGACCCACGTCGACCAGCCCTTCGCGGCATTGATGACGCGCGCGGCCTGGTGGGCGTACTGCTCGTCACCAGTGAGCAGGTATGCCATCGCCAGCGTTTCGGCCCGCGGCGGCAGCACGCGTCCCTTCTCGACACTGGCCGTCTCCTCCGCCGGGAAGCCGCCGGAGTAGGTCTTGATTACGCCGTCCGCGCTCTTGATGATCGCGGCGGCGATGGCCGCGGAGCGCTCACTCTCCTTCACCCGTCGCAGCATGTCCGTAAGCAACTGCTCATTGAGCATCACTCGCGGATGCGGCGGCACCGCAAACGAAGCGAAGTAGGTGGTCCCCAGCGGCAGCGAGAGGCCGGGCGAGCCGTCCGCCTCGCGCCCCTCGGCCACGCAGCGGACTATCACCTCCGGCGTCTGCAGCTGCTCCGTTCTCATCCCGGTCCTCGCCCGCATGGTGACCGTGGCGACCACATCGGCGAACCCGGCAGCGGGAACCT
>DPJP01000105.1:12781-32984 GCA_003542955.1 Armatimonadota bacterium
GACCTGGTCCCAGCCGCGGGGAGAGCGGGACCCGTTGCCGAACTGCCGGATCGGCAGGCGCACATGCCGCCAGCCGGTCCAGTCGACGGTGAACTTCTCGCTCCAGTAGTCGATGCCGTCGGTGGCAGGGTTCTCGCTGCTGATGATGAGCATGATCTCCGCGCCGTTGGCGGCCTCAGAGTGCATCCAGAACTCGAGTGCGTCATAGCCGGTCCAATCGGTCGGGATACCGCGGAACACTGCGCGGGCCGTCTTCGGATGATTGGCCCACAGGCCGGACGCAGCGCCTCCACGGAAGGTCTGGGTGTCCTTACTCAGACCCTCGAAGGGACCGATGTCGCCCTCGAAGTCGGCGATGACGAGCGAGTCCTGCGCAAGGCACGGAAGGCTCCAGAGAACCAGCACGACAGAGAGCAACACGGTTCGATTCATGCGAATCACACCCTCGCCAGATTGGTCTGAGCAGACGCCACCCGAGCGGCTCGTCGCGCTCCTTTTTCTCCATTGATCGGGTAGATGCCTACAGGCTCGTCGAGAGAGTCCGGCGGCGGCCGCATGGAGGTCGCAGCCCGCGCGGCCTCGAAGCAACCATCCGAGCGACATGACTTGTCGGCCCCTGGGCGCCGACTGGAGGGACCCCTCTTGCGACAGATCACCACCTGCGTGCTTGTTGTGGCCATCGCGATCTGTGCGGCAGCCGACGACGGGCTCGTCACCCGCCTCAACGCCGACCCGCACGGGGAAGAGACGGAGGTGACCGCGGGCCGCGCCGCCGAGTGCAGCTTCGATCTCCCCGCCGACCATGCACAGCCGGTACGCCTGTTCGTCCAGGCCATCATGCGCTACAGGGCGCTCTCGAACGCCGGCGGGCTGCTGCGCATATCAGTCAACGGAGAATTGATCACAGGAGAAGCGTGCATCAACAAGCCACAGAGCTGGCAGACGCACGGAGTANNATAGTACGCGCCTATGTCGGCAATGCCTTCGCACTGCTCGCTCAGCCGGGCTTCGACTCGAGTGATCGCTCCGATCTCGGAGGCCTCGGCTTCCTGTTCGACATTACGCCCTTCATCAGGCCCGGCAAGAACATCGTGCGCTTCGCCCACGCTGCCCCCACGGACGCAATGCTCCTGCGCGATGCCACCCTCATCCTCGGCGACCAGACCATACCGCTCGTGCTGACTGCCGTCGCGCCGGAGGCCAACGATCCGGCCGCGCTCGAGTGGAGCTTCGCCCCACACATCCAGGAGGGCAGGGGGCTGTTCATCTCTCCGGGCGCTCCCAACCGCGTCTCATTCCTCATCCGTAACACCGGTGAAGCGGTGGCGACCAGCCTGGCGCTGCAGCTCCACCTGCCTGCCGACATCGGGGTGCGCGCGGTCTACATCCCATACCAGGATGGCTGGACCGATCGAACAAGCGTCGAGAGAACCGGTACAGGCGCGTTCACGATCACACTGCCGGCGGAAGCAGCGGCACCGTCGGGCATGGCAGACTACAGCACCTTCGGCGGCCACCCGCTGCAGGTCTATCTCGACTGCGCCGCGCAACCCGGAGTGTACGCACTGCGATGGAGTTCGATCTCCCAGGGCGGCGCCGGGGAAGAACGCGAGGCCCCGCTGACCGTCCTCCCGGCCGTCGAGGAGAGCCCCCAGCCCCGCCGCTGTCTGCTCGGCACATGGGCGTACCGAGTCGTGTGGGTGGGAGTGACGGAGACGGAGAAGGCGCTGCAGGCGCAACTGCGCTCCCAGACCGATGCTTACCTCGCACATTGCGGCATCTCCCGGCTGGTCCTCAGCGAGCCCGACGAGATTCCGCCCGCACGCGAGAACGGGATGCTCGTCAGCCTTGCATCGCCCTGGGGCTTCAACCGCACCGTCTATCCGCACGATACCACCGATACCGCAAAGGCGCGGGTCGATCCACAGGGCAGGCCGATTGCGGCCGATGACCGGCACGCCACCTACCTCTGGTGCCCGACGTACGCCGCCGCCAACGGTGCGGAGGTGTTCGGGCCGATCACGGAGCGCATCCGCGATGAGGGCTGGGACGGCTTCGACCTCGACCATGAGGGCGTCCACTACCAGTGTTTCTGCGACCGCTGCAAGGCGGCATTTCTCGGGCATGCCGGGCTCTCCGCGGATGGTCTCACCTGGCCCAATGACGTACTGGCCGACGGACCCCTGCATGAGCGCTGGCTGCGCTTCCATACCCACAACACAGGCCTCCATGTGCGGGGCGTCAGAGAGGCGGTCAAGGCCGGCAACCAGGACGCGCTGCTCTTCTCCTGGTTCGTTGCTTCGCTGTATGAGCACAACCCGACCGGCCCGCATGTCGAGACCTACCGCAGGCGCCTCGCCGAGGAGCGCGAGATCGGCTACGACATCCATGACTTCATGCAGCACTTCGATTATGCCAACATGGCCAACGGGGTCTATCCGCACGATGAATCGACCTGGGAGCAGCCGTATGGTCTCACCTGGGCCTTCAACCGTGTCGAGACGATGGTCGACAACCCGTGGAGCGTGCCGTTCGCGCCGTGTCTGAACATCGGCTTCGGCGCCAACTCGCGCGATTCGTGGACCAGCTTCGAGTATCTCCGCTGGCAGGCCAAGACCCACATCGCCCAGGGCGTGAAGGGCCTCGACTTCTGGATGCTGCCGTTCTACGACGCCAGGCACTACACGCTGTTCTCCGAACTCGCGCGCATCTTCTCGGCCACGGAGGATATCGTCTGGGATGGGAAGCGCGCCGACGAACAGGTGACAGTCACCGGCCCGGACACCATCTTCAGCCGCGCCTTCATCGGCCACGACAGGTTGCTTGTGGCGATCACCAACCGCGGCCTCGAGGATGCCTGGGTACAGATAGACGTGCCGGAGAATGCCGCCGACGGCAGGGTCCTCCTGGCCGATGCACCGGCAGCGGATCAACTCACTATCCCCGCGCTCGATGGCGTGTTTGTGGTATATCAGATGAGGTAGGGTGAGACTGGTCCGCGCATGGCGTGCCGCGGAAGGTCGGGACCGCTCATCGAGAGGGCACACGCGGGCTGGTCTCGCTCTGACGCATGCAGCAGCGTCGTCGCTCGGCCAGCCCCTCCAACGCTCCGGAAACGCTCATGGCAGCGCGCATGCCCCCGCGACTTCCCTCCGTGTTCCCGGCGATTCGCCTACCTCGCCTCAACCGACAGCATGATCTGCGACGGGCGGGCAGAGTCGTGGTAGAGGCTGTTGAGCGCCACCCGCCGGCAGCGGTCCTGGTGCAGCGGGCCTCCTGTGTTCGGGTTCACATCAAAGCGCGGGTAGTTGCTGCTGGAGATGTCCACTCGTAGCTGGTGGCCTGCCACGAAACGGTTCGCGGTCGGGTACAGCTCGAATGTCAACTCGTAGACCTCGCCGGGCTTGGCAAGCTCCTCTCTCTCGAAGCCGTTGCGGAAGCGTAGCCGGCAGATGCTGTCGGCGATGCCGAGCGCGCAGCCGTCGGGGTAGTGCGGGCCCGGCGGGTACACATCCACCAGCTTGGCGGTGAAGTCGGTATCCAACCCGTCGGTGGCGACCCAGAGCTTCGCGGTGATGGGACCGACGACGACGAGGTCGTCCTCGAGCGGCTCGGAGATGAATGAGAGCACGTCATGGCGGGCATTCAGCGGCAGCGTCCCCTTTGTGAATGGGAAGCGGGGGTCGTTGCGCTGGTCGAAGCCGCCCTGGGGGATGGCAATGGCCGAGAGGTTGCCGCCGATGGTCGGCACCGGGTCCGCCGGGTCGAAGTTGTATTGCGTCGGCGGCACGATCTGCTCCGGGGCGCTCTGAGAGAGTGTGCCGTCGGAGTGCAGGTAGAATGCTCTGGGTTCGAAGCCGGGCGGCGGCCAGGTATCGGCGGTGCG
The DNA here is from genome assembly GCA_003542955.1 of Armatimonadota bacterium. Taxonomy (GTDB): domain Bacteria; phylum Armatimonadota; class Zipacnadia; order Zipacnadales; family UBA11051; genus UBA11051. The sequence goes on from DPJP01000105.1 coordinate 16,668, forward strand.
CCACTGCCCACCATGGCGGATAACCCGGCTCGCCTCCTGCATCCCCTCGCCACCACCCATCACGAAGTAGCGGACGGCGCGGGCATGCTCGCGTCCGGCGGGGAGGTCCTTGAGGAACTGGTCGAACCACTGCAGGCGCGTGGACTCATAGTGTGAGAGCGCGCCGTCGGGCTGGAACGAGACATCGCCGGAGGCCACATTGCCGGCGCCACCGTGGGTCCACGGACCCATCAGCACATGGACGGGGGTCTTCTGCCGCTTGCCGAGTTCGGTGAAGTTCTCCAGCGTCGCGCGTGTGTAGGTATCGTACCAGCCGCCGACATACAGAGTCGGCACATCGGCGTGCTGGTCGAAGTACGGCCGCGGGCCGTAGCCGGGCTGCCGCCAGTAGTCATCGTATGTGACATGCTCGAGCAGGTCGAGCAGCCAGCGCTCGTAGGATGGCAGCAGCCGTAGCGGCGTCGTGCCCTTGCGGACCGGTGCGGCGGCGACCCACTCCCACAGGTGCGCGGCGGCATCATCCAGCGCCGCCTTCAGTTGCGCGTCGGCGCGCGCCTCCCTGCTGGTGGATGCCATGCTGAAGGCATAGTAGAAGAAGCGCATCTCGAGCGCGCCGTTCTGGCGCATCGAGCAGTGGTAGTAGCTCGAGGGGCCGAAGGTGACGATCATCGCCGCAAGGTGCGGTGGATTCAGCGAGGCCAGGGCGCTCTGCACGGCAGCCTCGTACGACGACCCGCAGGTGCCGACGCGCCCGTTGCACCATGGCTGCTCGGCAAGCCACTCGACCGTGTCATAGCCGTCGGGGCCCTCGTGGGCGAAGGCGTAGAACTCGCCCTCCGACTGGTAGCGCCCCCGCACATCCTGCATCGCGGCGATGTAGCCGCGCTCGGCATAGTAGGCCCCGACGGCGGCCTTGTTCGATTTGTCATACGGTGTGCGCGTGAGCACAACCGGAAACGGGCCATCGACTTTCTCATCCCCGCGAGCTGGGAAGTAGAGGTCGGTAGCCAGACACACACCGTCACGCAGCGGCAATTGCGTATCGCGCTCGGTGATGACGTCGTAGATCGGGGCTGAGCAGGAGAACTGGGCGTCCATGATGACAGATTCCTCCCGGCGGGCTGTGGCCCGGTATCGCACGTCGTCAAGCAGACTCGACGGGGAGGTTCTCTCAGCGCGATGAGACGGCCTCCATCGGCGGAGACGGCGGACGCCAACAGCAAGAGACCGCGGATAGCGCGGATAACGCGGATGATGGGCAACAACCACGGCGGAACGGCATCCTGACTACGAAACACGCCAAAAGACGACGGCAGACAACCGGGTGCTCGGCGCTATCCGCGGCTGCCGGCCGTTCGCCGTGCCCCTCTTTCGTGTGTTTCGCGTGCTTCGTAGTTGTCTGTCGTTGGCGTCCCCATTCTGCCGTCATCCGCGTGTTCAGCGTCATCCGCGGTTCCTGGACGTTGGCTGTGGCCTGCGTTCGCACACAGGGAAACCGTATGTGTTCGGCCAATTATGCAGTGTGTTCGAAGTCCGTGGAGGTGAATCCAATGTCAGCACGCATCGCCCCGGTCGTCGTCATCGCCGTGCTTGTGTTCGTATCGCTGTGCACACTCGCTCAGGAAGCCGCGCCACAGGTAGTCCCGATCCCCAACGGCGGGTTCGAGGAGGGGCTGAGTCAGTGGACAGTCCCGGAGAGTGACGCGGGCATCTCGAAGGTATCAGACGCACAGGCCGCAAGCGGCAAGCACTCGCTGTACCTGCACGATAACGACGAGAAGGACGGCTCCTGGGTCGAGTCTGCGCCGGTCGAGATAGATGGCGCCGGCGTCTTCGAGATACGCGGGAAGCTGTTCCCTGTCTGGGGCTCCGGCCTCGGCATCTACGTGCACGTGTACGACAAGGACGGGAACAGGCTGCCCGGGGATCCGCACCTGCGCGGGCTTGGTGGCTCCGAGCAGAAGTGGATCGACTTCGCCTGCCCGTTCTACACGACCTCGGAGGCGCGGACGATCAGGCTGGTCATCCACAGCTACAGCACCGCGCGCTGCGAGGCGTACCTGGATGACCTGCACTTCGTGCGCGCATCAGACATGCCGACGGAGCCACCGTGGCCGGCCAAGTATAAGCTGCGGCCCGACGATACAGCCCGGCTAACCCCGGCGGACGTGGTCGGCCCCGACGGCATCGTCTACCCGAACTGGACGAAGTGCGGCATGCAGGGCGGCATTCCGGATGTGCCGGTCGCAGCCAGGATCGAGGACTTCGGTGGCGCGGCAGACGATGACAAAGACGACTCGGATGCGCTCGATCGTGCCTGCATCGCCGTCGGCGAGAAGGGTGGCGGCGCCGTGTTGCTCGGAGAGGGGACATACCACCTGGACATGCCCGTCACCATCAGGCACAACGGCGTCGTCATCCGCGGAGCGGGCATGGACACGACGAGCATCATCTTCCGCTATGGCATCCCCGAGGCCGGCGTGACCATCTTCACGCCGGAGCCCGGCGGCACAATCGGGCCCGCCACGCGGGTCGAGATGCACTGCAGGCCCACCGATCTCATGAAGATGACTCTCCTCGTCGACGACACGGTCGTCGGCACGTGGGAGCGTGGCGCGCACTCCGGCAACACCTTCAACCGGGTGTGGAGCGGGCGTGACATCCTCGGCAAGGTCCCCGACGGGCCGCACACGCTCAAGGCCGTTGCCGAGTACAAGGACGCCCCGGCTATCGAGGTCGGGCAGCCTGTTGTGCTGGACGCCAATTACGCCGACACGCGGCGGCCCCCGGTCGCCACGGCCGCCATCGGCTTCTACGGACCGGGCTGGAGCGGCGGCAAGCTCGAGCTTGCCGAAGACGGTCTCCGCGGGGATATGACGCTGACGCTCAAGAGCGTCGAGGGCCTGGCAGTCGGTGACGCCGTCGAGATCAACGCGCCGGCGACGGAGCGGTGGAAGGAGTTGACGAAGAACCTCTGCCCCTGGGGCACCTACCGCCGCTACCACGCGCGCGTCGACGGTATCGAGGGCAACACGATCACGCTCAACCAGCCGCTGCGGATCGACTTCCCGATCATCGACGGCTCATACATCCAGAAGGTCGCGGTGATCACCGGGTGTGGCGTCGAGGGCTTCACGCTCGAGCAGACTGAGAACCTCTGGATCACCAGCGTCCAGTTCTCTCACGCGTGGAACTGCTTCGCGCGTGGAGTGAAGACGAAGATGTGCGGGCGCAATCCAGTCTACGCAAGCGCATCGAAGTGGTGTGAGTTCCGCGACTGCGTCTTCGATGACGCCTGGTTCAAGGGCGGCGGCGGGACCGCCTACGTCGGCTGGGAAAACTGCTACGACTGCCTGATGGCTCACTGCGAGAGCTTCAAGATGCGCCATGGCCCTCTCTACCAGTGGGCGGCGAGCGGCTGCGTCATCCGCGACTCTATCTTCCATGAGAGTGACGGCCAGTGGCATGCCGGCTGGACCAACGAGAACCTCTTCGAGCAGTGTATCGTCGAGTCCAGCGCCGGCAACGGCGGCTACGGCTACGGGATGNNTGGGCCTCTCCGCCAGAGGACACCGCGCACGGGCCCAACGGTCCGCGCAATGTCGTCTACAACTGCGATGTCAGGTCAACACGGGCGGGCCTGTGGATGGGCGGGATGAACGAGAACTGGCTGATCCTGTACAACCGATTCATAGCCGATACGGGGCCGGGCGTGTTCTGCAAGACCGCCAGCTTCGACCACATCATCAGGGGCAATGTGTTCGTCATGCGGGATGAGAAGTCACCCATGGTGCAGATCGCCACGCCCGACTGCCTGGGCATCGAACTGATCGGGAATCTGTTCTACGGCGGCAACGGCAAGCTCTCCGACGGCGCCATCGCCCCGGTTATCGATGATGGCAACCAGGCACTCCCGCTCGCCGACGCCGACCGCCCCACACCGCCGGTGCCGTCGATCTACCTCTGGCAGCAGGAGCATGCAGGGAAAGGCGGGGGTTAGGGGCGAGAGGTTAGGGGCGAGGGAACGGCTGACGGCGACGACAGGCAACTGCGAAACACGCGAATGACGCGAATAGCGGCAACGGCAGAAGGCAGAGGAAACCGCGGATGACGCCGATCACGCGGATGAAGGCAGACGGCGACGGACCGCAGAGGTCGCCACTCTCCTACTGCTCTGGTCGTTGCCTTTCATCCGCGCTATCTGCGTTATCCGCGGTTCAAAAGAGCCGTTCAGCCGTTCTCTTCGCGGCCTTTCGCGTCTTTCGCGGTTGAGACGCGCCGTTCCGCCGTTGCCGCTCGCCCTCTACCTGTCGAGCGCACGGGTTAACGGCAGCGAGTAGCCGTCGCCCGGATTCACCAGGTAGGTGTAGCCGGCGTCGAAGTCCTTCTTGTCCGCGAAGCCCCGCACGATGGTGATATCTCCCGTCGAGATGCCATCGTCAGTCCGCGCCTTGACGTCGAAGCTCGTATCCAGCGGCAGACCGTTGCCGAAGTGGATGACCGTGCCGACCAGGCTCTCGCCGCCCGGCAGCGGCGGATCGAGGCTGATGGTGTTATTCATCGGGTCGGTGGTGTCGATGGCGCTGACTGTCCCCTCGTACGCCGCCACCGGCGCGCTCAGCGTCACCTCGCCGTGGCGCAGCAGCGTGGCGTTGCTCATCCGCATGAGCTTGACCTCACCCTCGACGAGCCTGATCAGGCCAAGTTGGCCATTGAACTCGATGCCACCCTCGACCTGCACTGCCGTGGGCTGCTCACAGTGGATCACGATATCCAACGTACCGTCGGCCAGCTCGACAGCCAGCGCCGCGACGGAGTTGGCGTCTGCGTCATGGATCACCTGCAGGGCGCGGACGCGTCTGATGAAGGGCGTGGTGTCATAGGGCTCGAGAACGTTGAGGAACTGGCTTTCGACGTCTTCGCCGAGCCGGCTCTGGATCAGGTAGCGCAGGCTCCTGGGGTTGCCGCCCTTGTTCTGCGGCGGGTCGCCGCTGGCTATGGCGACCTCATCCGACGTGGTGAGTGAGTGCAGCCGCAGGTGTGGTTCGCTGCCCTCGGGGATGCGCTTGCGCAGGTCCTCGGCCTTCCAGTCAATCGTGTAGGGCGACGAGATAGGGCCGCCGCTACGCTGAACGTCATACAGGTACGAGAAGCCGCTGGTGTTCGAGGTTGTCTCACCCTCGCCCGGCAGCTCGGCGAAGCCCACTTCAGGGCCGGCGAAGGTGCCGGTGGGCTGCTGCTGCAGCGAGATGCCCTCGACTGTCGCGGCCGCCGAGGGGCCGTCGTATGACAGCCGGTGATTGCCGCCCCCGCGCGCGCGGAAGACATCCACCACGTAGCTGTCGGTCGGCGATACGTCCACCATGACCAGGCTGCGGCGGTAGGTGCGCATTCCGGGGTAGGCAGTGAGGGAGGAGACGTCTATGGCGCGCAGCGGCGGCGAAATCGCGAACAGCTCGATCCTCCCGCCGGGGCTATAGCCCGATGCCGCGTCATTGACCAGCAGCGTGTTGTGGCTCACCGTGTTCGAGGTCCACGCGAGCCGCTTGGGCCAGGCGCCGGTGTACTCGGGGTAGCCCAGGTCGGGCAGCATGTCGAGGTTCTTGGCATACAGGCCGATACTCATGCAATCACGGTGGGAGTGAGTCTTGCCGAAGCCGTAATGGATGTACAGCGCGCGGCCGTCGCGCTCACTGTCGCTCTGCAGCACTGCCTGCCCATAGCGGCCCAGGTGGTCTGAGACCAGTCCCAGCTCGGCCTCCCCGACGCTCGCGGCGATCTCGCGCGCCAACGCCTCCGGGTCCTCCCGGAAGATGTCGTCAAACGGCAGCCGCAGGGCCTCGGTCTGACGTCCGCAGTAGTGCCACGCCAGGGCAGCCATGCGCGGGTCGCTGTAGAGCTTGTATCCGCGCAGGAACACATGGTGCCGGGGCGGGCTGCCCCAGCTGCCGGTGCTGCCGCTGTCACCGATCGGGGGCATCACATAGTTGAGGCAGCGCAGCCGGTGGTCGATCATGAACGCCTGCTTGAGCTTCGGGTAATCGGCGACGAGATCGTGTGCGGTGTATTCCGGGTATGCGGGCATCACCTCGGCCAGGTCGATGAGCGAGTCCTTCTGCATCGTGCCATAGCCGCCGCACATGCTGCCCATGCCGTCCCGGTCGAGACCCTCCATGGCCAGGAAGGGCACGGGGTTCTGGTACTTCTCATGCGGGTAGCCGGGGTCGAACAGATAGTCCAGCCACTGCGGCGTCTCGTCCGCGCGATCGAGGGCGATGGCAGCCGCGGCCGGGTTGCGGATGCGGGCGATATTGCCGTCGATGCGGCCGTCCTTGTAGGATTCGAGCATCTCCACGATCAGCTTGTCCTCGATATGTCGGCAGACGGTCTCGACGCTGCTCTTATCGCCGAGGTTGAACTGCTGCGCTTTCGCCGAGCAGAACGCGACCAGCGCATCATCACCCTTGATGCCGTCGAAGATGACGTCATACGCGCGTGTGAAGTGCCAGACGTGGTCGTTCTCCCATAGACACCCGATGATCCGGCCAATGCCCCAGCCGCCGTGGGAGTGCTCAAAGCCCAGCGCATGGAACGGTGCGAAGTCCATGTCGGGGTAGACGTCGGCGATGCGGTCCAGCAGTATCGCACACTTGTGGGCGTAGGCAGGCTCAGAGGTCAAAGCGTACGCGCGCATGAGCTCGATGAGCGCATACCGAACCCTGATCCATTGCACCCAGGAGTTGTAGTAGGCGATGAAGCGGTGCCGGTTGCCCTTCTCGTCGGTCAGCCCATAGCCGTCATCGACGTAGAGCTTGTGTAGCGGATCGTTAGGTTCGGGATGCTCGGCGTTGAAGAGCAGTGTCTTGTCTCCAAGCTCGCGCCGGAAGCAGCCGTGCTCATCCAGTGCGCTCTCGTAGAAGGCGCGGAAGTCGTTTTTCGGGTAGACCGCCCCGCAGTTAGGGCACTCCAGCCTCCAGTCGCCCCCGACGCGCCAGGGGTAGTTGCCAAATCGCGTGATCCCGTCGCCGCAGTTGGGGCAGCCGACATCCTTGTTGGTGTGGATGTCGCGGGGCAGCTCCTGGGTGGTGACCATGGCCCATAGCTCGTCATCACTCATGGCGACCCAGCGCGCTGCCGCGTCAACGGCGGCCTTCTGCTCTGCCGCCGCCCACTCGTGCGCAGCAACGTTCGCCAGCGCGTTTGCGCGCATCTGCGCGGTGACGAACCGGCCGGCATCCTTTGCCCCGGCACAGGAGCAGGCCAGGAGCACAACGATCGCGGCAGACCACATATCAACTCTGAGGTCCATCGAACCGCCTCCATCGATCTCAAAGCCACAGCCTGATGCACGTAAGCCGTCCCGGCTGGTTCATCCGCAGTTACACTTCGCCCCGGCGTCGGAGATGACCTCGGGCCGGTCTGTGCAATGCTCGTGCCCCGCCGTGCTCGGTTACTGCCTGCACTTGTCGCCGGGCTGCCGGTGAATCGAGCGTGTAGCAGGGCAAACGACGGAAGACTACGAAACACGCGAAAGGCGCGAAAAGAACTGCACCGACAGACAAACCGCGCCTTCCGCGGTCGAGAAGCGCCGTTACGTCGTTGCCGTCCGTCGTTCCATTCGCGCCATTCGCGTCATTCGCGGTTGAACAGCGCCGTTCCGCCGTTGCCTTTCCCTTCGCGTCCTTCGCGTCTTTCGCGGTTAATAGTCCGTTCAGACTCAGATCGGAGCATGCAATGAGAACCATACTCGCCGCACTCGCGGCATTGACGTTGACCGGCATCGTTTCCGCGCAGACGGAGGTCAACCTGGCGCTGGTTGCCAACGGTGGCATGCCGACTGCGCTGGCATCCGCGCCGAACATGGCCTTCTCCGCGCAGAAAGCCGCCGACGCCAACCCCGCCACCGGATGGGTCTCCGAGGCCGGTGTCTACCCGATCTGGCTGCGCATCGAGTGGCGCAAGCCCGAGCGGATCGACCGCATCAGCCTCTCCCAGTTCCCAGGCTCCCCGTTCCAGGATGTCGGCGCCATCGGTGAGTACTCGCTGGAGGTCCTCCGGGCCGGCGAGTGGGTGCCCGTGGCGACCGGGCAGGCAGGCCCGGCCGACCAGCCACAGGTTGCGCTGCTCGCGCAGCCGGTCGAGACGACCGCGGTGCGGCTGATTGTCAACTCCGGCGCCGCGGCGCGCGTTGCCGTCAGCGAGTTCGAGGTCTTCGGGCCGAAGCCTGTCCTGCCGATGGACTATGCGCCAAAGTGGAAGGGCGGGTTCATCTGGGCCGAGCCCTCGCTTGTCGTCCCCCGCCGCGAGCCGACGACGTGCTACCTCCGTCGCAGCTTCACCATAGAGGACCCGGCGACCATCAGGGAGGCCTGGCTGGCCGTCTGCGCCTTCGACCGGCTCAATGCTCTCTGGATCAACACACACCCGGTCGCGGATCACATCAGCTACGCCGGCGGGGCGCTGCGCTTGCCGGAGGTCAGGCAGGTGCCGCGGGAGTTGTTCGTCGCGGGGGAGAACGTCATCTGTGCCGCCGCGGAGGACCTCTACGAGGTCGGCAGCCGCGGGTTGCTCGCGGAGCTGGTGATCGCCTATGCCGACGGCACACGCACAGTCATCCCCACCGACACGGAGTGGAAGGGGCATCACGACCAGGGCGTGGTGCCCGACTGGCGCAAGCCCGGCTTCAACGAACGCGGGTGGGCCAACTGCACGGTCGTCGGCGGCCCCAACGGCTCATGGCACTGGGCTTGGAACACCCTTCACCCGGTCATGGCGCCGGAGGAGACCCTGACCGTCACCGGCATCACCCTCGACCCCGCGCACCCTGCGCCGGGCGCCACCGCGCGGTGTACCGTCTCCTTCGAGTGCGAGCGCCAACTCAGCACGGACTATGCCGTCATCCTGCGCCTCGGGCAGCACTCCTTCATACGCAACCACGACTTCGAGCTGTGGGGCAGTGTGATTGCGCCCGAGCAGGCGCGGACCAGCACCTGGGGACCCGGCGCTCATAGCGTCACGATTGAGCTGGAGGTCCCAGCCGAGGCGCCGCGGGAGACTCCCGCCACGCTGCTTGTGAGTATTCCCGAGAAGGCCGCGGGGCTTCAGTGCAATCTGGGCGGCTGCCGGGCCGACGCCTACGGCGTACACTTTTCGATCCCGGTCAACCGTGGCCCGGTAACCGACCGGCCGCGCGCGACCGACTTCCCGGGCGCCGAAATCCGCTCCCTCAACGGCAACCCCACCCTCCACGTCGCCGGGAGGCCGACCTCGCCTGTCCTCTGGGCGAGCAGCTACGGCAACTACCGCCGCTTTGCCGAGTACGCGTCCACGGGAGTGAAACTCTACCGGCTCAACATCGAGGGCGATGTGATCGTCCCGGACGATGAAGCGGACCGCTACTACCCGTGGTGGTTTGAGCAGATTGACCGCATCTTCGAGTCCGCGCTGAGCATCGACCCGGACCTTCTGCTGCTGCCGGCGGTGCAGATGGACCCCAGCCCGCAGGTGCTTTTCGACGACCCCTCCGAGCAGATGCTCAGCGGGCGCGGGCAGTTGGTCATCCCGCTGGCCTACTATGTGCCGGATCGCGGGCAGGTGCGGCCCACGTTCATGTCGCAGGACTGGCGGCGGCGCGGAGCCGAGGGCCTCAAGCGGCTGGTCGAGCACATGCGCGCACAACCCTATGCGGGCAACATCGTCGGCGTGTGCCTGTTTGCCGGGCGCGCGGGAGAGAACTACTGGGGCGGCAATGAGTTCAATGTCTTCATGAATGAGCAGGGCGCCTATGACGCCAAGTCGCGCGCGGAGTGGACAATCGGCGACTTCTCGATGGCGGCTCGCCGGACGTTCCGCGACTTCCTGATCCGCAAGTACGGGACCGATGAGCGCCTGCAGGCGGCATGGCGCGATGAAAATGCGCGCTTCGATGACGTTCTCGACCCGGCGGAGTTCCAGCGGGAGGCCGTCTGCAATGTGCTCACCCGGGCGGACAAGCCCGCCGACGCCGGCGCCATGCGCGACCCGCTCGAGCCCGGCGTCGGCGCCATGCCGATGGATTACCTCCAGTGCTTTTCCGAAGCGATGATCGACACTTTCGCCGCATGGGGGCAGGGCGTCAAGGAGGCCTCCGACAACAAGCTGATTGCCGGATGCTTCTACGGCTATGCAATCCCCGAGGTCTTCACCTCCGTGCCGGGCTTCGGTGGCCACGGCGCGGTGACGCGCGCGTGCGAGACGCCCTCCCTGGACTTCTATGTCGCGCCCGCGGAGTATGACGGCTCCCGCCGCGCCGGCGGTCACTACTGGCACCATAACATCATCGACAGCCTGCGACTGCACAACAAGCTGCCCATCTACGAGCAGGATACCCGAACCTACCTCGCCGAGATGATGCCGAAGACCTTCAGCCTGCAGGAGACGCTCTCGGTGCTCAAGCGCGACTGCGCGAAGTGCATCACCGACGGCGCGGGCTGGTGGTGGCTCGAGTTCGCCTCCGAGCAGCGCGGCGCGGCGGCCAGGGAGTGGTTCATCGACGAGGACATCCAGGCGTTTGCCGGGCATATCAAGCGGGTGAACGACTTCGCAATGACGCTTCCCGACCGCGGTCCCGCCGCGCAGGTGGCGGTGTTCTATCATGGGCCCACGGTGACCGCACAGGACATCTTCGACCCGGCGCGCGCGCTCAATATCGACCTCGCGCGGCTGACGCTGGTCAACAACATGCAGAACACCGGCGTCCCCTATGACCTCTACAACCTCGCCGACATCCCCCTGCTCGAGCAATCCGGCCTGCTCAACCAGTACAGGCTCTGCATCTTCCTGAACCCGTTCTACCTGACTCCCGATGAGCGCCAATCGCTCGAGTTGTGCAAGAGCGATGGTCGCGTGCTGGTGTGGCTCTGGGCGCCGGGCATCGCGCAGGTCGGCAAGGCCCTGTCGCCTGAACTCGTCACCGATGTCACCGGCATCAGCGGCATTAACTGGAAGAAGCGGCGTGTGGCCCCCGTGTGCCGCATCAGCGCCCCCGAGCATCCGCTGTTCGCGGGGATGCCGGCGGGGGAGGATATCGCCCCGGTGCCCTATCCGCCCGGCTCGACCTGGGAGCGCTACGGCAATGAGATCGGCCCGGTGCTCTACGTCGACCCCGCCGCGGCGGGCGACGCGGAGGTTCTCGGCTCGTACGTGGTCGACGGGGCCCTGCGCGAGGATATGGGCGCGCTCTGCCTGCGGGAGGTCAGGCAGGGCGGTGCGTTGCAGTGGGCTTCCTTCTACAGCGCGGTACCGTACCTCTCCCGCACGATGCTGCGCAACCTCGCGCGCTACGCGGGCGCCCACGTCTACCGCGACTCCGAGGACATCCTGTATACGGACCGGCACTTCGTGTGCATCCACACCGGGGCGCAGCCGGCGACCGACACCCTGCACCTGCCGCGCACGACGCCGGTGTATGACATCTTCGCGCGCGTGATCGTCTCCGATAGCACCGACACCGTGCAACTCGACATCCCGCCCTACACCACGGCGCTGTACTACCTCGGCGACCCGGCGNNGCAATGGGGCTCTGTCCCCGATCCCTCTCGCCTCAGCACGCACGGATGCAGCCGCCGGTTGACGTGCCTGCACAAGGCCCGCGACCCCCGGGAGCAACCTCGTTCCTGTGCCCGGCCCAGACGCAGGCCCGCACAGCCTGTACACCCTTCGGCCCCCAGCCTTGACACATAATGAATATTGCCAATATACTTGACCCTGAGGGGGATGGAACTCCATCCCATGTGGATTGGCGTGGCAGTGTCCCTCGACGTTTGACAGCTCAACACAGTCCGACATACCACCTTGCAGCGCCCTGAGCGGGTGTTTTTTTCATGGATGGATTCGTGATTGCCGGCCTCATAGTGATTGCCGTCTGCGGAGTCCTGGCGGTGCACCTGCGCGATCTGTTGCGGGCCGCGGTTGCGCTGGCCGTCCTCAGCGTCGTGCTCTCGGCCATATTCTTCAAGATCGGGGCCCCCTATGCCGGGGCGTTCGAGTTGAGCGTATGCGCCGGGCTGATCACCGTCCTCTTCATCGCCGCCATTTCCTCCGTCAAGACCAGAGAAGAGTAGTCCAAAGACAGGAGTAGTCGAAGATGGGTGGCAAACTCTTTCTGGGCATCCTTTTCGGCGCCGGGCTGATGCTCATACTCTCGTACCTGATGCTTGCCGGCGCAACGCTCCCCGCGTCCGCCACATCGGCCCTCGTCCCGCTACGCGATGCCCTCTGGCACTACCGTGCGCTTGATGTCCTCGGTGGGCTCGCTCTGCTGCTCACAGGCACCTACGGCGTACTCGTGCTGGTCAGGGAGAGGCGGTAACCATGGATATGTGGAGCGCGTACTGGGTCGCCGTCTTCTTCTTGTTCAGCCTCGGCGTCTATGCCATGATCTTCCGCCACAACCTCGTCCACCTGATCATCGGTATCGAGTTGATGGCCAAGGGCCTCTGCCTGGGGATCCTGGTTGCCGGCCACCAGCAGGGCGGCAGCGTCTTCAGCATCTCCGAAGCGATGGTCATCACGGTGATTCTCATCGAGGTCGCCACAACCGCAATCGCTCTGTCGCTCATTGTCTCCGCCTTCAAGCACACCGGTCAGATCGACATCGCCGCCTTGCGCCGGTTGAAAGGATGAACGAGCCACGAATCCCCAGAGCCTGGCGTTTCTGACTATTGCCGTACCACTTCTTGGCTCCCTGCTCGTCTGGCTTGTCGGCATGGCGAGCAGCAGGCTGATGAAGTTCGTTGCCGTGACGATCTCACTGGTCACCGGCGGGTTGACGATCGCGCTGCTATTGGCCGCCAACGGCATCTCGCCGGACGATATCGGCTACTTCTGGATTCCCAGTGCCGCCGTCAAGATCGGCTTCAACCTCACCGGCATCGGGGTATGGGTCGCTGCCGTCGCCGGCTGCGTCGGCTCGATGGCCGTGCTGTTCAGCGTCAAGTACATGGAGCCTGAGGAGAAGCACTACCCACCGACCCGCTACTACTTCTTCACCGTGCTGTTCATCGGCTCGATGATTGGCCTGGCCCTGACCGACAACCTGATCATTCTCTACCTGTTCTGGGAGATGATCGGCTTCTGCTCGTACATCCTGATCGCCTACTTCTACGATGACCCGAAGGCCGTCTACTCGGGGACCAAGGCCTTCATCGTCACGCGCTTCGGCGACGTGGGCTTCCTGGCCGGCATCGTGGTGCTGTGGCAGGCGACGGGGACGACAAACATCTTCGAGATCATGCAATTCGCCCGCGAGGGCTCGATACCGGCACTCTATCTCTCCCTGGCTGGCGGCGGCTTCATCCTCGCCGCGGTCGCCAAGTCGGCGCAGTTCCCGCTGCATGTGTGGCTGCCGGATGCCATGGAGGCGCCGACGACCATCAGCGCGCTCATCCATGCCGCCTGTCTGGTCAATGCCGGCGTCTACCTGATTGCGCTGACCTACCCGGTATTCTCGGAGGTCTACTGGTGGGGGCCGCTGGTACTCTGGATCGGCGCGCTCACCGCGCTGCTGGCCGGCATCCTGGCGCTGCTCGAGTTTGACATCAAGCGCGTGCTGGCCTACTCGACGGTGAGTCAACTCGGCTTCATGGTGGCCGCTGTCGGCGTCGGCGGGCTCTACGCCAGCCAGTTCCACCTGGTGAACCATGCGGTGTTCAAAGCCCTGCTCTTCCTGTGCGCCGGTGCGATCGTCCATGCCGTGGGCACCCGCGATATGCGCCAGATGGGCGGGCTGTTCAAGAAGATGCCGATCACCGGAACCGCGGCCTTCATCGGCACGGCGGCCTTGGCCGGCATTCCCTTGTTCAACGGCTTCTTCTCCAAGGACCTGATCCTTGAGAGCGTTATGAAGCCCGACTGGGCCGGCATACCCCTCATGATCCTCATCGTGGCCGCGCTGTTTACGGCCGCCTACTCGCTGCGGATGTACTGGATGGCCTTCTGCGGCCCGAAGCCGTATGAGAAACAAGCCCACGACGGCCCGTGGCAGATGAGCCTGCCGTTGGCCGTACTGGCCCTCGGCGCCCTGCTTCTGTGNNGAGCGCGCCGCCGTCGGCATGGAGCACCACAACCTGCACACCGTCGGCCTGGCGGAGCTATGGCACCATACGCTCGGCTCGCTCAACCCGATGTTGATTGTGACCGGCCTCGTCATCGCCATCTGGGTGGTCTCGAGCATCATCTGGTCGCGCACGGGCAAGGTGTTCTCCGCCGAGGGCGCCTGGGTTGAGGTCGTCACCGGCACGAAGATGGGCTTCGATGCCCTCTACGACACCGGCGTGCGGATGGTCGGCAGCTTCTGCCAGGCGCTACGGACGCTGCAGACCGGCGATGCCAACTACAACTCCGCGGCCGTCGCCGTCGGCGTGCTGATTATGCTTATCCTGCTGGCGGCGAGGTAGCCGCCGGCGGCGTTGGTCTTCCCCGCCGCCACGCGGTGGGCACCGGCCGACGCTTTCGATGTGAGTGCTGACACTGCGGTGGAGGCCTGAAGTTGCCGACACCGGGCACGTAGTGGAGATGACGAGCGCGTGATAGACCTTGTGCTTCCGATAGGCGTACTGCTGGCGGGCTCGCTGGTGGTGTACATTGTCGCCCGGGCCTCTCACAACAAGGCCCTGACCGGCTTTGTCACCATCCTCGCGCTGGCCGTGTGCGGGTATGTGATTGAACTGCTGCAGACGGGCGACCCGATGATGGGTATTCCGTCGGGCGCCGAGGCGCTCTTCGCCACCTTCAAGCTGACCCCGCTGGGCGTCTTCATGGCCTGGGCCAGCCTGGGCTTGAGCGCGATAGTCGCGCTCTTCTCCGTCGGCTACATGAGCGAGCACAACATCGGCAAGTACTACGCGCTGCTGCTGATGATGACCGCAGGCATGGTCGGCATCGGTATCGCCAACGACCTGTTCAACCTGTTCGTGATGTTTGAGCTGATGAGCCTGGCATCGTTCGCGCTGGTCGCCTTCGAGGATGAATGGGAGCCCGTCGAGGCAGGCATGAAGTATGTGCTGCTCTCGGCGATGGGCTCGATGATCGCGCTGTTGGGCATCATCCTGGTCTTCGCCTATACCGGTACCCTGAACTTCGAGCTGCTCAACACCGCCGCGATTGCGGGCAAGATGCGGCCCGACCTGCTGCTCGGCTGCGCCGCTTTGATGATCGGCGGCTTCGGCGTCAAGGCCGCCATCGTGCCGATGCACACCTGGCTCCCGGACGCACACAGCGCCGCGCCCAGCGGCATCTCCGCGATGCTCTCGGGGATGGTCATCAGCGCCGGCCTGATCACGCTCATCAAGGCGCTGACGGTGCTGCATGGGCTCGAACTCGGGCTCGTCCTGGTGCTGCTGGCCGTCGTCACGATGTTTGCCGGTAACATGCTGGCCATCTGGCAGACCGACCTCAAGCGCATGCTCGCATACTCGAGTATTGCCAACATCGGCTACATCCTCGTCGGCATCGGTGTAGCCTTCGCCGTCCCTGAGATTGCCGGCTTCGAGGGCTTCCGCGGAGGGCTGTATCACATCCTCAATCACGCGATCATGAAGGGCGGCGCCTTCCTGTGCGCCGGCGCGATCATCACCGCCGTCGGCAGCCGGGACTTCAAAGAGATCGCCGGCATCGGCCGAAAGCTCCCCGTCGTCGGAGTGGCCTTCGTCGTCTTTGCTCTCGCGCTTGCAGGCGCCCCGCCGCTGAACGGCTTCATCAGCAAGCTGTTCATCTGCCTCGCCGCGATGAAGCTGCCCGTCTGGGGCTTCACCATCACCGTCATCGTGGTGCTCAACAGCCTGCTGTCGCTCTTCTACTACGTGCCGGCGATGAACAAGATACTCCTCGCCCGCGGGGAGGAAATGACCGAGAAGGTCAAGGCCACCTCGGGGCTGCCGGCGTCGATCACGCTGGCGATCTTCATCCTGGCGCTGCTCACGCTCGGCCTGGGTATCGCGCCGCAGTACGGGCTGGACATAGTCGACCCTGCCGCGCACTACCTGGCGGTGTTGCTGAAGCAGTAGGCTGCTACCCGTCGGCCATGGATGACCGACCTACCCACCCGATGCGGGTAGGTCAGGCTTCCAGCCTGACGCCGGCATTCTTGCCCGACACAGGCGGGCGCAGTCCGTCGGCCAGGGATGGCCGACCTACCCTCACAGAGGGGGTAGGTCAGGCTTCCAGCCTGACGCTGGTATTCTTGCCTGACAGGCATTATTGGCTGACATGTTAACGGCACAGACATCCGTGCGGGGCCGGGCACTGCTGACCGGTGCCGCGCCCAGGGCAGACAAACCA
>DPJP01000105.1:33003-35504 GCA_003542955.1 Armatimonadota bacterium
CATCCGGGTGTCGTTTTCGCACTGTGCTTCATCTGCACGTACCTGATCTACGCGTTCGGGAAGGCGATGGCGCCCATCGGGCAGCCCGCCGCCGGCAAGGAGAAGACCTATGCCTGCGGTGAAGACGTCGAGGCCAACATCGCCCCTACCTACAACTGGTTTCACATCGCGTTCGTGTTCACGCTGCTCGACATCGGCGTGCTGATGGTCGCGACCATGCCCACCGGCGTCGGCCTGCCGCTGGCCATCGCGTGGCTGGTCGGCGGGGCGGCGGCCGTGCTGATGATGCTCAATGACTAAGGAGTCGCAGACAGATGCTTGATAAGATAGCCGGTTGGGCACTGCGCAAGTCGCCGTGGGTCTGCCACTTCAACGGCGGTTCCTGCAACGCCTGTGACATCGAGATTGTCGCGGCGCTGATGCCGCGATTTGACCTCGAACGCTTCGGGATACTCCTGCAGGGCAGCCCGCGACATGCCGACGTACTCATCTGCACGGGCCCGATTACCCACCAGATCCGCGACCGCATCATTCGCGTCTACGAGCAGGCGCCGGAGCCGAAGTTCGTCGTGGCAGTCGGCTCCTGCGGCACCTCGGGAAGGCCCTTCTGCGGGAAGGGCGCCTACAGTGTCATGGAGGGTGTTGACTCGATCATCCCGGTGCACATGTACGTGCCCGGCTGCCCCCCGAGACCCGACGCTATCACCTACGCGGTGCTCAAGCTGCTGTCGACGCTTGACCCGAAGCTCGCGGATGTGCTGGCCGAATTCGAGAAGAGCATCCCCGGCATCGAGACCATGGTGCAGGAGGGAGAGCCGGTCGCGGGGTAGCTTCTCCGCCCTCGGCGCCTCGGGACCTGACAACACCACTCAGGAGACAACAGCCAATGGCTGAGACAGTTGAACAGACCATCGAGAAACTGCGTCAGAATTACCCGGGTGAAATCCTGGAGACGAAACAAGTCGGGCTTCATGAGGTCTTCGTCACCGTGCCCGCCACCTACATCGTCGCCTTCTGCAAGTTCCTTATCGAGCAGGGCTGGTGGCACCTGACGACAATCACCGGCCAGGACCTGGGCGAGAGCATTCAACTGCTCTATCACTTCAACGGTGACGAGCCGCCGTGCATCACCGCCGTGACCGAGATAGCCACGGACGATCCGAAGATCGCCTCAATCACCCCGGACGTCCCCGCGGCGACGATGTACGAACGCGAGATCAACGACCTGCTCGGCGTCGTCTTTGAGGGCCACCCCCGGCCCGGGCGGCTCGTGCTGCCCGACGACTGGCCTGAGGGCGTGTATCCGCTGCGGCTGGATGAGATCCAGAAGCGCGCAGAAAGAGACTCCGAAAATGGCTAAGATCACATTCCCAATCGGGCCACAGCATCCGGCGCTGAAGGAGCCCGAGAGCTTCAAGATCACCGCCGAGGGCGAGTGCGTCGTCGATGTCGACATCCGGCTCGGCTACGTGCACCGCAGCATCGAGGCGGCGTGCCTCGCACGCAACTACGTGCAGGGGCAGTATGTGTGCGAGCGCATCTGCGGGATCTGCTCTCACATCCACTCGAACACCTTCGCCCGCGCGGTCGAGGACCTGCTGCAGCTCGAGGTGCCGGCGCGCGCGAAGTACCTCCGCGTGCTCGTCGCCGAACTCGAACGCATCCACAGCCACCTGCTCTGGCTCGGTGTCGCCGCTCACGAGGTGGGCTTTGATACGCTCTTCATGTACGTCTGGCGCGACCGCGAGGTCGTGCAGGACCTGCTCGAGATGATCACGGGCAACCGCGTGCACTATGGCTTCACCACTATCGGGGGCACCAAGTTCGACCTCACGCCCCAGATGGCCGACAAGTGCACCGAGGGCCTGATGGTCCTCCGCGAGCGCACCGAGTACTACAAGCAGGTCGCCACGACCGAGAGCAGCTTTCTCAAGCGGGTCGAGGGTGTCGGCGTGCTCACCGAGCAGCAGGCGCGCGAACTGGGTGCGGTGGGCCCGACCGCCCGCGCATCCAATGTGCCCTACGACGCACGCTGGGTCTTCCCCTACGACGCATATCCGGAGCTTGACTACCAGCCGATCACCTCGGACCTGGGCGATGTTCTGGGCCGGACGATCGTTCGCGTGCTCGAGACCTTCCAGGCCATTGACATCTGTGAGGAGGTCCTTCGGAGGCTGCCGGAGGGCGACATCCAGGTGCGGGCCAAGCCGCGTGTTCCGGAGGGCGAGACCGTCGCCCGTTGTGAAGCTCCGCGCGGCGAGGTGTTCTACTACATACGCAGCAACGGCACCGACAAGCCCGCGCGCGTGAAGGTCCGCACACCAAGCCTGGCCAACTGGCCCGCCACCATCGCCATGCTCGAGGGCGCCTACGTGGCCGATGCGCCGATCATCATCGCCTCAATCGACCCGTGCATGTCCTGTACGGACCGCTAAGCGCGGCGACGCCGGCGGGGAGCTTCCCGCCGGGTGTCGCTACGCAGCAGACGTCACTGTGAAAGT
>DPJP01000105.1:35546-49813 GCA_003542955.1 Armatimonadota bacterium
TGAGATATATGGATACTGTGATGCCGCTGTTCTATGTGCTGATCTTCCCGGGCTTTCTGTTTCTGCTCGCGTTTGCCCTGTTCGCGGAGTACTTCGACCGCAAGGTAGTCGCGCGACTGCAGAACCGCCAGGGCCCGCCGTGGTATCAGCCGCTTGCCGACACGATCAAACTGCTCTCAAAAGAGGACATCATCACCCACGATGCGGACAAGCCGATGGTCAACACGGTGCCGCTGTTCGGTCTGGCCGCCGTGGCCGCATCGTTCCTCTACGTGCCGATGTGGACCAAGGACTGGCACTTCTCCTTCCAGGGCGACCTGATCGTGGTGCTCTACCTGCTGACCATCCCGGCCTTCGTGCTGGTGCTGCTCGGCTGGTATTCACCGAACCCGTTCGGCTCGATCGGCACCGGCCGCGTGGTCACGCAGTTGTTCGGCTACGAGGTGCCCTTCGCCCTGGCGCTGTTGGCGCCGGCGATCGCCGCGCAGAGCTGGCGCATCACCGACCTGCTGGCCTACCAGGATGACCACTACTGGTTCGCCCTGATCACGCCGATCGCGTTCCTCGTCGCTATCGCGGGTCTGGTTGGCAAGCTCGAACGTGTGCCCTTCGACATTCCCCACGCGGAGACCGAGATCGTCGAGGGCCCGATGACCGAGTACACCGGCCGCAAGTACGCGCTGCTCAAGCTGATGTTCTCGACAGAGACCGTCGTCGGCGCCGTGCTCATAGCGGCCATCTTCCTCGGCGGCCCGCACCTTCCGTGGGTGACGAAGGCCGTCGCAGGCACCGCTGTCGCACCTCTTGTCGGCTTCCTGGCGGTTGTGCTCAAGGCGCTCTTCATCGTATTTCTGCTGTCGGTCATCAAGGCGGCCCTCACCCGGCTGCGCATCGATCAGATGGTGCGCTGGTGCCTGACGTGGCTCACTTTCCCGATCCTCATCCAGATTCTCTACATCGTGATCGTTGGTTCAATGTAAGGAGACGTGTCATGTCCCGCGGCCTTGGTGTCATGGTCAAGGAGCTGCTGTCAAACCTGTTTGCCAAGCCGGCAACCGTGCTGTATCCGTTCGACCGGCTCGAGCCCCCCGAGCGCTTCCGCGGGCGGTTGATCTGGAATGACGAGTTGTGCATCCGCTGCAATATGTGCGTGCGCGATTGCCCCGCCGAGGTCCTCGACCTCGTCGAGCGCGAGGACGGCGCCCTGGACGCCAAGGGCAAGCCGAAGAAGGACCTGGTCGCACAGATGTACCGCTGCATCTTCTGTGGGCAGTGCGAGTGGGTATGCCCCAAGGACGCCATCCGCTTCGAGCGCGTCTTCGAGCTGGCTCAGGCAGACAAGCACACGCTGCAGATGTACGTTGAGCACACTGCGCCGGCGCAGGAGGAGCCCGCTGCAGCCGATGAGGCTCCCGCCGCTGAGGAGAAGAAATCCGAGGAGTAGCATCCGACGGCATCACAGGGTTAGCAGATCAACAGACGGGTCAGGCACGCAGCCTGGCCCGTTTTCGCGTGTGGGGGAGAGGGCTGGGAGCACCGAACCTCGCAGGGCGACATGCCGGCACGAGAGGGGTCGTGCCCTCACCGCGCCTGGGCGTCGACCTCGTAGATCTCCGCGCCCCAGCCGACACGGGCCATCTGGGAGGGGAGTCCCGATCGCAGGTGCCAGCGCCGCACCCAGTCGCGGTCATACTCATCCAGCTGACCTGCGCGCTGGTACGCCTCGAGCGCGCTCTCATGGTCGCCGGAGAGCAGCAGCAGTTCACCGATCAGGTGCAGGTAGACGCCGGTATCGGGGCTTATCAGGTAGGCCCGCCGCAGTTGCGCCAGTGCATCGTCGATGCGCCGCTGGCGCACGTAGACCGCGCTCAGGCGGACGTTGTAGAAGTCCTCGGCCGGGGAGCAGGCGACGGCAGTCTCGTACTCGGCCGCCGCGGCCTCCCAGTTGCCGCGCCGCGCGAACAGGTCACCGAGCTTGTGGTGGTAGAAGCCGTCATCGGGGGCCAGGTCGATGGCGGCGCGGAACTGCTTCTCCGCGCGATGGAAGTGCCCGCGGTGAACATACAGCTCACCAAGACGGCACTGGTAGTAGTGGCGGGGNNGGGGTCGCAGTTGACGGCCTTCTCGAGCGCCAGCGTCGCGGCGGCAAAGCGACTCAGGTTGATCCAGAACTCGGCAAGGCAGAAGTGCGCCTCCGCATGCCTGGGGTGCGTGCTGAGGGCCTTCTTGTAGGCCGAGTATGCCTTGCGCGGCATATTCGCCTCGAAGTAGGCGTCCCCCAGCGCAACGCTGGTGTCGGGGTCGCTGTCGTCGAGTTGCGCCGCCCGCTCGTACTCGACGATGGCGTCATCTATTCGGCCGTTCTCCGCGAGCAGATCGCCGTGCAGGCGGTGTTCGACTGCCTGTGGTCCATCCGGCCGACTGCGGCGGCGACTTCTCCTTCGGCGTGGCATAAGTATCAGCTACTTCACTGCGGGCTGTCTATGATCAGTGTGACGGGACCGTCATTGCTCAGGCTCACAAGCATGTGCGCTCCAAACTGCCCCTTCTCAACCGCGACGCCCGATTCCTGCACCATCGCCACGAAGCGGTCGAACAGGCCGGTCGCGACCTCGGGAGCCGCCGCGCCCGAGAAGCCCGGGCGGCGCCCCTTCTGGCAGTCGGCATACAGCGTGAAATTGGGCACCAGCAGTATAGCGCCGCCGACATCGCCGACAGAGAGGTTCATCTTCTCCTCGTCATCCTCGAAGACACGCAGGCCGACTATCTTGTTTGCCATCCATCGCAACTGCTCCTCGCCGTCACCATCGGCAAAGCCCGCAAGCACGAGCAGGCCCGCATCGATGCGCCCGAGACACTCGCCGTCGACAACAACATCGGCGCGGCTGACTCTCTGGATGACTACACGCATACTGCACTCTCCGTGCCCGAGCGGCTACCTTCGAACCTTGAGCTTCGGGTGATTGGCAAGTATCTTCTTGATCCCCTTGGCAACGAAGGCGACGGTGACCGCAGGCTCATCGCCCTTTTCGTCAACCGAGACGACGATGCCCTCGCCGAAATCCTCGTGCACAACCTTGGTGCCCGTGCCAAGTGGCTGCACCGAGGCTGCTTTCTTCTGCTTCGCGGGCGAGCGCGCAGCCTTCTTCCTAGTAGCGCCGGCGGGCTTGCGCTTCCCGGCCTCTGTCGGCTCGGGTACTGTCTCGCCGCCGCTCGGCTGTGCCGGCGGTGTCTGCGGCTCCTGCCTCTGTGCGGCGGCCGCGGCGCTATTCTCCCTGGCGCGGCGAAGCACATCGGTAATGTCTATGCCGCCGGCGAGAACGGTCCGCTCGCGGACGGCAGCCTCCTCATCACCGAACATCCGCGGCATCAGCGGGCTGTCAGCATCGAACTTGCAGTCAATGCTCTCGGGGGGGAGGTCCTTGAGAAAGCGTGAAGGGATCATCCCATGCGGGCTGCCGTAGATAGTCCGTCCACGGGCATGGCTCATGTAGACCATTCGCTGCGCCCTGGTGAGTGCAACGTAGAACAGGCGGCGCTCCTCGGCAAGCTCGAACTGATCCCCCATCGAGCGCTCGTGTGGGAATATGCCCTCCTCCATCCCGACTATGAACACGATTGGGAACTCCAGACCCTTCGAGGCATGCACCGTCATCAGAGACACGCTGCTGCCGAGGTCCTCCGCTTTGTCGAGATCAGACAACAGCGCCAGCCGCTCGAGGAAGCCCCCCAGCGAGGGCTCGTCGGCGCTCTGCTCGTACTTGACCGCGTCGGTGACCAACTCGCCGAGCGTATCGACGCGATCCGCATCATCGGCCTTCCCGCTCGCCTGCAACGCGTCGGTGTAGCCACTGCGCTCCAGCACGGCCTTCACGATGCCTGAGACGCTCATAGCGGCGGCATCCTCGTGCAGTCGGCGGATCATCGAGTAGAAATGGAGCACCGCTTCCTTCTGCGCCTTCCTCAGGTCCGACTCCTCGCCCGCGAGCCGGCACGCCTCGAAGAGCGTTACGCCCTCTGAATGCGCAAGCTGGGTCAAGCGCGAAACCGTGCCCTCGCCGATGTTGCGCGCAGGCTTGTTGATGATTCGGCGCAGTGAAATCGAGTCATCGAGGTTGTAGATGAGCTTGAGATAAGCCGCGAGGTCCTTGATCTCTCCGCGGTCATAGAATGACATCCCGCCGACGACCTCATAGGGAATGCCTTTCTCGCGCATCGCGCTCTCGAGGTTGCGCGACATGGCATTGGCGCGATAGAGGACGGCGTAGTCCGCGTAACGGGTGCCGGAGTTGCGGACTTGCCGCGCGACAACTCCCGCGACGTAGGCGGCCTCCTCCTCCTCGTTAACCGCCTCGTACACAACCAGGTTGTCCCCGGCGCCGTTCTCGGTCCACAGCCTCTTCTCCGCCCGGTCCTCATTGACACGAATGACCGCATGCGCGCAGTCGAGTATCTTCTGTGTCGAGCGGTAGTTCTGCTCGAGCTTGATGACGCGTGTGTTGGGGTTATCCGCCTGAAAGCTCAGAATCAGCCCGACGTTGGCGCCCCGCCAGCCGTAGATGCTCTGGTCGTCATCGCCAACCACGCAGATGTTGCGCTCCCTGGCCGACAGCAGCTTGACGAGTTCATACTGGGCGTAGTTGATATCCTGGTACTCGTCAACCAGAACATAGCGCAGACGCTCCTGGAGCGCGGCGAGCACTTTCGGCCTGCTCCTGAGCAGCTCGACTGCCTTGACGAGCAGGTCGTCGAAGTCCAGCGCGTTGTTCTCACGCAGCGCCTGCTGGTAGCGCGAGTAGACGCGCGCGACGATCTCGTCGAAGGGGCCCTTGCGCGCCCTGGCATAATCCTGCGGGTCAAGCAGCTCGTTCTTCCCGCTGCTGATCGCCCACCGGATGCGAGTGGGCGTGTAAGCCTGGCTGTCGATGTCGGCGATGCTGACGGCCTGCTTGATCAGCGCCGTCTGGTCGGCCTCATCGTAGATGACGAAGTTCGGGGCTATGCCGATCTCCTCGCCGTAGCGACGGAGCAGACGTGAGCAGATCGAGTGAAACGTGCCCGCCCACAGGCGCCTGGCATCATCCCCGATGAGCCGGGTGATGCGCTCCTTCATCTCATTGGCGGCCTTGTTCGTGAAGGTGACCGCCAGGATGTGCTCCGGGGCGATTCCCTTCTCCCGCACCATGTGGGCGATGCGATAGGTCAGCGCGCGCGTCTTGCCGCTCCCCGCGCCGGCGAAGATCAGCACGGGGCCGTCTATTGTCTCGGCAGCTTCCCGCTGCCTGTCGTTGAGATCATCAAGCAATGACAAGCCTATCACCAGTATGAATGTATGTGGGCTTCAGCCGGCTGCCCGAGTGGCGTCGCGCCCATCCTGGATGGCGCCGGGCCCGGCGCACTGCTGTGGGCCCCCGATATGATCCTGGGTTGGTGCCGAAGACACCCTCGCGGCGTGGAGAATGGGCCGGGCGCCAGGACGCCTGCTCCTACCACGGAGCGCCGAAGCGGCGGTGTGGTGCGAGGCGCCGGCGCCCGCACCGGAGGCACACCGGGACCGGCCCCGCGCGCCGCGGCTAACCCTCCTGCGTCCGCTTCAGACAGGCCTCGATGAAGCTCGCGAACAACGGGTGTGCGCGGTTCGGCCGCGACTTGAACTCCGGGTGGAACTGCGAAGCGATATAGAACGGATGACCCGGCATCTCGATCATCTCCACCAGGTCACCCTCGGGCGATGTTCCGCACACCCGCAGCCCATTGTCCTCGAGCTGCTTGCGGTAGGCGTTGTTGACCTCGTAGCGATGCCGGTGCCGCTCTGATATGTCCGAGGCTCCGTAGGCCCTGTGCGCAAGAGAACCATCGGCGATGCTGCACGGGTACGCGCCGAGCCTCATTGTGCCGCCCAACTCGGTCACATACTCCTGCTCCTTGAGGTAGATGATCACCGGGTGCGGGGTGTCCGGCTCGAACTCGGTGCTGTTGGCACACTCGAGCCCGCAGGCATTGCGCGCAAACTCGATAGTGGCAATCTGCAGCCCCAGGCACAGCCCCAGGTAGGGCACATCGTTCTCTCGCGCGTAACATGCCGCCTCGATCTTCCCCTCGATGCCACGGTTGCCGAACCCGCCCGGCACCAGCACGCCGCTGACCCCTCTCAGCAGCTCCTCGGCGCTCGAGCACTCGATGGCCTCGGAGTCGATGTACTCGATGTTGACCTTGCAGTCATTGGCCGCGCCGCCGTGCTTGATCGCCTCCGTCACCGACAGGTACGCATCGTGCAGGTTCATGTACTTGCCGACCATGGCGATGTTGACCGAATGCGTCGGGTGCTCGATCCGCTCGACCATCTCGGCCCATTCGGTGCTGTTCGCTGCCCGCTTGCCAAGGCCGACTCTCTGTGTGACCAGGTCGGCGATCCCCTGGGCCTCCATGCTGAGCGGGATGCCGTACAGCGAGCGGTCCGTGTCCACGGCCTCGATGACCGCCTGCGGTGGCACGTCGCAGAAGAGCGATATCTTCGCCCTCACGTCATCGCCCAGCGGCAACCGCGAGCGCGCGACCAGCACCTGTGGCTGAATACCCGACCTGCGCAGCTCCTGCACGCTGTGCTGTGTCGGCTTGGTCTTGAGTTCACCCACCGCATCGAGATAGGGCACCAGCGTGACATGCACAAAGCACGTGTTCTCGGGGCCCTCCTCGACGCGCATCTGGCGGATGGCCTCCAGGAACGGCTGGCTCTCGATGTCGCCGACGGTGCCGCCGATCTCGGTGATGCAGATGTCCGCCTCGTGATGCCGGGCCGCGCGGCGGATGCGCGCCTTGATCTCGTCGGTGATGTGCGGGATGACCTGGACCGTCTTGCCAAGGTAGTAGTCGCCGTCGCGCTCTTTGCGGATGACGGCGTCGTAGATGGCGCCGGTGGTGATGTTCGAGTCACGCGTCAGCGGCTCGTCGATGAAGCGCTCGTAGTGGCCGAGGTCGAGATCGGTCTCGGCGCCGTCATCGGTGACGAACACCTCCCCGTGCTGGAAGGGGTTCATCAGCCCGGCATCGACATTCACATAGGGGTCGACCTTGACCATCGCGACATTGAAGCCGCGGTTGCGAAGCAGCCGCCCCAGCGAGGCGGCTGTGATGCCCTTGCCGATACCCGATACGACGCCGCCCGTCACGAACACATACTTGGTGTCCATATCCACTCACCAGTTGAGATCCGCCATGGCACGCTTTTGAGGGCGCCCTGTTCCCACATCCTGACGCTATTCTTGAGCAAACGGCGAGGACCTTCTACTCCCACTCAATTGTCCCGGGCGGTTTCGAGGTTATATCGTAAACCACACGGTTAACGCCCGGCACCTCGTTTACGATGCGGTTGGAGATCCGCGCCAGTACCTCATGCGGAATGCGCGCCCAGTCCGCCGTCATGAAGTCATCCGTCGTCACCGCCCGCAACACCACCGGGTGCGCGTAGCTGCGCTCGTCACCCATCACGCCCACCGAGCGAATGCCGATGAAGGCGGCGAAGCTCTGCGCTATGCCCGATGACAGCCCCGCGCCGTCCAGCTCCTGCCGGAAGATCGCGTCGGCCTCCCGCAGCGTCGCGAGACGCTCCGGCGTCACCTCACCCACGATGCGCACCGCGAGGCCGGGCCCCGGGAACGGCTGCCGCGAGCAGATCGTCTCCGGGAGACCCAACTGCCGGCCGACTTCGCGGACCTCGTCCTTGAACAGCAGCCGCAGCGGCTCGATGTTCTCCTCATACTGCATGTCATCCGGCAGACCGCCGACGTTGTGGTGCGTCTTGATCGTCGCGGTCTGATCGCCGCCGCTTTCGATCACGTCCGGGTAGAGCGTTCCGTGAGCGATGTAGCGGAAATGTCCAAGTTCGGCTGACTCCGCCTCGAAGGTGCGGATGAAGGTCTCCCCGATGATGCGACGCTTCTGCTCGGGGTCGGTGACCCCCGCGAGCTTTGAGATGAAGGTCTCGGACGCATCGATCGGGACGAAATGCGCCTCGCCCTCCCAGTTGCTGAAGAACTCGATGACCTCGCGCGCCTCATCCTTGCGCATCAGCCCGTGGTCGATGAACATGCACGTGAGCCTGTCGCCTACGGCGCGGTCCAGCAGCGCCGCGGTGACCATCGAGTCCACACCGCCGGACACGCCGCAGAGGATGCTGTCCTCACCGATCTTCTCACGCAACTCCGTGACCGCCTGGTCAATGAACGCCGCGGGCTCCCAGCTCCCCGAGCACCCGCACACATTATGGAGGAAGTTGCGCAGAATCTGTGTACCCGCCTGAGTGTGGCCGACCTCGGGGTGGAACTGCACGCCGTAGAGCTTCCGCTCCGGGTCGGCCATGGCCGCCACCGGGCTGTTGAGGCTCCTGGCGA
The DNA here is from genome assembly GCA_003542955.1 of Armatimonadota bacterium. Classification (GTDB taxonomy): domain Bacteria; phylum Armatimonadota; class Zipacnadia; order Zipacnadales; family UBA11051; genus UBA11051. Next base: position 43,937 of record DPJP01000105.1, read on the forward strand.
GCACCTTGAACCCCGGGGGCACACCCATCACCTTATCGCCATGGCTCATCCAGGTCGAGGTTGGACTGGCGATCCCGGCGAACAGCATGCCCGGATCGACGATATCGATGGGGACGTGACCGTATTCGCGCTCCTGCTCGTCGCGACCGACCTCTCCGCCCAACACGTGAGCCATCAACTGCTGGCCGTAGCATATTCCCAGCACGGGAATGCCCGCCTCCAGGATGCGCCGATCGATCGTCGGCGCTCCGGGCGCGTAGACGCTGTTGGGGCCGCCGGAGAGGATTATGCCGGCAGGCCTTTCCGCTTCCACCTGCTCAAACGACATTGTCGCCGGGCGGATCTCGGAGTAGACATGCTGCTCGCGGACCTTGCGCACAATCAACTGCACATACTGCGCGCCAAAGTCCATCACCAACACGGTCTCAGGCCGGGGTCGCTGGGTGGTCACTATACAGGACCTCTGTGCTGTGGTAAAATCTGCATGGCGAACCAGTTAAAGGCCCGCCCGCCGGCGATCAATCACCGGTTACATGGCGGACCTGCTGTAGCCCCATGATACACGATATCCCGACTGCTGTCTAATGTCGCCACAGCCACCCGTGGCGGCTCTTGTGTGCGCCCTCACGGCTCCCCGCAGCAGCCGTCCGGAAGGGACGAACCGCCGCATGATCACGATCATCGACTACGGAGAAGGCAACCTCGGCAGCGTGGAGAAGGCCCTGCTGCACGTCGGCGCGGACGCCATCATCAGCAGCTCGCCCGACGACCTGCGGCGCGCCGACGCCGTGATCCTGCCGGGCGTCGGGTCGTTCGATGACTGTATCAAGGGGCTTCGCAATCGCGGGCTCGAGGAGCCCATCAAGCAGGTCGTGGCCGAAGGCAAGCCGTTTCTGGGCATCTGCCTGGGGATGCAGTTGCTCTTCGCAAGCTCCGAGGAGGGGACGCTGCCGGGCCTGAGCATACTCCCCGGCAAAGTCGTCAGGTTCAGGCACGAGCTGAAGATCCCCCAGATCGGCTGGAACCAGGTATCCAAGAAAGCACCGGCGCCGCACCTCGAGGGTGTGCCGGACGGCTCATGGGTCTACTTCGTCCACTCCTACTACGCCGAGCCCGAGGACGATGACATCATCGCCACCACCACCGACTACGGAATCGAGTTCTGCTCCGCGGTGTGGCGGGGCAACGTGTTCGCTACCCAGTACCACCCGGAGAAGTCGCAGGCCGTCGGCCTGCAGATACTCGACAACTTCCGCAAGATCGCGGAGGGGGCGTAGCACGCCGTCCCCGCCCGCGCAGTCAACACCGACGCCACCGGGCCACGTCCGGCCCGTCTGAATGTGAGTGAATGCCATGCTGGCAAAACGCATTATCCCATGTCTTGATGTCACCGGCGGACGCGTCGTCAAGGGCGTGCACTTCGTCGATCTCGTCGATGCCGGTGACCCGGTCGAGCAGGCAGCCAACTACGACGCCCAGGGCGCCGACGAGCTGACCTTCCTAGACATCACCGCTACCTCCGACGCCCGCGCAGTGCTGCTGGACATGATCCGGCGCGTCGCCGAGCAGGTCTTCATCCCCTTCACCGTCGGCGGCGGGATTCGCTCGACCGAGGACATCCGCGAGATCCTCCGCGCAGGCGCGGACAAGATATCCATCAACACCGCCGCGGTGCTCGACCGCGACCTGATCAGCCAGGGCTCCGAGCGCTTCGGCGCCCAGTGCATCGTCGTCGCCATCGACGCCCGGCGCGTGCGGCCCGAGGGTTCGCCAAAGCCCGACCTCGGGTATGCTCCCGATGCGCAGATCGAGTGGAAGGTCTACACCCACGGCGGGCGCACCGTTACCGATATCGATGCGCTCGAGTGGGCCAGGGAGGTCGAGCAGCGCGGCGCGGGTGAGCTGCTGGTCACGAGCATGGACGCCGACGGCACCACCAGCGGCTATGACATCGAACTGCTGCGCCGCATATCCTCATCGGTGAGCATCCCGGTGATCGCCTCCGGCGGGGCGGGCCACTCCGGCCACATGTACGACGCTTTGACGCTGGGGCAGGCCGACGCCGTGCTGGCCGCGAGTATCTTCCACTTCGGCCAGACGACGGTGGGGGAGATCAAGCAGCAGCTTGCGGATCGGGACATTCCCGTCAGGCTCTGAGGGAGTAGCCTCAGACGTCGGCGCGGCCCCGCTTGCGCAGGTACTGCTCATAGCCGCCGTCGAGCACGCTCTCCGCGTTGATGTACCACTGCCCCCGCACCCGCAGCAGCACGTAGTTCACGGGCACAGCCAGCAGTTCGCCCCCGGGGCCACGGTAGTACTGCGTCACCCGCAGCGTGNNACGCGTCCGAGCGCCCACGCGGTGCGCTTGAGCACCGAGTCGGTCACCCGGTAGCCCACGAAGTCCACCTTGCTCGCGGCGAGGATGTAGTCCTCCCGCGCCCGCGTGCTTCCCTGCAGCGCACACTGGACGTTGAACCACGTCTCACCGTCCTCCGCGCGCAGGAACAGCCGCACGGCCTTCTCCGGCTCCGGCGGGAGGAACTCCGGATACGTGTATGCAAGCAGTCCGGCCAGGAATACCAGGATGCCGATGGTGCTCAGCACGGCAACGATCCCCGCGTGCCGCTCTACCTGCTCCGGTGTGCGTATCTGTTCACTCACTCGAGCACCTGCTCCCAGTCCACGCGTGCAGACATGATACTCTGATGCAGAACGCCGTCGGCGGCCAGCACCGCCTCCCGCGCCCGAGCCTCTCCCTGGTCGCCGGCCTTCAGCCCACAGACTTCATCGAGCACGGCCTGCGGCCCCCGAAGCCAGGTCTCGCGGGCGAAGTCGCGGTCCGGTGGGTACATCCGCCCGGCCTCATCGACGGCGCGGAACCGCATCCCCGCAGCGGCGCACAGGGCCGTCAGGCGCGGCTCGATACCGTTTGCTATATCGCAGCAGAGCGCACCGATGACGCGGTCCTCACGAGAGAGCTTCCTCCGGATGTCGCGGCCGACGCGATAGAGCGTATCGCCCAGCGCGCGGTTGGCAAAGCGCGAGAGCAGGTCATCGACATGCTCGGCCTGGTTGGCCTCGTCAAACTCGGTCGGGTACACGCGAATGAGCGCACGCGCCGATTCCATCATCCCCCGGCGAATCGCCGGACCCAGCACATCGTGCTCGACCGTCTCATAGGTGTAGCGCAGCCGCGGATCGCACACATGGCCCAGGTATGCGCACAGCGCGTGACCGAAGTTGTGGATGAAAGACTTGCGATCCACGTAGGCGGTCATATTCTCCTTTGGCGCCAGGCCGGGCACGTCCGGGATCGGGTTCCTGAAGCCCCTCTTGTCGCAGATGAGCGTGTTGTAGGCCTCCGCGAACACCAGGAGCGGGTCGTGCGCCCTGTCGGCTTTGCTCATGATCGGCACCATCTTGCCGATGCTGGTCTCAATCAGCCCGATGCTGTCCTCGAGCGGAAAGCCCGCCGGCAGCAGTTGGCCCAGTCCCTCGCGGAATGCCGACGCCGCGTCGCGCATATTCTCGCAGATGATGACATCCAGAGGCGGCGCCCCGGCCGCCACGCGCTTCTCTAGCGCCAGCGCGATGGTGGGGTAGATGTACTTGAGAGCGCCGGGGCCGACGGCGGTCGCGCAGAGGCGACACTCGGCCAACTCCGCGGCCGCGGCCTCGCGGTCGGCGCCGTTGACCGCGCGGACGTTCTCGACCCAGATTGTCTGGGGGTCTCTGTCCTTGATCTCGACGCGATAGCGGTGCTGATCGTTCAGGGCGTCAACGACCTGCGTAACCACATCAATGAAGACGGTTTCGAAGCCGGCGCGGGCGAAGAGCTGGCCGATAAAGGACCTGCCGATATTGCCTGCGCCAATCTGGACGAACGTGCCTTGAGCCATCGAGAGTCGGTTCACCTCGCATGGGGAGCCTGCCGACGCCTGGAACAGGCGCGGCTACGGGAACAATTGCGTTGACTGCAGTGTCAAATGTAGTATAAGCTTAATGGTCAAACCCTAGAAACTATCGCAATCAGTCACACCACCAGGGAGAGACTCGGATGCTATACCGCCGGGCCGGCCTCGCTGTCTTCTGCATACTGGCCTGTCTGCCCCTGTCACGCATTGCGTCGGCACAGGATGGGCGTGACGTCAAGCCCCCGCCAATCCTCTACGCAGTGCCCCATCTCGAGCTACGCGATACCGGGGGCGACAGCGACTTCGCCGGCGGTATCGATGCCGCCCTGGCGATTCCACTCAGCTGGCGCACAAGCATCACGGCAGGGCACTACTTCAACTTCTCCGGCGATGATACCTCGACCGCGCTGCTCAACTTCGACAGGCTGCTCGGCCCGCGCACTCTTCTGCGGGGCTCTGCAGGCCTGTTTGATGACGATTTCGGATATGGTATCACAGCCCACCGGCGGATGGAAGATTTCGGCCTCGGCGCCTTCGTACAAGTCGTTGACGGCAACTGGGTCGGCGGGCTCGCGCTCACGCGCTCAATCGACTGGGGCGTTCAGCTCAGCCGCACGGGTTCGCTCCAGGATGTCGGTGGCGTCGGTGAGCAGGGCGCGGCCGTCGCGCTGACAGTCCGCGATATCGACAACAGAGGCTACAGCATCGCTACCACCCCCGCCTACTTCCCCTCCTACCCGCGCGATGCGGCTCAACCCACCTCCCCCCCTGAGCCGACACAGGCCATCGACGCCACCGAGCAGCCCTCCGGCGGCGCCGTCGCGAAGCTTCCGACTCAGCCTCCGCAGCGGCCGGAGGTGACGGCCCCCGTTCCCGTGGCTGTTCCGTCGGGTCTCTCATTTGGGCCGCTCGCCCACCTGGCCTGGCGCTATGACGCCGCGGGTCCAGTTCGCTCGGATATCCCCATTGCTGACGGCGTCGCCTTCGTCGGCGGGCTTGACGGCTCGCTCCGCGCAGTCGAGGCTCGCTCCGGCAATGAGCTGTGGTCGCACCCCGCCGGCTCGCCTATTGCCACCGGCGCGGCGGTGCGCGAGGGCAGGGTGTACTTCGGGACCCACGGCGGGCAGGTGCTATGCCTGCCGATCGCGGCCTCGGGCCGCGCCGTGCCCCGCAAGCCCACCTGGACCTTCACCACCGGGTCGGCCGTAGTCAGCACACCATTCGTGACGGACAAGGGGCTGGTCTTCTTCGGTTGCGAGGACGGCACCGTCCGCGCACTGGATGCGGCCACGAGTGAACTGATGTGGCTGCATGAGCTGAGCTCGACGACCGTCGCGCGCGGGGCGTGGGGGCAGTATGCGGCGCCAAAGGCGGGGAAGAACGGCCAGTCCGGTTCGATGCCCGGCGCGATCATCGCCGGCGCGACCAACGGCCGCGTGTATGCCTTTGATGAGCAGACCGGCGCGCTGGCCTGGTCGCTGCACACCGGCGCCCCCGTCGTCGGCGCCGCCGCGGTCGTCGGCTCGACAGCCTACGTCTGCAATCACAGTGGCCGGCTGTTTGCCCTCGGCATCGCCGACGGTCGGGTCCTCTGGGAGCGCAATGTGGGCGCCCAGGTCGTTGCCGATGTCGTGGCAACCGGGCAGATGCTGCTCGTGGCCGGCCTCGACGGCCAGGTGCAAGCCTATGCCGTCGATGACGGCCGCCGCTTCTGGCGCAGAGCTATGTCGGGGCCGGTTTCGGTGACCCCGGCTGTTGTCGATGACACCGTCGCCTACGTCGCCTCCGATGATGGACTGNNCTCGACACCGGGCGGGAACTCTGGAGCCATAACGCCGGGCAGCCACTCGCCTCGCGCCCGGCCGTTGCTAACGGCGCGATGCTGGTCGGTGGCCGTGACATCGGCCTGTTCGGCTACCGCTCCGGCGAGGGTGAGAGCATCAGGCTCGCCGCCCTGCCGGGG